>JBOIDB010000019.1:0-24568 GCA_050740235.1 Gammaproteobacteria bacterium
CTGCCGAGGGAGAAATCCGCAATGTCACACCGAAGCTTTGCTCTGCTCTTCCTGACCGCCCTCGGTTCGGGCTGCGTGACCCCGCCTGCCAACGAAACAGCCGCTATGTTGCAAGGCGTGCAACACGAAAACACTTTCGTTTTCATCGGCAATCAGATCATCGTCCCCGAGTGCCTGATCGACAACGGCGCCGTTGTGTCCTTTCTCGATTCGGACTCGGTCCGGTCCGAGGCGAGGGCCGTCGTGGGAGACCGAGGCATCGAGCGGGACGCCGGGCCCAAGAGATCGACGTCCTTTGAAGCGGGTGCCGGAGCCGGCGAGCAGTCGGACTGGTCGCCGCTGGCCGTGCAGGCTTGCCTGGCGCACTTCGCGGGTTCGAGGTTCGGCCTGGGCCGGCACACGGCGAACAAGTGCTGGCGAATGACGTACTGAGCGCCTGCGTCGAACAGAACTCGGCCGTTTCCGGGCCGATGGCTGTCCGGGAATTGTCGCAGGCCGGCATAAGGGCGCCGGATTGTCAGGAGCGGATTTTCGTCGACAGCTTCCTGCGCGCGTGGACCTGTGAGTCTCCGGCAACCCCGGCTGAGCCGAGCAGCTCCCACATCGCCGCCACGTGGTGGCGCTCCGTGGCTTCGGCGCCGACACTGACGCGGATCATCTGTCGCCCGTTCAGCAAGGCCGGAGTGACATAGGCTCGACCGCTGGAGTTGATTCGATGGGCGAGCTCGAGATTATGCCGGTCGATTGCAGGGTCATCGTCCGCCAGCGCGTCGGGCACGTGACGGATGCACACCGTCTGGAAATGCACCGGCGCCATCAGTTCCCACTTCGGGTTTGCGAGCACCTGATCGCGCAGCCATCGCGCGTTGTCGAGATCGCGTCTGATCCGCTCCTGCAAGCCTGAAACGCCGACGTCGGCCAGAAAGAACCAGAGCTTCAGCGCGCGAAACCGGCGCCCGAGCTGGATGTGCCAGTCGCGATAGTTTCTGACCGTGCCGTCCTGTACGGTCTTGAGGTAGCTGGGATGCGTGCTCATCACGGCGACGAGATGCTCGACGTCGCGCACGAAATACGCGCTCAGATCGAAACCGACGCCCATCCACTTGTGCGGATTGAACACGAGACTGTCCGCATCCTCGATACCCGCCCAGTATTCGCGGCACTCCGGCAGGACCATTGCGGTGCCGGCCATCGCGGCGTCGACGTGCAGCCACAACCCGTGCGCGGTGGCGATGCGTGCGATGTCCCGAACGGGATCGACCGCGGTGGTCGACGTCGTTCCCACTGTGGCCACGATGGCGCAGGGCTTTCTGCCGGCGCGCAGGTCGTCGCGAATCGCGTCTTCCAGCTTGTCGGCCACCATGGCGTGCTCGGCGTCCGTGTCGATGCAGCGCAGATGGTTGCGGCCGAACCCGGCCAGCAGGGCGCCTTTTTCGACCGAGCTGTGCGCCTCCGTCGAGGTGTACACGACGAGCGGCGCCGGCACGCTCTGCAACCCGCCGGTATTCTGGCTGAACTCCGAGACACGCTCGCGTGCACACAGCAACGCGCACAAGGTCGCCGTGCTGGCAGTATCGTGAATGACGCCCGTCCAGGCGTCGGACAGCCCCACCATCTGACGCAGCCAGTTCATCGTCACTTCCTCGACCTCGGTCGCAGCCGGCGAGGTTTGCCAGCTCATGCCCTGGACGCCGAGGCCGGAGGCGACGAGATCGCCGAGGATCGAGGCGAACGAGGTGTTCGAAGGGAAATACGCGAAGAACGACGGATGATTCCAGTGCGTGATGCCGGGCAGGATGTCGCGCTCGAGCCGCTCGAGCGCGTCGGGAAGGCCGCCGCCTTTCGCAGGCGGCGCCTTCGGAAACCGGTCCTTGACGGCACCGGGCTCGACCTGGCTCATGACCGGACGCTGCTCGAGCCCGTCGCGGTACCGGGCGACCCAGTCGATCAGCTCGTGGCCGAAACGGCGAAACTCTTCTGCATTCATGCTGCGTGACCTCCTGTCGCTGACTTTCATCCCCACTTATCGTCCATAGGCATGCCGACCCGTCGCGAGTTCCGGAGCGGGCAGGGCTCGCGATGCTTCGCGCTCCCAAGCCAGCCCGAGCGCCAGGAGCTCCCTGTCCCTGCCGGGCCAGCCGTCGAGTTCGAGTCCCAGCGGCAAGCCGTCTCCGGTCATCGCCATCGGCAGGCTGAGGGCCGGAGCGCCCAGCAGCGTCGCCGGGACGCAATTGCGCAGCGTCGCCCAGACCGACACGCGTCGACCATTCAGCGTTACCGTCTCGTTCTCGCCGAGCGGAGTAGGCGGCAAGGGTGTGGTCGGAAAAGCAAGCGCGCTCAAATCGTTGTCTCGCAGATAAGCCTCGAACTCCGCACGATGGCGGGGTAACGCGACCGATACGGCGTGGCGGTAGCGTTTCTCCAGCTCGTCGGTATCGGACAGAATTTCGCTCAGCTCCGATTTGACGTACGGACTGACGATCGCCGACACCAGCTCGTCGAACTTCAGACGCGAGCCGGAATCGACCAGGTACCGTCCAACATCGCGCGGCATTTCCCATGTCATGATCGGTTCCGCCGTCGCTGCGCGGGCGCTGGCAAAGTCCGGTGGGGCCGCCGAAACGAAGACGGCGCCGAATGCGGCCAGCCGTTCGATTTCCGTTTCCATCGCCGCGGCGGTTCTCCTGTCCAGTGCGGAAAGGAAATAATCCCGCGGCAGGCCGATGCGTACCTTCCGCAGATCGGTGCGTTGCGGGTCTTCGGCGCCCGTCAGAACCTGATCGAGGAAAGCAATGTCTTCGACGCTGCGCGCCATCAGTCCAGGCACGTCGCGCGTATGATTCAACGGGAACATGCCCGCGACGGAATAACGGCCGGCAGAAGGCCGAAAGCCGACGATGCCGCAGTGGGCCGCCGGTATTCTGATCGACCCGCCGGTGTCCGATCCCAGCGCGACAGGCGTCATCCGCGCCGCCACGGCCGCCGCACTGCCGCTGCTGCTCCCGCCGGCCGACATCGTGACGTCGTAGGGATTGCGAACGGCGCCGGTAAACTCGTTGTCGCTCGTGATGCCGAACGCCATTTCGTGCAGGTTCGTCTTGCCCAGCATCAGGGCGCCGGCGTCGAACAGGATCTCAACCAGGCGTGCGGTCCTTCGCGGCATGTGATCGCGGAACGCCGGCGTCCCCGCCGTCGTCGGCGTACCGGGCACGTCGAATACGTCCTTGATGGCGATCGGAATGCCGTGCAGCGGCCCGATTGCACGACCGCTCCGCTTCGCGCGATCGGCGGCACGCGCTGCCCGCAGCACGCCGTCGCGATCGAGCGAAATGAAGGCGTTCAGCGAGCGCCAGGCCTCGCACACGTCGAGCAGCGCTTCCGCATAAGCTTCAGCGGTCAGATCGCCGACTCGAATGAGTCTTGCGGCCTCCCGAAGCGACAGCTCATGCAAGGTCAGCTCCTGCAACCGGCGGCACCTCAATAACGGCGGCAATTTGTCGGCTATACTTGGGCGCCCGCGGTCGATCCGGCATAACAAGAAACCCGAGCTTCGACTGCCTGTCAGGCAGAACGATAATAAAGGAGGGCGATATGAAAGATGTAATCGCGGTCTCGGTTGTGGCGGTCTTGTTCGCCGTATTGTGGTCGAGTGGCAATGTTCTGGGCCAGCAAGAGCCGGCCGATGCCGAAGGACTGGTCTTCGTCTCCGCGGACGATGCGGAATTCGATGAAGTTGCGCCGAATATCTCCAAGGCGCTGCTCTGGGGCGACGACGCCACGGGACCGTACGGCGCATTCACCCGGTTCGAGCCGGGTGTCGACAACGGCGTGCACACGCATACCAACGACATCTGGATCGTCGTTCTCGAAGGTGCCTATGTGTACGAAGACGAGGCCGGCGAGAAGCGCGTCGGGCCGGGCGATTTCATGCGCATTCCGGGCGGGATGAAGCACTCGAGCGGCGGGGACGCGCAAGCAGGCGCGCTGTTTTACGAAGAGTCGTCGGGCAAATTCGACATCGTGCCGGTCCAGCGGTAGGGCGGGTTTCGACCCCGCTAGCGTCGTAGGCCGGCATAGGCCGTTGCCGGCAGAAATGCCGGAACCCCCGAGTGCGGGGTCATCTCGGCCTACAGACTGTGCGTCGATTACGCGACCTTCAGCCGCATGATCGGGCGCGTCGGTGAGCGGCGCGCGCACTCCTTGAACCCGGCTGCCTCGAACGCTCGCTGAGTGCCGGTCCACGCGAACGCGGCAGGCACGCCGCGTTTCTCCGCATCGACCGGGTATCCTTCGACGATTTTCGCACCGCTTCGCTGCGCATAATCGACGGCGCCGCGCAGCATTTCGACGCTCAAGCCCGTGCGGCGATGCGCCCGCGCGACGAAGAAGCAGACCACGGACCAGACCGGCGCATCGTCCACCGGCTTCAGGATGCGCGACTTCTCGAGCCGCACGAACTCATCGCGCGGCGAAACGCAGCACCAGCCGGCCGGCTCCCCGTTCAGATATCCGATCACGCCCGGCACCCGCTCGGCGACGAGCCGCTTCAGCACACGCTTGTTGCCATTGCCCTTGCCGCTCTCGTAATCCTTGTGATACCGACGCCAGTACATGCACCAGCAGCCAGCGCAGGCGCCCCGGGGGCCGAACAGCCGTTCGAGGTCCGCCCAGCGATAGGGCGTGACGGGCCGAATCTCGATCTCTTCCGTGGGTGCTGTCTTGTCGCGCTTCATGCCGACACCTGGCTTGCGGACGCCATCGATGTCGCCTGCTCGCGCAGCCAGCCGAGGAACGTGGCGAGCGTCGGCTCGGCCTCGCGGCCGCGCTCGCAGACGATATAAAAGGAAAGCTCGACAGGTATTTCGATCTCGAACGGCTTGACCAGCCGGCCGGCGCGCAGATCCGCGCCCGCGAGCGGCAGCGACGACAATGCCACGCCCTGGCCTTCGATCGCGGCCTGCAGCAACACGTTCATGTCCTCGAGCACGAGCCCGGCCTTGGCCGGCACGTCGCTTGCACCCGCCGCAGCTAGCCACTGGGCCCAGTGTCCTGTCGTCACGTCGTGCAAGAGTGTGAAGTTCGCAAGATCTCGCGGGGAGCGCAAGGCCCGGTCGCCTTCGAGCAGCGATGGCGCGCAGACCGGGAATTCGCTCGGATGGAACAGCAGCTCGGCGTACACGTCCGCCCAGTTGCCGCGGCCGTAACGCAAAGCGACGTCGACGCCGTCGCGGCGGAAGTTGACGAGCTGCGTGGAGGTGCTCACGCGCACCTCGAGCGCCGGATGCAAGCCCTGAAACGCCGCGATCCTCGGCACGAGCCAACGCGCCGCCAGCGAGGGCACGGTACTGACGGTGATGATACCCGGCCGGCTCGGCGCGCGCAGGTCGGCAATCGCGTCGCGCAGCTCGTCGAACAGGCGGCTCGTCGTAAAGGCGAGCTCGCGGCCCGGACGGGTTATTTCCAGTCCGCGCGGCAATCTGCGGAACAACGGCCGGCCGATGAAGGTCTCCAATTCCTTCACCTGGCGGCTGACGGCGCCGTGTGTTACATGCAGTTCGGCTGCCGCGTGCGTGAAGCTCAGACGGCGCGCGGCCACGTCGAACGCGCGCAGCGCGTTGAGCGAGGGCAGGTCAGGCATAGCTGTGACTTATTCTCACACCAGTTCTCACAATTAATCGATTGTAGGCCGCTGTCAGGCAACCGTAAAGTTTCTCGACTCGGACAAAATCTCACACTGAGGAGACCGGATCGGTGCCGGAAGCATGCTTGTCGGATGCCGCATCGCTCGACGGCGAGCGGCTTGCGGCGGACGCCCGAGTGGCAAAGCTCAAGCTCATCGCCGCCGTGGTCACGACGCTCGTATTCTGGTCCGGCAGCTATGTCGCGATCACGATCGCGGCGCGCGAGTTCTCGCCCGGCCCGCTGTCGCTCGCGCGGCTGGGTTCCGCGGCGCTGATACTGTTGTTCGCCCTGCCGCTGTTCGGCGGAGATGCGCTGCGGGCGCCGCGTCCGCGCGACCTCGCGGCCATCGTGTTCATGGCCCTGATCGGGTTCACCGTCTATCACTTCGCGATCAACAGCGGCCAGCGCATCGTGCCGCCGGGCGTGGCGAGCCTGCTGATCGCCGTTCTGCCGATCTTCGCCGCCTTGATCGCTCGTGCATGGCTCGACGAGAAACCGTCGGCGCGCGGCTGGCTCGGCATCTTCACCGCTTTCGGCGGTGTGGCATTGCTGGTGACCGGGCGGAACAACGGTTTCACCGTGGACGCGAACGCGCTGCTTATCCTGCTGTCGGCGTTGTCCGGCGCCGCGTACATGATCTTCCAGCGGCGCCTCACGCAGCGATACTCCGGCTTCGCGCTGACGATCTGGGGCCTGTGGATCGGCACCTTGTCGCTGATGCCCTTCGCGCCGCAGCTCGCGCAGGAGTTGACATCGGCGTCACGCGATGCGTGGCTTTCGGTCCTGTATCTCGGCGCGTTCCCGACCGCGCTCGCCTACGTGACCTGGGCTTACGTGCTGAAGATGCTGCCGGCGGCGCGCGCAACCTCGTTGCTGTATATCGTACCGCCGTTCACCTTCGTGCTCGCATGGTTCATCCTCGGCGAACGGCCCGGCCCCGTCGAGATCGCGAGCGGGCTGATCATTCTCGGCGGCGTCGCGCTGGTACAGCGCGCGCCGCGGCGCGCAGTCAGGCTGGAGGGATGAGCATGGGTGAACGTGCGAAAAAGTGGGATCCGGACAGCCGGCCGCAAGCGGCGGAGGAGATCGGCCTGGATCCGCAGGACTGGGAGCCGTTCCGCGCGCAGGCGCACGAGGCGCTGGACGTCATGGTCGATTACCTGCGCGACGTACGCGAGCGCCCGGCATGGCGGCCGCTGCCCGATGATGTGAAAGATCGTCTGCACGAGCCGTTGCCGGAGCACGCACAAAGTCTCGAGAGCGTGCTCGATGCGTTCCGCCGCGACGTGCTGCCGTTTCCCTCCGGCAACGTGCATCCGCGCTTCTGGAGCTGGGTCAGTGGCACGGGATCGCCGGTCGGCATGCTGGCCGACCTCCTGGCCTCCGGCATGAACACGCTCGGCCTCGGCTTCGACGACACCGCGCCCTCAGTGGTGGAAATGCAGGTTCTGGACTGGGTCAAGGAGCTGTTCGGCATGCCGCCCGCATCGAGCGGGCTGCTGGTCAGCGGCGGCTCGATGGCGAACCTGGTTGGCATCGCGGTCGGCCGTACCGCGAAAAGCGGCTACGACGTGCGACGACTCGGTACGAACGCGCCCGACGAGCCCGCGCTCGTCGTCTATGCATCGAGCGAGACGCACTCGTCCGTGCAGAAAGCCGTTGAGCTGCTCGGTATCGGTTCCGACCGCTATCGCCTGATTCCCGTGAACGCGCGGTTCGAGATCGATGTCGAGGCCCTGCATGCGCAAATTCACGCGGACGGGGACGCCGGTCTGCGGCCCGCGATCCTGATCGGCAATGCCGGCACCGTCAACACGGGCGCGATCGATCCGCTCGACCAGCTCGCCGATATCGCGGCGGGTCACGACCTCTGGTACCACGTGGACGGCGCGTTCGGCGCCGTCGCCAGGCTGACCGGCAGCCCGCCCGCGAATCTGCGGGGCATGGAACGCGCCGACTCGCTGGCATTCGATCCGCACAAGTGGCTGCACCAGCCGTACAACGTCGGCGCCGTGCTCGTGAGGCACGCGAAGCGTCACGAGAATACGTTCCATATTGCGCCTGCGTATCTCGACAAGCTGGACGGCGGCGTCGCCGCGGGGCCGGTGAACTTCAACGCGCTCGGCGTGCAACTTTCGCGTTCGTTCGCCGCGCTGCGCATCTGGATGTCGTTCAAGACATACGGCGTCGAGCGCTTTCGCGCGCTGACGCAACAGAACCTCGATCAGGCGCAGTATCTGGAAGGGCTGGTGGAGAGTGAGCAGGAGCTGGAGCTGCTCGCGCCGACCGCGCTCAATATCGTCAACTACCGATACAATCCGGGCGGGCTGACTCAGGGCGAGCTCGATGCGCTCAACAAGAAACTGCTGGTCGAGCTGCAGGTGCGCGGGATCGCCGCGCCGTCATCGACGCGGCTGGACGGTCGCTTCTCCATTCGCGTGTGCATCACGAATCATCGCTCGCGGCGCGCGGACTTCGAACTGCTGATCGCCGAGACATTGCGCATCGGCCGCGAGCTGGCCTGCGCTTCTCGCGCGTAGACCAGCTCAGTTATTGTCATTCTAGAGCTTCGCAAGCAAGCTTTTGGGTGCCGCCAGGCGATAGGTGGTCTCGAGAAGGCGCTCTACTTCGGGCCAATCAATGTGCGGGAGGTCGAGCCACAAACCCACCCAACCGTGATGTCCGAGGTACTTGGGGAAGTGGTATCTGCTCGGAGCGCGGGCCGCGAGCGCTTCATTTTCGCCGGCAGGAACCTTGCAGTTGAGAGCGAGGCGCCCGTCGCCGTGATGATCTTCGAGATACCACCCGAAACGCCTGCCACGAACCTCGAGGCTCAGGTGATTGCCGGCAACCGCGACCGCGGATGCCTCCGGTAATGCCCCAACGAGCTTCGCGACGCGCGCCCGACGTTGCGCTACAAGGGATGGCTTGAACTGCGTTGACGAATTGACCCGCGGTTTGCCCATGAGGCGCCCTCCGAAAGCCTACCGACGATTCGACACCTGCCTGGACGCGGAAATTCGTCCATTTCTCAACCAGTGTCGTCCGGCGATACGACAAAGGTCTTCAGCATTGCTTTCTCGTCGGGAGCCGTTACTTCCGCGATCCACGCATATCGGCCCGGCTCGAGCTGCACGGTGAAATAAGCCGTCTCGCCCGCGGGCATTTCGTTCGTGCCGCCGATAAACTCGGCCGGCGCCGGTGTTTCGAGACCCTCCGGTTTGCTCCAGTCCATCCATGTTGCGAGCGCCTCGAGATCGGTATCCTCGGTGAGCCGTACAACGTGCACGTCATGGCCGACGAAATTCTCGTGCGTGCGCTGGTCCTCGAAGTGCACGGCGACGGTTTGCTCACCGGCAGCGGGCTCGCCCTGAACCTCGATCCCACGCGCGCTCGACAGGGTGATCTCGAGCGTTGCGGCGGGTTCCGCTGCTCCGGAGGCGGCATCGCTCACCGTGAACTCGCGCACCATGCCGTACGCAGGAGGCGACGGGTTGTACGAGTGGAATACGCCGTTCGTCTTGACGTAGCACTCGAGAAGGTAGGCCCCCGGCTCCAGGTAGACCGTAGCCTCTGAGGTCCGACCGGGGGAGGTGAGGCCCGGTCCGCCGAGGAAGACGATCTGGCTGAACCAATCCGGCAGCTTGCCGAATTCTTCCATGGCGGCCTCGGGCTCGCCCGCGTTCAACAGGTTCAGGCCTTCCTGAAAGACCGGTGCGACTTGCGCTTGCTGGTCGGCGATACCGATTCCTTCAGGGAGACGCTCCACGACGGCGAAATGGATCATCGTCGAGGCATTGGTGAAGCGAAAGGTCGTCCAGCCAGACGCGATCTCGTCGGGCGCTTCAAACTGCAGCCCTCTCGCCGTCACTTCGACCACGTTCGCATCGGCGCCGGCGGGTGTTGGTGTGGCTTCGCGGTCCCCGCATCCGAACAACGCAAGCGAGAGCACGGCAGACCCGATCGTTGTTACTGCGGACTTCATCATCGAGCTCCTTCTTTGTGTTGTTGATCGAGCTGGCCGCGAATGGCCGGTCTCTGCGGGCCCGCTCCACGGAGTGGTCACACCGGCGTGGCGTTGAAGCCATCGAGAACGACTCCGGATGCGAGATCTGCGAACTCGATGGGAGACAACGGCCCGGATGCGTTATACCACGTGCAGGTCCAGCGGGCGGAACCTTCCGCACCTCCGGTGGTCTTTTTCCCCGCCAGCCTCCCGATGCCTGAAAACATCAACCGCTGCAGGGTCCAACCCGAGAGGGCGCCTATGAGACTGACAACCGTTCTTCTGATGCTCGCGTTGCTCGGAGGCGTGCTTACCTGGCAAACATCCGTTCCGTCCGGCTCGGCGACGCAGGTCGCCTATCCAGAAGGGTACCGCGGCTGGACACATGTAAAGAGCAGCTTGATCGGCCCGGCCCACCGGAACTTCGCGACGAACGGAGGCTTTCAGCATACCTATGCGAATGCCGAGGCCATGAAGGGCTATCGCACGCGCCAATTCCCCGAAGGATCGATCATCGCATTCGACCGGCTGGACATGATCGACAAGGACGGCGCGATGCTGGAAGGCCCACGGCGTGGGCTGGATGTCATGGCGAAGGATTCGACTCGGTTCGCGACAACCGGCGGCTGGGGATTTCAGCGTTTCGTCAAGGACAGCAAGACCGAGCTCGCGGCAACGCCGACGCCGCAGCAGTGCTTCGCCTGTCACGAGAGTCTGAAGAAGGACGGACTGGTGCTCAGCAGTTACAGGCCATGAGGAGCGCGGTGGCGGCGCACCCGACCCGCGCATAATTTGTCTACGCACGCTGCCCGTGTAGTTCACGATCCACGGGATGCCGAACTTCCGGAAAGCTGTCCTTCGGGCGATCGGCGCGAGCTATTGCCGGGCGTCGTCGTGCACCCGGTTCAGGACGGGCTCGAGCCACTCGGCCCGCGGCAAATAGAAAGCACCGTGCCCCTTGCCCGTCGTGATGCTGCGCTCGGCAAACGATTGCGGCTGCGGCGAGCGATCTGCGAGTGGCCGGCAAGACGTGGTCATCTCGTCGGACGTTTCATTGATGGAAAGCACATGTCCCGTCAGATGCAAAGCGGGGACTTCCTCGATCCACGGCCCGCATGTTGCCAGCAGGACGAACTTCAAGCCCGGGTGCTTCAACCGGCTCGACGCGGACAAGGCGATTGCGCCTCCCTTCGAGAAACCCACGACGGCAATTTGCGATTCCGGCACGCCGGCTTGCAGCAATCGGCTGATTTCCGCCACCACGCGGTCCGCGTACTCACCCACGTCAGTACCTTTCGGCCGAAGCTCTGAAATTACCACGGCGCCGCGAGAGCCGAGGGCTTCGACGACCGATCGATAGTCGTACAAGCCGAAACGCTCGTCGACGGGCTGCGGTCCCTCATCTTCGATGATCCGACCGTGGAGGTAGAAGAGGTAATGCCTGGAGATATCGATCTCCTGCGGATGCATGCTCGCGCTGGTGCACGATCCGGCGACCAGGGCGGCGAAAAGACTGAAGCTCTTCAGGAGGTTCATATACAAACTATCCTAAGGAAGGTCTGATATTGCAGTTTCGTCGTTCCGGCGAAAGCCGGAATCCAGTGCTTTTCAAGAACACCGGTTTGCACCGGTGCGGCGCCTGGACACCGGCTTCCGCCGGTGCGACGAATTGTTCAGAGGTTCCCTAATTCCCCCGCATCGTTCGGAGCTTCGCCTCACGAAGCGCCCTCCGCAACGCTGCCGACAATTCGACATCTTCCGGGCCGCGGAAGTTCGCTGCTGCGAGCCTGCCGGGCGGTCAGCGAGATGCCGCCCTATCTCGCGGCGGCGAAACCGTTGAGGAACACGTCGGCAGACAGGTCCGCGAACTTCGCCGGCGACACCGGCCCGGCCTCGTCGTACCAGGTGTAGGTCCAGTTCAGCATGCCCATGAAGAGCATGACGGACGGCGCGCGCAACGACGGCACGGACGTCAGTTGCGGATTGATCTCCTCGAGCAGCGCGCCGATTTTCGCCAGCAGCTTCTTCTCGAGCCGGACGATTTCGTTTCTTTGCGGCTCGGGCAGGCAACCCAGATCGTTCACCAGCACGATGTGCCGGGTCCTCGACCCGCCGTAGATTTCCATGAGGGCGCGCGCCAGCCGGCGCAACCGGGTGCCCGCATGTCCGCCCGCCGCGAGGCTTTCCTCGGCCGCCACCAGCAGCCGGCCGATGTGGTCCGACATGATGTCGTAGAGCACGGCCTCCTTCGAAGGATAGTAATGGTAGAGCCACGACTTCGACGCATTGCAGGCCTGCGCGAGCTCGGCAATGGAGGTGCGGGGAAAGCCTTTCTCCGCGAACAGCGCCGCCGCGCGCTCGAGGATCGAGCGGCGCCGATCCTCGTAGTCGGCGGCTTGCGGGCGAGCCATCGAGGCGCTTAAAAGACGGGAATCAGGTTCGCCGGGTCGAAGGCGACGGTCTTGCCGTCGACGCCGATCTCCGGCAGGGCAGGGAACTCGATGCCGTGGGGCTCGATGAAGCCCTTCATTTGCAACACAGCCTTCTTCCAGTTGTCCTCGCGCTGCTCGAGCGAGAGGATGCCGAGGCCGCTCTCGCGCGCTTTCTCCTCGAGCAGGCGGTGCGTCGCCTTGAACGTGGACGGCAGCTCCCAGAAATCCTCGGGCGGCTCGAACAGCACGCCGGACAGGAACACGAAGCCGGCGCGGATCTGCTTCGTCACCATTTCCTTGTCGTCCGCGGACATCTGCGGCAGCACTTTCTGCAGCACCGTGAGGCAGATGCCGAGATGGCGCGCCTCGTCCTGGCCGATGCGCCGGAACGCTTCCTTCAGCACCGGGATTTTCGTCTCCTGGTACATGCCATGGAACAGCGTCGATGATGCGACTTCGCCGAACAGGAACGACGTGAACAGCATCGGCACAGGGTACTTGTGCAGGCTGTTCTTGTAGGCGTTCCAGTAACGCGCGCCGTTGTGAAACAGCCATTGCACGTTGTTGCGCGCCAGCTCGCCGAGCGGCGTCTCGATCTCATGATTGACCGGGCCGCCGGGCGTCACCGTGTTGATGGCGCGGCCGCAGACTTCTTCGTGATTCATTTCGTCGCGCGCGACCGAGAAGAACGCCTTGCGGATCGGATCCTCTTCGTGCGTCTCGTAGGTATGAATGACAGCGCGCGCGAACACGGCGGGCCCCGAGGCGTCGAACACCGCGAGCAGGGCGAACCAGTAGGAAATGGCGTAGCGCTGATCGGGGGTGAGCTCCTCCGGCTTGAGCGTCTCCCACGGCAGCTTGTTCGGCGACCATCCCGGATCCCGCGCCGAGTCGTAGATCTGCATGAGCTTCGGCGTCTCGTGCCGCCACTCCATCGGGAAGATGTTCATCGCGGGGAGCGCCGGCGCTTCCTCGGTCATGCCGAGGAGCTTGACCGGGTCGGGCGCTTCGTCGAGCTCGACCGGCGGCGGACGCATTTTCTTGCGTAGCTCTTCGGGGCGGGGTTGACTGGCCATAACAGCTCTCCGGACGATCTGGCAAGATTAGCCAGAATATAATAATCCGACCGGACGGTCAATTAAATGGTCAGATTGTGATCCTCCTCACTGGCCGCCGTCACCGCAGGCCCAGGCTTCGCTTCCGAAGTTTCTCCTGCCGGCTCGTCGTAAAGGATCAGTCGGCCGACCCGAACGCAAACGGCGGCGGCAGCATTTTGTCGACGCACGAAGCGTTCACTGCCTTGGCATCGCCCCGATCCAGGAAGTCCATGATCATTCCATCCAGGCACTCCAGGTTGCTCAGGCCGCCGGGCGCGTGCGCCTCGTGAGGAATGACCACGTGCCGGCTGTTCGGCAGGTGGCTGGCGACCTCCGCGGCCCACTCGGGCGGTGTCACGGGATCCATGTCACCAGAAATGATCAGCACCGGCGCGTCGGAAACGACCGGCCGATGATAATCATCCGGCAGTCTTGCGCGCGGCCACATGCTGCAAGCTCGGCGCTGCTGGAACACGCGGTAATCGCCGAAGAAGGTACCTTCGTTCAGCCGTGCGGCTTCGGCCGGATTTATGAAGGCCGTGTCTTCGGCACAGGTCACCGACAAATACATGCCGTTGGCAACGAAGTCGGGATTCGCGCGCCCCGTCGGGATCGCCAGATCGAGGAAAGGGCCGAAGTCACCCAGCGCAGCCTGGTGGACGACGAAGGGCAGGCGGCGCGCGTTCTGCGCGTCATACATTCGGCTGCGGAGCTTTTCCGCGAACACATCGCGGCGGATCTCGACGGTGACCGTTCTGCCGTTCTCCGGCAGAGCGTATTGCACCCGCGCCGGCGTCCGACCCAACCGTGCGAGCAGGCCCTCCAGTGCCTGCCGAAGATTTGGAGCTGCGCGATTGCAGTCCTGATCGGCGGCACATTCATCGAGCAGGAGGTCGATCGCCCGCTGGCCGTCCCTTGCGTGGAAAAGGGGAAGTTTGTGATACGTGGGCGTCACGCCCATGAGTACCGCAGCGCGGATCCGGGCCGGGTAACGGCGCATGTAAACGAGCGCCATGCGCGTGCCGTACGAAAGGCCAATCAGGTCGATGCGCTCGTAGCCAAGCCACGCGCGCACATCGTCCAGGTCGTCGGCCGCGATGGGTGTGGTGTACTGCGTGAGGTCGGCCTTCTTTTCCAACTCCTCGCGGCACCCCTTCACGTACTCCGCCGGAAACATCTCATCGAGAAAGTGTTGCGGTGTCGAGTCGTGACGGCAGTGCAGGGGATTGGAGCCGCCCGTGCCCCGTTGATCCACCAGCACCACGTCCCTGCGGCGACGAATCTCCTTGAGATCCGTCGCGTAAAGTCGCGCCGCCCGTGTGGCTGCGACGCCGGGGCCGCCCGCCAGATCGAACAGGGGCTCGGCTTTCGAGTCCGGCTCCAGCGCGGGTAGGACCACGACCTTGAGGGCGATCTTCCGCCCGGCCCCGGCGTCGCGATTCTCGAACACCGCCAGGGCGCCGCAGCGCAATTCTTCCTCGACGCCGGGGACATGGCAGGGTACGAGGCCCGCCTGCGATGCCATTTTCGATTCATGGCTCTGCGGCTCGGCGTGCGCGCCCGATATAAAGCTCATTCCAATCAGAAGCGTCGTGGCACTCAAGCTAAGGAAGGTCTGATCAATTGCAGTCTCGTCGTTCCGGCGCGTCACCCCGGCGAAAGCCGGGGCGGAATCCAGTGTGTTCAAGAACACCGGTTTGCACCGGTGCGGCGCCTGGACACCGGCTTCCGCCGGTGCGACGAACTATTCAGAGGTTCCCCAAAATGGAATGGCGTTTTCATGCTTTTGGCCGGAACCAGTGCAGAGCGACGACGATGGCGAGCGCAGCGAGGTAAAGCAGGGGAGGCGGGAGAAGCACGCCAGGATGCTTTGAATTCGTCATTTCACTTCCATGAGTGCCGGATCGACTGGCATCCACCTGTACACTACAGATGTGAGAAGCGTTCTACTACCGCATCGGGTCAATGGAGGTTCGATAGGCCTCTTTTCGATCTGCGATCCGGATGGTGTAAACGAGCAATTCACGGTCGCGAATCGTGTACAGGATGCGATACCGGCCTTGCCGGATGCGATAGTGGTCGTGGCCTGAGAGCTTTCGTGCGCCCGGAGGACGCGGATCGTCGGCAAGGGACTGAATGCGCTTGACGATACGGCGGCGATCCGATTTTGTCGCTATTGCCTCGATTTCCTTGATGGCCGATTTCTTGATCCTGACGCTATAATTTGCCACGCCGTTTCAGATCCTTGACGACGTCGGCAAACGAATAGTCGGGTTCCGACTCCCTGACTTCGAACGCCTCGAAATCCCCGGCGTCTTCGGCAAGCGCGCTCCTGATGGCGTCGTTTACCAGGTCCGAAATGCTGCGATCGGTCTCGGCAGCCTTCAGTCGCAGCGCGCGGTGCAGCGCTGGATCGAAATACACGGTGGCGCGTTTTGGCGATACGTCGGACATCCCTCTACTGTAGCGCTATAGCGTTACAACGTCAAGACGTCCGGCTTCGTGGCCGCCTCAGGCGAGCTGAGGATCTTACCGCGTCTTAACATCGCACCACCCTTGACGGCTGCTTCGGCCTTGCGTCTCAGCTGGGCGGCAATAGGGCGTTTAAAAGTACTATCCTTAAATGGCAAAGCTTTGACCAACGGGCAGTTCTCACAATGAAGTTTTGTAGGGATGAAAGAAAAAGATGACGATGAAGATCCGAACCCAGACGGCGTGAGAAACAGAGGCATTTTATGAGTGTGAAAATGAAGGCGGCGCAGATCAGCAAGCCCGGTGGAGATTGGGAATTAGTGGAACGCGAAATCCCGGAGCCGGGCGCCGGGCAGGTTCGCGTGAAAGTGGAGGCGTGCGGCATTTGCCACAGCGATGTGTTCGTCAAAGAAGGTCTGTGGCCCGGGCTCCAATTTCCTCGCGTGCCAGGTCATGAAATCGGGGGACGCGTCGATGCGGTCGGCGCCAGCGTGATTGACTGGAAGAAAGGTCAGCGCGTCGGCGTGGGCTGGCATGGTGGGCACTGTTTCGTCTGCGTACAGTGCCGGCGCGGCGATTTCGCCATGTGCGTCAATCGCAAAGTCACCGGGTTAGATTTTGACGGCGGATATGCCGAGTACATGATCGCACCGGCAGCAACGCTTGCCGCCATCCCCGATGAATTGCCGGCGGAGGAAGCAGGGCCGTTCATGTGCGCAGGCGTCACTGTGTACAACGCGCTCCGCAATTCTGGTGCGCGTGGCGGCGACGTGGTGGCAGTGCACGGCATCGGCGGACTGGGACATCTCGGAATTCAGTATGCGCGGCGGATGGGATTTAAGTCCGTTGCGCTCGGCCGAGGGAAGGACAAAGAACCATTGGCGAAAAAACTGGGCGCGCATCATTACATTAATTCCGATGCTGGCGATGCGGCGGCGGAATTGCAAAAGCTTGGCGGCGCGCGCGTGATTCTGGCGACGGCGCCGAACGCAAAGGCGATTTCCGCACTCGTGGATGGATTGTCGGCGAACGGCAAGCTGGTTGTACCCGCCGCGCCCAACGAACCCCTGACCGTGAGCATGATGTCGTTGATCGCGGGAAGGCGATCGGTGCTGGGTTGGTACTCCGGCACCGCGAAAGATTCGCAGGACACATTGGAATTCAGCGCGTTGACCGGCGTGCACCCGATGATCGAGAAATATCCGCTCAGCCGCGTGGCGGAAGCCTACGAACAGATGCACAGCGGCAAGGTGCGGTTCCGCGTCGTCCTGACCATGGACGTGTGATTGTGGACTCTCAGCGCGAAACGCGGGTCGACCGTTTGGAACATGCACTGATTCCGGGATGCATTCCCTCCGACACCACGTTTTCCAATCCGCGGCCGTGACGGGTATCGTGACTAGCGGTTTCAGAGGCTGACTCCGGACAAGCTCGAGCTCGTCAGAGAGGCGCCACGGGAATGCAAATCTCGCACTCGAACGCTCCGGTTTCCGGATCGTACGCCGCATCCTTCGGGTAGTACTCGAAGCACGGACGGGCATCGAGCTGAAGGCCGCTCGAGGGCAACCAGTCCCGCAGCAATGCGGCCCAGGCCTCGCCGATCTTCCCGGCAGTGCCCTTGAAGCGCAGGACGGCATACCTGCCGCCCGGAATCGTCGTCCTGAAGGCGTCTCCCGTGCCGACGAAATCCGGCTCGACCTCCGCGCAGGCATCGTACCGGCATTGCGCTGCCGCAGTGATGCCGGGGTCGTCGTGGCTGATGCCGTAGCGGGGTCGTTCGAGCAGATCGTTCGTGACTGCCCACGGATAATAAGTGTCGTGCCAGAACCGCGAGATGGATTCGCCATAGGGACCGAGGTGGCGAAGACAGGCGACGGTCGCCGGCTGCCGGTCGATGAGTTTCACGTTCATGATTGCCTCCGTGTTCGGGGATCGGGAGGCTTCATGTTCCGCCGGGCGGGGGTCGGGCGCCTGACTGATCTTGCTATCCATCTGACCAGGATTGCCATTCGCACTGCGTTGCCTGGCCTGCTGCGCGCGCCAGGCGGTCGGCGAGCAGCCGAACCGGCTCCTGAACGCGCGCGCAAATGCTTCCGCGGAGCCGAAGCCCACCGACAACGCAGTATTCAGAACCGTCGAGCGCGGCTGGGCTGCAAGACGCATGGCCGCGACCTCGACACGCCGGCGACGCAGATAGTCGCCGAGCGTTTCGCCCATCCACGCGGAAAACAGTCTGTGGAAATGAAACGGAGAAAAATGCGCAACCCCGGCCAGGGTGTCGAGGTCGAGCGGCTGCGCGAGGTAGCGGTCGACGAATTCGATCACTCGATGCATTCGCCGCTCGTATTCCGCACGGCTGTCGCGCGAAGCCATGCGTCAGTCGAACCTCGAATCAGCGGTAGCCGGTTACGTCGGCGGGCTTGCCGGCGTCCTGCACTTCGGTGACATACCGCCAGGCATCGGGCCGGCTGCCGTCGAGATCGGTGAAGCCGTAGATCTTCGCAAGCTGGCCGCTGGACAGCGACTTGCCGTTCCAGCGCGATACGTCGGGATCCTGCGCGAGCGCCGCCACGGCCCGGCCGACGAACGCAGGGCTCTCGGAAACGGCGAAGTGCGGCATCTTCTTCTCGGCGTCATGCCAGTTCGATTCGGTGACGCCGTAAACCTCGAGCATGGCCTCCGATCGCAGCCAGCCCGGCGTGAGCAACACGGCCGTCGCATCGTGTGACTTCAACTCGTGCGCCAGTGCGAACGCCATCCGATTCACCGCGGCCTTGGCCAGGTCGTAGAAAAAAGAGACCCGGTAATGGGCGGCGTTGTACTCGTCGGTGCCGTCGGTCACCTCGACGACCAGGCCGCCAGGCGTCCTGATGAGCAGCGGTATCGCGAAGTGGCTGGTGATCGCGTGCGTGTCCACCGCCAGCCGCAGGGTATGCAGGCCATAATCCAGAGAGGATTCCCAGACCGATTTGTTCCACTCCATCCGGGTGGCGCCCCAGATATTGTTCACCAGAATGTGCAGGCGCCCCTGTTCGTCCTTTATCCTGGTCACCAGGGCGGACACCTGCTCGGGCACGAGGTGGTCCACCTGTACTGCGATCCCGCGGCCGCCGGCCTCGTCCACGAGCGCCGCAGTCCCTTCGATCGTTTCCGGCCGGTTCATCTCCGATCGCTCGAAGCGGGTGGTGCGCCCCGTGACGTAGACGGTCGCTCCGGCCGCGCCCAACTGCACGGCTATCCCTCGTCCCGCTCCGCGGGTCGCGCCGGCGACCAATGCAACCTTGTCTGCCAGTGGCGCCTTCATGGCTTTCTCCTATGCCACTCGGGAAGCCTCGGCAGAACGTAGATCCTCGCGGAATCCAGAAGACCAGCGTGCTGACGATGAGATTGACCGCAAGAATGCTCGTATGATCCGGCAGACATCAGCACGACCTGGCTCTTGCGTCCAGGAAGATCGTCCATTCCTTGACCTCGTCGACGACCAATATATCGAGCCGCGTCCACGGGTCCTCCTGAAAAATCGTCCGTGCCGCTTCCGCGCTCTCTGCCGTCAGAATCACCATCGACCCGCTGCCATCGGCAAACGGTCCGCCGAGGATCACGGCGCCGGACTCGAACAGTTCATCCATGAAAATCGCATGCTCGTCCCAATACGCCTGCCCTCGAACGGGCAGATCGCGGTTCCACTGCGAGCCGTGACGGAAGAAAACTGCAAGGGTCTTCGTCATCCAATGCCTATGGCACGAGGTCGAGCGCTGCGTACTGTCTACGCTGCGTAGCCGCCAAGGCCGTCCAGCATTTTCATGAAGGCAGCGTGATCGAGCGGCTTCACGAAATGGTCGTCGAAACCGGCTTCTCTGGACTTCTGCCGGTCTTTCTCCTGACTCCAGCCGGTCAAGGCGACGAGCACCATGCCCTTGCCCCACGGCTGCTCGCGGATGCGCCGCGCCGCTTCGTAGCCGTTCAGCTTCGGCAGGCCGATGTCGAGCAGCACCAGGTCGGGCCGTAATTTCGCGGCCGCTTCCACAGCTTCGAGGCCCTCATGTGCGGTGTGGACTTCGTGACCGGTGAGCGTCAACAGCATCGCAAGGCTGTCTGCCGCATCCCGATTGTCGTCTACGACCAGAATGCGGCGCGGAATCGTCGCGGTCTGCCCGGCGGCGGAGGGCTGCGGAGACGGAAGCTCGGTCGATTCGTCGAGGGCGGGCAGGCGGACGACGAACTCACTGCCCTGACCGACTCCCGCACTGCGGGCCTCAATCGTCCCGTCATGCAGCTCGAGCATTCGTTTTGCCAGGGTCAGACCGATGCCCAGACCGCCGTGCTCACGCTCCAGCGGCTTCTCCACCTGCGTGAACATCTCGAAGATGCCGGGCAACTGGTCAGCGGGCAGGCCGATCCCGGTATCTATTACGCGGATGACGAGCTGCCGGCCATCTCGCTCGACGATGAGCCGGATGTGTCCCTGTCCTTCGGTGAACTTGCAGGCATTGTCCAGCAGGTTGATGAGAACCTGCGTCAAACGGGTCGGGTCGGCATACAAATAGACCGCTTCCGGCGGCAGCGTGACGGTCAAGTCGTGACCGAGGTTCTTGCAGAGCGGGGCAATAGCTTCGACGGCCTGATTCACCATCGAAGCCACGTCGATCCGCTCCTTTCTGAGGTCGACCTTGCCCCTGCTGATGCGGCTCACGTCCAGGAGGTCATCCACCAGCCGAACCATCTGGCCGAGTTGCCGCTCGATCATATCCCAGGCCTTGTCCGCGGCCTCGCCGCCGGGGCGCAGCTTGAGCACCTCGAGACCCGACCGAATGGGGGCAAGCGGGTTCCTCAGCTCGTGGGCGAGCGTGGCCAGATATTCGTCCTTCCGACGGTCCTGCTCCCGGAGCCGCTCCTCACTCGCCTGCAGGAAACGGTTCACTCGCTGCAGGTCTTTTCGGAGTGCCCGCTCACGCCGGAGCGTGGTCAGCTCGTCGAGCAGCAACTGGGTGACCTCGACGGTGCTCGCCTCGGGGACGTCCAGCACGCACTGGGCCAGCGCCTCGTGCGTCTCCAGCAACTGATTGACGTCGTCCTCGAGCTCGAGCTCGGGGTGCATCCTGGTCCAGTAATGAGCGGTGTGAATGAAAGTGAGGAAGACGGTGAGGTATTGAAACGTGGTTTCGTCGAAGAGCCGCCGAAGCGTCTCCGCGCACCGGGCCGCCTGCGTCGTCTGCAGGAACATGTGCGCAGCACAGGCGAAGATCGCTTCCTCGGCCGGCGAGTCGGATTCAGGTAGGCGCGTCAGTGGCGCCGTCCAGGCTTGCAGAACCGCCAGGTGAGGTTCGAGCGCATCGTCCTGCGGCAGCGGCCGGCGAATCAGCCTGATCGCCTGCTCGACGGTTTCCGGCGGACACTGCTGGTCGCCCGCCGGCCGGCCCAGACCGACCAGGAAGCCGACGTGCCGGGCAATGCAGTATCGGACGTTGCAGTATCGGGACAGGTAAACGAACAGCCGCTCCTTGAACAGCGACGGAAGCGGGTTGTCGAGGTAGCCGAACCTGGCAAATCCCCACAGGCTCGACTTGATCTCGAGCGCGTCGGCCGCAAGGCGAAAGAAATTCGGCAGGACGCCGAAGCGGTCCCTCACTTCATGCTGGAGCCGCGTGGTCATCGAATCGGGGTCGTGGCCAGGGTCTTCCATGCCGCTTCATCTCTCCCGTCCGTGGACGCCGATTCCGGATCAGCGGTATAGCTTACTACCTGGGCCGGCGTCGTTCGAGCCAGACACCTCCCCGGCGAGATGCAACTTCAGGCCTTCGTGCGATGCGACGAATCCCAGGGTTTCATAGAAGCGAAAGGCGTCCGGGCGCGCTTTGTCCGACGTAAGTTGTACCACATGGCACTTCCCCTGTTTGGCGCGATCGATTGCCCATGCGAAAAGCCTGCGACCGATGCCGCTCGAGCGCATTTCCGATGCGACGCGCACACCTTCGATCAGGGCGCGCCAACCGCCCTGATACGTGATGTACGGGATGAACGTAATCTGAAGCACGCCCACGACGTCGCCCGCCATCTCCGCCACGACGAGCTCATTGTTCGGATCGCGGTCGATGGCTGCGAAGGCCTGGTAGTAGCTGTCCGGCAGGGGAGCGGCATAGTTCTCACGCCTGGCGCCGAGCGGATCATCGGCCAGCAACTGAACGACGCGCGGCACATCGTCTCGGGAGGCTGGCCGGAACGATATGAGACGACCAGCCGCACGCCCCCGGCTACCCGCAGGATATGCGTCATTTGTCACGTGGCCGATACGATCAACGAACGCATTCGATCGTGATGCCGGCGATATCCAGATCGCTCCACCTTCGATCGGCTGTCAGGATACGAAGTCGCTCGACCCAACCCGTGGCGAGACAGCAACGGTCGCCCAGGGACAAGCCAAGCCGGCGCGTGGATGGACGGAAGCTGCCGGCGACTTCGGCCATTTCCGCATCGAAGGGAACTCGCTCGAGGCCGAGATCGAGCACCGCGGCGACCTCTTCCGAATCCATCCCGGATTCATGAAGCTTGCTCGATACCTCTGCAAGGTTGACCGTGGATATCGCTGCGGATCGCAACACACCGTGCACCAAATCTGCCCCCTTCTCCTCGTTTAACAGGACCAGCAACGCGGAAGCGTCGAGCAACACGAGTCCGGCCACTGTCAATCCCGCCGCGCTTCCTTGCGGCGTTCCTCGATCAACTCATCTGCCAGGCTTCGGCCGGGCCCGATTCGCTTTCTGAGCAGTGCGCGCGCGTTCTTTAGCGCGGATTCGACTGTGCGCACCTTCAATATGTCGCCCTCGAGGGTCACGATGAGCTCGTTGCCGCTTTCGACACCGATTGCTTTTCGAAACTTCGAAGGCACGACGATCCGGCCCGCGCTATCCATACGCACACGTTCGGATTGCCTCTTATGCGGCAACTGCATCATTGCGCCGCGTGCGGCCGATGGCGCCCTATGAGCACGTCCTGGCCTCGGCATAGTGTTTTCCCATGATTCTAAAATAGTGGGAAATAGTAGCATGCTCCCAGAGAGACTTAAATCACCATATTCTCTCAATTATGGTAGAAATACCCTGCCCAACGCCGATGCACATGGTGCAAAGTGCGTAGCGACCGTCGCGACGTTCCAGCTCGTTGAGCCCGGTAGTGATCAGACGCGCGCCGCTCATGCCGAGCGGGTGACCGAGCGCGATCGCGCCGCCGTTCGGATTCACGTGCTCCGCGTCGTCGGGCAGGCCGAGATCGCGCAGCACGGCGAGGACCTGCGCGGCGAAGGCCTCGTTGAGCTCGACGACGTCCATTTCGCTCAGCTTCATTCGGGCGCGTTCCAGCACCTTGCGCGTGGCGGGCGCCGGTCCCATGCCCATGATGCGCGGCGGCACGCCGGCCGCGGCGGCGGCGATCACGCGCGCCCGCGGCGTCAGCCCGTGACGCTTCGCAGCCGATTCCGAGGCGAGCAGCAGGGCACAGGCGCCGTCGTTGATGCCGGCCGCGTTGCCGGCCGTTACCGTGCCGTTCCGATACAAGGTGCGCAGGCCGGTCAGCGCCTCGAAGGTCGTGTCCGGCCGCGGATGCTCGTCTTCCGTGACGCGCAAAGCCTCGCCCTTGCGTTGCGGCACGTCGACCGGAACGATTTCCCGCTCGAAGAACCCGTCGCGGCGCGCCGCGGCGATGCGTTGCTGCGAGCGCAGCGCGAACGCGTCCTGATCCCTGCGGCCGACGCTGAACTCGCGCGCGACGTTCTCCGCCGTCTCCGGCATGGAATCGATGCCGTAGCGCTCCTGCATCAGTGGATTGACGAAGCGCCAGCCGATAGTCGTGTCGTGCATCTCGACGTCGCGCGAGAACGCGGTCGTCGACTTGGCCATCGCGAACGGCGCGCGCGACATGCTTTCGACTCCGCCGGCGATGACGAGCTCGGCCTCGCCCGTGCGGATCGCGCGAGCGGCCTGTGCGACCGCGTCCATGCCCGAGCCGCACAGCCGGTTGATCGTGCCGCCGGGCACGCTTTCCGGCAGTCCGGCGAGCAAGAGGCTCATCCGCGCGACGTTGCGGTTGTCCTCGCCGGCCTGGTTGGCGCAGCCATAGAGCACGTCGTCGACGGCGCCCCAGTCGACTTTTGGATTGCGCTCCATCAGCGCTTTCATCGGTATGGCGCCGAGATCGTCCGCGCGCACGGCGGCCAGCACGCCGCCGTAACGTCCGACGGGCGTGCGGATCGCATCGCATATATAAGCGTCAGGCATCACCTTGCTCCCTGGCCGGCCGGCCGGCGGCCGCCTTGCGTTCGGCGAACGCACAACGTCGCAGCCAGGCCGACGCGCGGTAGCGGTCCTCTCCATAAGTCGCGTGAAGATGATCGAGCACGCCGAGCACGTATTCGATGCCGATGCGGTCCGCCCAGGCCAGCGGGCCGAGCGGGTAGTTCACGCCGGCCTGCATGGCCGCGTCGATGTCGCCGCCTTCGGCCACCCCCTGCAGGATCGCGTCCGCCGCCTCGTTGGCGAGCATCGCGACCGTGCGCAGGACGAGCATGCCGGGAAAATCGTCGACAACCGAGACGCGCTTACCCAGCGCCTGAAACATGCCCGTGGCTTTCTCGATGTCCGCCGTCGAGCATTGATCCGATGGTGCCAGCGCGATGCGCTTCGCGCTCCCGTAATCCAGCGCGAGGTCGAACAGCACGACCGGCCTGCCGAGCTGCGCCGCGCGCTCCGTCGCGCTGCGCCCGTCGGTCAGCGTAACGAGAACGCCATCTGCTTCCAGCGCATTCAGGTCACCAGATACCTCGTCGTTCCGGCGAAAGCCGGAATCCAGTGTTTCCGGGACTCTGGACACCGGCTTCCGCCGGTGCG
>JBOIDB010000020.1:0-25819 GCA_050740235.1 Gammaproteobacteria bacterium
CCCGCGCCGACGGCGGCGAGCGCGTGCAGCGGCTGTTTTGCGATGACGTCTTCGCCCATGCGCACCTGCACTTCGCCGAGCGGTTGCGACGTATCGATCGGCGCGACGATGGTCGCCCGGAGATCCATGCTGGCTTCCAGCTCGTCGAATTGGCCGCGCTGCACGGTGACGTACAGATCCTTCGCAACGCCGAGCGGAGCCTGCTCGCTGACACCCTTGTAAATGCGTGTCTCGGCAATCTGCTTGCCGGCCTCGAACAGGCGGCGCGTCTCGTAGAAGTTGAACCCGTAGTTAAGCAGGGATTGCGTCGCGGTCGTGCGATTCTGTTCGCTGGACGAGCCGAGGATGACCGACGTCAGACGCATGCCTTCGCGCTCGGCGGACGCGAGCAGACAGTAGCCGGCGTCTTCGGTATGCCCGGTCTTGAGCCCGTCGACGCTCGGATCGCGCCACAGAAGCTGATTGCGGTTGGGTTGCCGGATTTCGTTCCAGGTGAACTCTTTTTGTGCGTACCAGTGGTAGTAGTCGGGAAACTCGTCGATGGTCGCCTCGGCGAGCGTGGCGATGTCGCGCGCGGTCGTATAATGCTCCGGGTCCGGCCAGCCCGTGCTGTTGACGAAATGCGTATTCTCCATGCCGAGCACGCGCGCGTACTCGTTCATGAGCGCCGCGAAGGTTTCCTCGCTGCCGGCGACGTGCTCCGCCAGAGCCACGCTGGCGTCGTTGCCCGACTGCACGATCATGCCCTGCAGCAGATCGACGAGAGGCACGCGCGAGCCGACATCGACAAAGGTCCGCGAACCGCCGGTGCGCCAGGCGTTCTCGCTCACCAATACCGGGTCATCCAGCGCCACGGCGCCCTCCTGCAGCTTCTTGAAGACTACGTAGGCCGTCATCACCTTCGTGATGCTGGCCGGCGGGAAGCGCTCGTCGGCGTTCTCGCTCGCCAGCACGCGCCCGCTGTGGTGGTCGACGAGCAGGTAGCCGCCGGCATCGATCGACGGTGGCGCCGGGACGGGGACAGCGACGGCGTGCGCCAGGCCGCTGAAAAGAAGCAGGGCAGCAAGCATCTGAAAGCGCGTGAAAGTCGAATGCATATTGATTGGAAATCCCCCTGTCCGGTCGGGCGGGTTGGCCGGCTGACGTCGGTCCTACAAAGTCGGCCCTACAAAGTCGGCCCTGCAAAGTCGGTCCTGCGAGTCAGCCTTGCAAATCGGCCCTGCGGGTCCGCCCAAAAAGTGTGCGTTACTCCATGACCAGCCGCGTGTCCGTGATGTCCAGTGCGCTCATGCGGGCTACCGTCTCATCGAAGGCGGCGACATCCGCCAGCGGGCCGATACGAACGCGGTACAGGTCGCGGCTCCTACGGATGACCACGTTGTCGACGCCGTTCGCAACCAGCCGGCGTTTGAGCGCCTCGGCGTTATCGGCATCGCCGAAAGCGCCGACCTGCACATACATGGCGCCGGCAGGCGCGGGCGCGGAGGCGATTACGGGCACGTCATCGTCCATGATGCCGGGCTCCAGCGCCTCGATCTCGACCATTGTCGTACCGTCCGCGATCATGTCGAGGCGCTTCGCCGCCGAGTACGACAGATCGATGAGCCGGTTGTGTGCGAACGGGCCGCGGTCGTTGATCTTGACCACTACGCTCAAGCCGTTGCGCAGGTTGGTGACCTTCGCCCAGGTCGGCAGCGGCAGGGTCCGGTGGGCCGCGGTCATCGCGTACATGTCATACGGCACGCCGCTCGCGGTCGAAACGCCGTGGAACTTCTCGCCGTACCAGGAGGCGACGCCGCGCTCGCGATAGTCCGCGCTCGAATCGAGCACGTGGTAGCGCACGCCGAATACTTCATAGAACGGCGGATTGCCGCGCGCGCTGCGCGGCGCCGGTTGCGGCACGGCATCGGGCACCCGGCTCACGTCGGGCGGATGGCGCGGCGCGGTGTCCTTGCGCGCAAACGGCGAGCAGGCGGCAACCGCGGCGATCAAAGCCAAGGCAAGCAAAGCGCGCACCGTACCGTTCCTGGTAAGCATCGACTAGTTCGCGCTCGGCATGGCGGTTTCCGATCCGGCGTTTCCGGCATTGCCGCCGGGGGACGCGCTGAGTCGAGCTCCCGCGATCTCCTCGCCGAGCTGGTGCACCGCCAACGCGTACATGGCGCTGCGGTTGTAGCGCGTGATGACGTAGAAGTTGTTGAATCCGACCCAGTATTCCGGTCCGTCCGCGCCTTCGAGCGCCAGCAGCATCGCCGGCGCATCGCCCGGCAGGTCGGTGTCGAACTGCAGGCCTTTCGCGCGCAGCCCGGCGACCGTGTCGCCGAGCTGCAGCCGGTTTTCCGCGGGGTCGATGCGTAGCGTCTCCGGCGATGTCACGCGCACGGCAACGGGCTCCTCTGCGCGCCACCCGTGCTCTGTCAGGTAATTGGCGATACTGCCCAGCACGTCGCGCCAGTCGGCGAAAAGATCGCGATGGCCGTCCTCGCTCGAGTCGACGGCATATTCACGATAGCTGCTCGGCATGAACTGCGGCGGCCCCATGGCGCCCGCGTAGGAACCATTGAGTGTCGTCGGGTCGACGCCTTCCTCCCGGCTCAGCAAGAGGAACTCGGCGAGCTCTTGCCGGAAGAAGTCGCTGCGCGGCGGATAGTCGAATGCCAGCGTGCTGAGCGCGTCGATGACCCGGTAGCTGCCGGTAATCTTTCCGTAGAAAGTTTCCACGCCGAGCACCGCTACGAGGACCTCGGGCGGCACGCCGGACGGCTTGGCGACGGCGCCGAGATCCTCGGCCCGGTCGCACCAGAAGTCGGCGCCGGCGCGGATGCGCTTGTCGGTCAGGAAAATGTCGCGATACTCGTGCCACGGCTTGACGCGCTCGGGCGGACGGCTGATCGCCTCGATGATCTTCGGCTTGGACTCGACGTTCTCGAACAGCGACTCGAGCGCCTGGGCCTCGAAACCGTGCTCCCGCGACATCTCGGCGATGAACGATTTCACTTCGGCCCGGGAAGCGTCGAGCGCGTCTGCGGTGCCGGGCAGGCATGCCAGCAGAGCTGCCGCGCACAGCGTCGCGGCGGATGACGACTTCGATTTCACGTCGGCAGTAGCTTCCGATGCGTGTGAATCGACATGAGAATACCGAATCCCGCCATCAGCGTCACCATCGACGTGCCGCCGTAACTCACCAGCGGCAACGGCACGCCGACGACGGGCAGCAGGCCCGTGACCATTCCGACATTGACGAACACGTATACGAAAAACGTCAGGCTGATGCTGCCGGCGAGCAGCCGGGTGTATGTGTCCTGCGCCTGCACGGCGATGAACAGCCCGCGGCCGACGACGAAGAGATAGAGCACCAGTATCAGCAGAAGGCCGAGCAGGCCGAACTCCTCGCCGAGCACGGCGAAGATGAAATCCGTCTTGCGCTCCGGGAGGAACTCGAGATGCGCCTGGCTGCCGTTCAGCCAGCCCTTGCCGAAAATGCCACCGGAGCCGATGGCGATCTTCGACTGGATGATGTGATAGCCCGATCCGAGCGGGTCGCTCTCCGGATTGAGGAAAGTCAGCACGCGCTGGCGCTGATAGTCGTGCATGAAGTGCCAGGCGAGAGGCGCCAGGCTGGCGGCGAGGGCGCCGATCAGCAGTATGGCGCGCACGCGCAGGCCCGCGAGCAGAATGACGAAGCATCCGGCGCTGGCGATCAGCAGCGCGGTGCCGAGATCGGGCTGTTTCGCGATCAGCAGCGTCGGCAGCACGATCATCACGCCGAGCGCCAGCAGTTGGCCGGTGTGCGGCGGCAGGCGGCGCTCGTGCAGGTACCAGGCGCAGATCATCGGCACGGCGAGCTTCATGATTTCCGAGGGCTGAAACTGTATGACTCGGAGGTCCAGCCAGCGCTGCGCGCCCATTGCGATGTCGCCGATCAAGAGCACGAGCGCCAGCAGCACCAGGCCGAGCAGATACCCCCAGGGCGACCAGACGCGCAGGATCTTGGGCGGAAACTGCGCCGCGACGAGCAGCGCGACCATCGCCACGCCGAGGCGCACGAGCTGTTGCACGAACAGCTCGGTGCTTCGACCGGAGGCGCTGTAGAGGACGATGAGGCCGAGGCCGCTGATCGCGAGCAGCCCCGCGAGCAGCGGGCCGTCCAGATGCAGGTCGCGCAGCAGCCGCGCCGCGTAGCCGAGCGGGCGCCGCCTCTCGAACTGCTGTCCCTCGGTGAAGATCAAAGAAGCTCCTCGCCCGGCGATTGTAGAGCGGATCCCGGCGCGGCGGCCGTGAACGATGCCTCATAAACGGCCATGCGCTTCAGCCCTGGCAGAATGATGAAAAAGCCATCTATGGCTTTTTCATCCCTGCGATCCGAAAATTGCGATTCTCGGATCGCGAGCATTTTCAAGAACTTGTGGTTCTTGAAAATGGTGATGCACCCCTGCATCACTTAGCAGGCTGCCGAAAAACAGAGTTTTTCATCAGCCTGCTAGTCGAAATAGCTGTCGAGCACCTGGCGCGCCACCGGCGCGGCCGTGCCGCTGCCGCTGCCGCCGTTCTCGACGATGACTGCCAGGGCGATCTCCGGCTGCTCGAACGGCGCGAAGGCGATGAACAGCGCGTGATCGCGCAGGCGTTCCTCGACCTCCTCCGCGTCGTAAGTCTCCTCCTGCGCCACGGAGAAGACCTGCGCCGTGCCGGTCTTGCCGGAAATGACGTACTCGGCGCTGGCGATCGCGCGCGCGGTGCCGCGCGGCCCGTTCACCACGTCGCGCATGGCACCGAGCACCAGCTCCCAGGCCGAGGGGTCGAGGCCCTGCACCGGCTCGAGCTCGCGCGGCTGGTGCTCGATGCGCTCGCCGGTCAGCGGGTCGACGATGGCGCTGACCAGCGTCGGCTCGAAGCGCCGCCCGCGCGCGGCCAGTGTGGCGGCCATGTGTGCGATCTGCAGCGGCGTCATCAGCGTGAAGCCCTGGCCGATGCCGGTGATCAGCGTTTCGCCGGGAAACCAGACCTGGTCCTCCGGCCGCGAGAAGGCGCGGCGCTTCCAGTCGCGCGAAGGCATGACGCCGGACTTCTCCCCGATGATGTCGATGCCGGTCGGGCTGCCGGCGCCGAAGCGGACGGCGAAGTCGTGCATCCGGTCGATGTCGAGCTCGAGCGCCAGCTCGTAGAAGTAGACGTCGCAGGACTGCACTATGGCGCTGTGGAGATCCATGGGCCCGTGGCCCTCACGTTTCCAGTCGCGATAGCGGTGCGAGTGGCCGGGCAGGCGAAAAAAGCCGCCGCAGAACCGGGTGCGCTCGGGATCGACGACGCCGTAGCTCAGGCCCGCGAGGGCGATGACCGGCTTGATGGTCGAGCCGGGCGGATAATGGCCGCGCATGGCGCGGTTGAAGAGCGGTTGATCGGGATCGGTCTGCAGCGCGCGGAACTCCTCCACCGACAAGCCTTCGCCGAAGGCGTTCGGGTCGTAACCGGGCTCGCTGACGAATGCGCGCAGCTCGCCGTTGCGCGGATCGATGGCGACGACCGCGCCGCGCCGGCCCGCGAGTGCCGCCTCCGCGGCGAGCTGCGTGTCGAGATCCAGGCTCAGGATGAGATTGCGACCAGGGCGCGGCGCATCGCCGGACAGCGTGGAAAGCGCGCGGCCCTGCGCATTCACCAGCACCTGGCGCACGCCGGCGTCGCCGTGCAGCGCCTGCTCGTACGTTCGTTCGAGGCCGATCTTGCCGACGTGCGTCGTGCCTGCGTAGGCGGCCGGGTCGAGGCGTTCCTGGTCTTCCACGCTGATGCTGCCGACATAGCCGATGGCGTGCACGGCCGCGGGCCCGAACGGATAGTGGCGCGTGAGGCTCGCGCGAATGTCGACGCCGGGGAACAGCGGCCGGCGCACGGCGAAGCGCGCCACCTCCTCCTCGGTCAGCCGGAAACGCAGCGGCACGGCCTTGAAATTGCCTTGCGAGGCAAGCGTCTGGCGGATGCGTTCCTCGTCCTGCTCGCGCACGAAACCGAGCTCTTCGAGGCGCGCGAGCGTGCTTTCGACATCCGGCACCTGCTCGGGCGTCATCTCGAGCTGGTAGGCTGGCAGGTTCTCGGCGAGCAGAACGCCGTTGCGGTCATAGATCAGCCCGCGGGTCGGCGGCACGGGCTCGATGCGAATGCGATTGCCCTGCGACAGATCGGTGAAGTGCTGGTAATTGAACACCTGGAGCTGGGTCAGACGCACGACGACGAACAGCATCAGCGCGCCGACCAGCACGGAGGCGGTGATGGTGCGCCGCACGAACAGCCGTTGCTCGGACCAGTGATCCTTGAGCCGGATGTTGCGGATGAACGGCGTTGCGGCCATCAGCTTGCCCGCATCACAACGCAAGGCGCCGCTGCAGGCGTCCGAACAGCAGCGCGATCAGCGGCCAGACGACGGCGCTGGCGAGCACCGGCATCCAGCGATCCAGCGCGCGGACCGGTTGCCCGGCCATGCCGTCGATCCAGTAGAGAATGAACTCGTAGAGCGCGACCAGCGCGAACACGGTCATGCTTTGCTGCCAGACCGGGAACACGCGCACGCGCAGGCGGAACTTGAGGCTGAAGAACGTCACCACGGTGAGCGCCAGCGCGTGCTGCCCGAGCAGCGCGCCCTTCAGCGCATCGAGCGCCAGCCCTGTAACCCAGGCTGCGCCCAGGCCGAACCGCCGGGGCAGGTGCATCGACCAGAAGATCAGCGTCAGGACCACCCAGTCCGGACGGAACGGCGTCGCCCAGTCCGGCATCGGAAGCACCGAGAGGATCATGGCGGCGATCAGGTACAGGACGATCTGCCAAACGAGCCCGTTCACCTTTACAACCCCTCTGCGCCGCCGGGATCACGCGAGGCCGGCGGTTCCGTCTGAGCCGGAGGCGCGGCAGCAGGGTCGCCGGTCGGCTCGGCGGGTGGTGCGGCGGTCGGGTCGCCGATCGGCTCGGCGGGCGGTGCGGCTGTGGGGTCGCCGATCGCTTCGGCAGGCGGTGCCGCGGTCGGATCGCCGATCGCCTCGGCTGGATCGCCTCCGGACGGACTGTCGGCGCCGGCTTCCTGGAACTGCGGCGTCTCCACACGTGACCAGACGAGCAGCACCTCCCGGTCGCGGTTGAGCGCCGCCATCGGCTCGGCGCTGACGTTCGCGAACGGCTGGCCGGGCGCGGTCTCCACCTCGGTGACCTGCGCGACGGGATAGCCGGCCGGGAACCCGCCGCCGAGCCCGGAGGAGATCAGCAGATCGCCGGGACGGATGTCCGCATTGTTGGGCAGAAACGGCAGCGCCAGTCGCGCGATGTCGCCGGTGCCGACGGCGATGGTGCGAAGCCCGTTGCGGTTGACCTGCACGGGCATTGCATGGCTCGGATCGCTGATAAGCACCGCTTCGGAGGTGAAAGGCTCCGCGCGCGTGACCTGGCCGACGATGCCCTGGGCATCGAGGATCGCCTGGCCCTGATAGGCGCCGTCGCGCGTGCCCTTGTTCAGCACGATGCGATGCCGGAACGGATCGAGGTCGACCCCCATGATCCCGGCGACGAGGATGCGGTCGGCGACCTGCGCGGTCGAGTCCATGAGCTCGCGCAGGCGCGCGTTCTCCGCCTCGAGCGACTCGAAGCGCTGCAGCCGCGCCTCCAGCAAAAGCTGCCTGCGCCGCAGACCTTCGTTCTCGTCGATCAATCGTGATCGCGCCGCCATCGTCTGATCGAGCCAGCCGTAAGCGGTGAAGGGCAGGTCGGCCAGCGCCTTGATGGGATATACGGCGACGGCGAGCGTGTTGCGGATCGTGGTCAGATGATGCTCGCGTTGATCGAGGATCATCAGCAGGATCGACGCGACGGCGAACAGAAATACGCGCGTGCCCAGCGACGGCCCCCGAAGGAACAGCGGCTTCGCGTCCGTTTGGTTGAATGACATCGCGGCGGATTGACCCTGTCGGAGGCGTGTTCGTGCCTCCGGCCGCTATAGTAACGCGAGAATCGCGGGTAACGCGCTGTCGCGGGGGCGGTCAGTCGAGGTTGAACATCGAGGGGCCGTGCTCGTCCATGAGCTCGAGCACGCGGCCGCCGCCGCGCGCGACGCAGGTCATGGGGTCGTCGGCAACGACCACCGGCAGGCCGGTCTCCTCCATGATCAGCTTATCCAGATCGGTGAGCAATGCGCCGCCGCCGGTCAGCACGATGCCGCGCTCGGCCACGTCTGCGCCGAGCTCGGGCGGAGTCTGCTCGAGCGCCGCCTTGACGGCGCCGACGATGCCCTGCAGAGGCTCCTGCAGCGCTTCGAGGATCTCGTTGCTGTTCAGGCTGAAGCTGCGCGGCACGCCTTCGGAGAGGTTGCGTCCCTTGACGGCGATCTCGCGCACTTCCTGGCCGGGATAAGCCGAGCCGACCTCGTGCTTGATGCGCTCGGCGGTCGCCTCGCCGATCAGGATGCCGTAATTGCGGCGCACGTAATTGGTGATCGCTTCGTCGAAACGATCGCCGCCGACGCGCACCGAGGCGGCGTAGACGATGCCGTTCAGCGAAATGACGGCGACCTCCGAGGTGCCGCCGCCGACGTCGAGCACCATCGAGCCACGTGCTTCGTTCACCGGCATGCCGGCGCCGATCGCCGCGGCCATCGGCTCCTCGATGAGGAATACCTTGCGCGCGCCGGCCCCCTCGGCGGACTCGCGGATCGCGCGCCGTTCGACCTGCGTGGAGCCGTACGGCACGCAAACGAGCACGCGCGGGCTCGGGCGGAAATAGCGGCTGCCGTGCGCCTTCTTGATGAAGTACTGCAGCATCTTCTCCGTCACCGTGAAATCCGCGATGACGCCGTCCTTGAGCGGACGGATGGCCGTGATATTGCCGGGCGTCCGCCCGAGCATGTTCTTCGCTTCCTGACCGACGGCCTGCAGGCTCTTGCCGCCGCGGCCGGGCTCCTCGCGGATCGCGACGACGGATGGCTCGTTCAGGACGATGCCGCGGCCCCTGACGTAAATGAGCGTGTTCGCCGTGCCGAGGTCGATCGAAAGATCGTTCGAGAAGTATCCCCGGAAATTCTTGAACATGCGGATGGAGCCTGCGGCAGGTAAAAAACAGGTGGCACTCTAGCAAAATGCTGAAAAAGTCGTCCACAGACTTTTTCAGCACTGCGGTCCGAAAAATGCGATTTTCGGGCCGCAGGCATTTTTCGAGAACCGACTGGTTCTCGAAAATGGCGATATATCCCTGTATCGCCTGTCGTGCGTCGTAACCGGTGATTACGGCGGCACGATAGCAATGGCCCGGATTTTCGGCAAGCGCAGGTGTATGATTACCCGGTTTTTTCCCGATCTTTCCTCCGAAACTGAGATGTCCCTCACACGCCGCGAAGTCGAAAACGTCGCGCATCTCGCGCGGCTCGAAATCACGTCCGAAGAAATCCCCGATCTGGCCGACAAGCTGTCGCGCATCATCGAGTTCGTCGATCAGCTCGGCACCGCGGACACCCGGGACGTGCGGCCGATGGCGCACCCGTTGAACATGGCGCAGCGCCTGCGCCCCGACGAGGTCACCGAGGCCGATCGGCGCGCGCGGTTCCAGCAGGACGCGCCGCAGGTCGAAGGCGGCTTTTACGTAGTTCCGCGAGTGATCGAGTAGGGCGGGCTTCAGCCCGCCGCATCGGATGGCGGAATGAATTCCGCCCTACAATACGCGGCGAAAGTCTCCGGATTCCGCCTGGATGGTTGATTGCATGCATTCGATGACCCTGGCCGCGCTCTCCCGCGGCCTCGCCGAAAGACGTTTCAGCAGCGAGGAGCTGACACGGCATTGCCTGGAGCGCATCGAGCGCTTCGCCGGAACGCTCAACTGCTTCATTACGGTGGTGCCCGAGGAGGCCCTCGCCGCCGCGCGCGCTGCCGATCAGCGCATCGCCCGCGGCGAAGGCGGGCCGCTCACCGGCATACCCGTCGCGCACAAGGACCTTTACTGCACGGAGGACATCCGCACGACCTGCGGATCGAGGATTCTCGATCGCTTCGTCTCGCCGTACGATGCGACGGTCGTCGCGCGTCTGAAAGAGGCGGGCACCGTGCTGGTCGGCAAGACCAACATGGACGAGTTCGCGATGGGCTCCTCGAATGAGCTGAGCTATTACGGGCCGGTGAAGAATCCCTGGAACCCGGCCAAGGTGCCCGGCGGCTCGTCGGGCGGCTCGGCCGCGGCGGTCGCGGCGAGACTCGTGCCGGGCGCGACCGGCACGGATACCGGCGGATCGATTCGCCAGCCGGCCGCGCTGACCGGCATCACGGGCGTCAAGCCGACCTACGGGCGCGTGTCGCGGTACGGCATGATCGCGTTCGCATCGAGCCTCGACCAGGCGGGCACCCTGACGCGAACGTCGGAGGATGCTGCGCTCCTGCTGGGCGCCATGGCCGGTTTCGATCCACGTGATTCGACGACCGCCGAAGAGCCGGTGCCGGATTATCGCGCTGCGCTCGAAGCCGACGTCGCGGGCAGGAAGATCGGAGTTCCCCAGGAATTTTTCGATCCGGGTCTCGACAACGACAACGCCGCGCGCGTGCAGGCCGCGCTCGACGTCTTCGAGAAGCTCGGCGCGCAAATCACGGAAGTTCGCCTGCCGAACCTGCACCTTTCGGTGCCGACCTACTATGTGGTGGCACCCGCCGAGTGCTCGTCGAACCTGTCGCGCTTCGACGGCGTGCGCTTCGGGCATCGCGCGGAGAATCCGCGGGATCTGCTCGACATGTACGAGCGCACGCGCGGCGAGGGCTTTGGCGCCGAGGTCAAGCGCCGCGTCATGACCGGCACCTACGTGCTCTCCGCCGGCTACTACGATGCGTACTACCTGCAGGCGCAGAAAGTGCGCCAGCTCATCGCGCAGGATTTCACGGCGGCGTTCGAGAAAGTCGACGTGCTCATGGGGCCGACCACTCCCACGCCGGCTTTCGACATCGGCGCGAAGACCGACGACCCGATCACGATGTATCTCAACGACATCTACACGATCGGCGCGCCGCTTGCCGGGCTGCCGGCGCTCTCCGTACCCTGCGGCGAGGTGAACGGCCTCCCGGTCGGTTTGCAGATCATCGGCCGGCACTTCGCCGAAGCCGACCTGCTCAATTTCGCGCACGTCTACCAGCGCGAGACGGACTGGCACACGCATGCGCCGGACGGATACGTCGAGGCCGCCGCATGAGCTGGGAAACCGTCATCGGTCTCGAGATCCACGTGCAGCTCGCGACGAAGAGCAAGATCTTCTCCGGCGCCGCGACGACCTACGGCGCCGAGCCGAACACGCAGGCCTGCGCGATCGATCTCGGCTATCCGGGCGTGCTGCCGGTGCTGAACGGCGAAGTCGTGCGCATGGCCGTCAAGTTCGGCCTCGCGACCGGTTCGCAAATCGCCCGGCGTTCGATCTTCGCGCGCAAGAACTACTTCTATCCCGATCTGCCGAAGGGCTATCAGATCAGTCAGTACGAGCTGCCGGTCGTGCACGATGGCCGGCTCGACATCGCGCTCGAGGACGGCACGATGAAGACGGTCGGCATCACGCGCGCGCATCTGGAGGAGGACGCCGGGAAGTCGCTGCACGAAGGGCACGCGAACAGCACGCGCATCGACCTGAACCGCGCCGGCACTCCGTTGCTGGAGATAGTCTCGGAACCGGACCTGCGCTCGGCGTCGGAAGCGATCGCCTACATGAAGAAAATGCACACGCTGGTGCGTTATCTGGAAATCTCGGACGCCAACATGCAGGAGGGCTCGTTCCGCTGCGATGCGAACGTCTCCGTGCGCCCGCGCGGCGAGTCGAAGCTGGGCACGCGCACGGAGCTCAAGAACCTCAACTCGTTCCGCTTCGTCGAGAAGGCGATCACCTACGAGGTGGCGCGGCAGATCGAATGCCTCGAGGACGGCGGCACTGTCGTGCAGGAGACGCGGCTCTACGACGCCGACCGCAACGAAACACGCCCGATGCGTTCCAAGGAAGAAGCGAACGACTATCGCTACTTTCCGGACCCGGATCTGTTGCCGCTCGTGCTCGACGACGCGTTCATCGAAGCGGTTCGCGCGACATTGCCGGAGCTGCCGGACGAGAAGCGCGAACGCTTCGTGCGCGATTACGGGCTGTCCGCTTACGATGCGAACCTGCTCACGGTCAGCCGCGATCTGGCGCGTTATTATGAGGACGTGGTGAACGAGCTCGGCGGCGAGGCCAAGCTGGCTGCCAATTGGGTGATGGGCGACTTGTCGGGGGCGCTGAACCGGGAGCGGCGCGAGATCGCCGGAAGCCTCATCAGCGCGCCGCAACTGGCCGCGCTGCTGCGACGCATCGCCGACAACACGATCTCGGGCAAGCTCGCCAAGGACGTGTTCGAGGCGATGTGGGCCGGGGAGGGGGAAGCCGACGCGATCATCGAAGCGCGCGGCCTGCGGCAGATCACCGATACGGGCGCGCTCGAGCCGATCATCGAGCGTGTGCTGGCCGAGAATCCGCTGCAGCTCGAGCAGTATCGTGCCGGCAAGGACCGCCTGTTCGGTTTCTTCGTCGGCCAGGTCATGAAGGCGACGCAGGGCAAGGCCAATCCGGCCCAGGTCAACGAATTGTTGAAGAGAAAGCTCGATAACGCATGACGGGACAGATTCAGGAAAACCTCAAACGGGACAAGGACAGCCTGCACCGCTTCCTGTTCGAGAACTTCTCGGTGCGCGGCAAGCTCGTGCGCCTGGACAGCGCCTGGCAGGCCGTGCTCGAGCGCCATCCGTACCCGCCCGCCGTGCGCGACGCGCTCGGCGAGGCGCTGGCGGCCTCCGCGCTGCTCGCCTCGACGCTCAAGTTCGAAGGCGTGCTGACGCTTCAGCTCCGCGGCGAAGGGCCGCTCAAGCTGCTCGTCGCGCAATGCACGAGCCAAATGACCCTGCGCGGCATGGCGACCTGGAGCGGTGACGTGGAGCAGGGCGCACTCTCCAGCATGACCGGCGACGGCCAGCTTGCCGTGTCCATCGAATCGGAATCCGATCAGCAGCGCTATCAGGGCATCGTGCCGCTCGAGGGCGACACCATCGCCGATTGCCTGCAGGGTTATTTCGAAAACTCCGAGCAACTCCCGACGCGCCTGTGGCTTACCGTGGACGATCGCGCTTCGGCCGGCATGCTGCTGCAGCGCCTGCCCGAGGAACGCAAGAGCTCGATCGCGGACGAGGACGCGTGGCCGCGCGTCGTCACGCTCGCCGACACGCTGACCGACGACGAGCTGTTGAAGCTGTCCAACAAGGAGCTGTTGCGCCGCCTGTTCCACGAGGAAGACGTGCGTCTGTTCGAGCCCCTGCCGGTATCGTTCCGCTGCGGCTGCTCGAAGCAGCGCGTCGAATCGCTGCTGCGCACGCTCGGTCAGCAGGAAGTGCGCGACATCGTCGCGGCGCACGGCGCGGTGGAAGTGCGATGCGAGTTCTGCAACAAGTCCTACCAGTTCGATCAGGTCGACACGGCGGGCCTGTTCGCCGGCGACGAACCCGCTCCGGGCTCGAAAACCATCCATTGATGCCGGGGGGCGGCGCGAAGCCTCCGGCCACGCGGCGGTTTCCGCTGATATGATTCCCGCTGCCATGCTCCGTGGAAATGGCCCGATGGATGCTGCGAATCTCAAGACGTTCTGGAGCGAACTGCGGCGGCGCAAGGTCGTGCGCGTCGCGATCGTCTACGCCCTGGTCGCCTGGGCCGCCATCGAAGTCTCCTCGGTGATTCTCCCGGGATTGCTGCTGCCGGAATGGAGCAGCCGCCTGGTGCTCGTGCTCCTGCTCATCGGGTTTCCGATCGCGCTTGCGCTCGCATGGGCCTTCCAAATCTCGCCCGACGGGTTGCACCGCGAACGGTCGGCGCCTGGAGGGATGTCGAGCGCAGAAGCGCCGCGCCCGTCGGACTCGGCCGGCGCGCCCGCCGCCGGCCGCCGCTCCACCGCTGTGCTGCCGATGGTCAACATGAGCGGAGATCCGGAGAACGAGTATTTCAGCGACGGCATCTCCGAGGAGATCATCAGGCTGCTGGCGCGTCGGCCGGACCTGCGCGTGGTTTCGAGAACGTCGTCATTCTCGTTCAAGGGAACCGGGCTCGACGTTCGCAGCATCGCCGCGAAGCTCGGCGTCGACACCGTGCTCGAAGGTAGCGTGCGGCGCGCGGGCACCCGCGTGCGGATCGTGGCGCAGCTGATCGACGCGGCAAACGACACTCACCTGTGGTCGGACAGCTACGACAGGGAGGTGCAAGACATATTCGCCGTGCAGGACGATATTGCTCGCCGGATCGTCGACGCGATGAGCTTGAGCTCAGGCAGTATCATCCGATCCGACGTCGCCACGGAGAACATTTCTGCGTACGACTATTACCTGCGCGGGCGCCAGTATTTCCAGCAACTCACGGGCAAAAGCCTCTTCCTGGCGCGGGAGATGTTCAGGCGCGCCATCGAGATCGATCCGGCATACGTGCAGGCCCTTGCGGGCGCCGCCTACGCCGCGAGCATGATCGCCCAGTGGGTCGACCACTCGCGCAAGTACCTCGACGAGGGGGAGGAGGCCAGCCGCCGGGCCCTGGCGCTCGCTCCGGATGCGGCCGAAGCACAGGTCGCGCGGGGTTTTGCCTTATCCATGAACGGCGAGTACGCGGCGGCGGCGGAGCATTTCGAGCTCGCCATCAAGCTCGATCCCCTGCTTTACGAAGCCTGGTATCTATACGGTCGCTCCCGCTTTGCCGAAGGCCATCTGGATCATGCGACGCGCCTGTGGGTGAGAGCCCATGCGGTGCAGCCCGAGGAGTTCCAGGCCGTCAGTTTGCGCGGCATGGCGCTCGAGGCGCTCGGCAGGCGAGACGAAGGCAGACAGGCGATGCTGGAGTCGGTGCAGTTGATCAAACGTCATCTGGAGCTGAATCCGGGCGACCTGCGCGCGCTCGGCTTTGGCGCGGGCGCGTTGATTTCGGTGGGGCGCCGCCCGGAAGGGCTGGCCATGGTCGAGCGCTCGCTCGAACTCGCGCCGGATGACAGCGCCGTGCTGCACAACGCCGCCTGCGTGTACGCTCAGGCGGGCGATGGCGACCGTGCGCTGGAGCTGATGGAGCGCCGCCTGAAAGAGGGCGGCACTATGTTGCGCGATTGGCTCGAGCACGATCCGGACTTCCACAGCATGCGCAATGATCCGAGGTTCATCTCGATCCTGAACCGGCTGCCTTCCACGCCCGGCCGCTGAAATCGAGGGCGAGCGGTTGTCACCGTCCCGCAATGCCGCGCCCGATCAGGCTGCCTTGACCGCTTCCAGAACCTCTTCTCCGTGGCCTTCGGGTTTCACCTTCGGCCATGCGCGCGCCACGTTGCCCTGCTCGTCGATGAGGTAAGTGATCCGCTTCGTGCCCATGTAGGTCCGGCCGTAGTTCTTTTTCTCGCCCCATGCGCCGTACGCTTCGGACATCTGGTGATCCGGATCGGACAGCAGGAGAAAGTTCAGGTCGTACTTGCCGATGAAGCGCTCGTGCGACTTCGCGCCGTCCGTCGAGACGCCGAGCACCACGGCCCCGGCCTGCTCGATCTCCGCGTTGTAGTCGCGGAAGCTGCACGCTTCCTTCGTGCAGCCTGGCGTGTCGTCTTTCGGGTAGAAATAGAGAACGACCTTCCGGCCCTTCAAGTCGCCCAGTGACACGGTCTTGCCGTTCGACGCGGCGAGAGAAAAGTCCGGAGCCTTGTCGCCTTGCTGAAGCATGGAGCCCTCCTGCTGTTCTGAAGGAAGCGTAGCACAGCGAGGCTTATGTCAAATCCGGGCAGGTGCTTGCGTCTGGGCGCCTTTTCGTTACAATGCGTATAAAAATATCCTTATATCTCTATGTCCGTACAACCGACACCCGCCGCGCAGCCGCTGCCCGAGCTTCTCCGTGCCCTGCGCGCGATCGCGGAACCGACCCGCTTGCGGCTGCTGGCCGTCTGCCGGGCGGGCGAGCTGACGGTCGGGGAGACCGTGCGGATCATCGGTCAGAGCCAGCCGCGGGTGTCACGCCACCTCAAGCTCCTTTGCGATGCCGGACTGCTGGAGCGGTTCCGCGAGGGGCACTGGGTGTTCTATCGCGTGCCCACGCGCGGGCGCGAAGCCCAGCTTGCGCGGGCCGTTCTCGAGCAGCTCTCGGCGGACGACGAGACGGCGCGTCTCGACCGCCAGCGCATGGAGGAAGTCATGGCCGAGCGCGCGCGGCTGGCCTCCAGCTATCTCGCGACGCTTCGCGAAACCGCCGTGCCGGACGAGCAGGTCGATAGCGCAATCATGCGCGCTGTCTCGGACGCGCCGCTCGGCGACCTGCTCGATATCGGCACCGGCACGGGGCGCATGCTGCGCCTGCTTGCCGGACGGGCGGAGCAGGCGACCGGCGTGGATATCTCGAGCGAGATGCTGATGATCGCGCGCACGAATGTGCACGCGGCCGGTCTGCACCATTGCACGATGCGGCATGGCAATATGTACAAGCTGCCGTTCGGCAATTCGTCGTTCGACACCGTCACCGTCGACCAGGTGCTGTCACAGGCCGACCGGCCGGCGCTCGTGCTGACCGAAGCCGCGCGGACCCTGCGGCCCGGCGGCTCGCTGCTAATCGTCGATTTCGCCGCCGGCGGCGAGAACCGCATCGAGGCCGACGATCTCGCGCCCTGGCTCGCGGCCGCCGGCCTCGGCTGCGTGCGAGTCGAGCGCGTCGATTCGTTCCGCGCGCCGTCCACGATCCTGCTCCTGGCGCACAGGGCGGTCGGCGTCGGCGGCGTCGCCGCCTGAGGCTCGCTCAAGTGGTTCGCGTTTCGTTCGAGTTCTTTCCGCCGAAGACCGAGGAGATGGAACGGACGCTGTGGCGCTCCATCGAACGGCTCGCGCCGCTGAATCCCTCCTTCGTTTCGGTCACGTACGGCGCCGACGGCTCGACGCGCGAGCGCACGCACCGCATCGTCATGAAGGTGCTCGAGGAGACGAGCCTCACCGGCGCGCCCCACCTGACCTGCATCGGCGCGACGCGCGATGAGATTCAGGTGATCGCACGCGGCTACTGGGAAAGCGGCGTGCGCCATATCGTCGCGTTGCGCGGCGATCCGCCGCAGGGCACGGGACGATACCGTCCCCACCCGGGCGGTTACGACTACGCCGTCGACCTGGTTGCGGGCCTCAGGGAAGTCGCCGATTTCGAGATCTCGGTGGCCGCGTATCCGGAAGTGCATCCGGAGGCGCCGGACGCGAAGTTCGACCTCGACAACCTCAAGCGCAAGATCGATGCGGGCGCCGGGCGCGCGATCACGCAGTTCTTCTTCGACACGGACCGGTATCTCCGCTTTCGCGATCAATGCGCCGGCGAGGGCATCGACGTGCCGATAGTGCCAGGCATCCTGCCGATCACGCGCTTTCCGCAGCTGCTACGCTTCGCCGAGACCTGCGGCGCGAGCGTGCCGGACTGGCTGGTCGATCGTTTCGCCGGCCTCGACGATGACGAGGAGACGCGGCGCATGATCGCCGCGAGCGTGGCGATCGAGCAGGTGCAGCGGCTGCAGCGCCACGGCGTGCAGGACTTCCATTTCTACACCCTGAACCGCTCCGAGCTGACGTACGCCATCTGCCATTGCCTCGGCGTACGGCCTTGTGAGCCCAAGGCGGCCACCGCATGACTTCGCGCGAGAATCGCATCGCCACGCTGCGCGAGTTGCTCGAGGAGCGCATCGTGTTCCTCGATGGCGCGATGGGCACCATGCTGCAGGCGTACCGGATCGACGAGGCCGGTTTCCGCGGCAGGCGCTTCGCCGACTGGCCGCAGGACGTGAAGGGCAACAACGACCTGCTGTCGCTGACGCGGCCCGAGATGGTGGCCGAGGTGCACCGTGCATTCCTCCACGCCGGCGCGGACATCATCGAGACCAATACATTTACGGCCAATGCGCCGTCGATGGCCGACTACGGCATGCAGGATCTCGTCCACGAGATCAATCTCGAGGCCGCTCGAATCGCGCGTGCGGCGGCGGACGAGCACGCGGCGCGAACGGGAACGCCGCGCTTCGTCGCGGGCTCGATCGGACCGACCAACCGTACCACCTCGCTTTCGCCCGACGTCAACGATCCGGGATTCCGCAACATCTCGTTCGACGCGCTGGTCGAGACTTACGCCGACGCGACGCGCGCGCTCATCGAAGGTGGCGCCGACCTGCTGCTCGTCGAGACCATATTCGATACGCTGAATGCCAAGGCTGCGCTGTACGCGATCGCCGAAGTCCGCGAGCAGACGGGCGTCGACCTGCCGGTCATGATCTCCGGCACGATCACGGACGCTTCCGGGCGCACGCTGTCCGGCCAGACCACCGAAGCGTTCTACAACTCGGTGCGTCATGCGCGCCCGCTGATCGTCGGCCTGAACTGCGCGCTCGGCGCGGCGGACCTGAGGCCCTATGTCGAGGAGCTGTCCCGCATCGCCGACACGTATGTCAGCGCGCATCCGAACGCCGGTCTGCCGAACGAGTTCGGCGAGTACGAGGAAACGCCGGAACACACCGCTTCGATCCTGCAGGAATTCGCCGAGTCCGGTTTCCTGAACATCGTCGGCGGCTGCTGCGGCACGACGCCCGGGCACATCCGCAGGCTGCGCGAGGCGATCGAGCCGTTGCCGCGGCGCCGCGTGCCCCGGATCCCGGTTCGCTGCCGCCTGAGCGGCCTCGAAGCGCTCGACATCGGGCCGGACAGCCTGTTCGTCAACGTAGGCGAGCGCACCAACGTGACGGGCTCGGCGCGCTTCCGCAAGCTCATCGAGGCGGACGACTACACGAGGGCGCTCGACGTGGCGCGCCAGCAGGTCGAAAGCGGCGCACAGATCATCGACGTCAACATGGACGAGGGCATGCTCGATTCCGAGGCGGCGATGCAGCGGTTTCTCAATCTCATCGCGGCGGAGCCCGACATCGCGCGCGTGCCGGTCATGATCGACTCGTCGAAGTGGTCGGTCATCGAGACCGGCCTCAAGTGCGTGCAGGGCAAGGCGATCGTCAACTCCATCAGCCTCAAGGAGGGCGAGGCTGCGTTCGTCGAGCATGCCGGGAAGGTCCGGCGCTACGGAGCGGCCGTGATCGTCATGGCTTTCGACGAGCAGGGCCAGGCCGACACCGTCGAGCGCAAGCTGGCTATCTGCCGTCGTTGCTACCGGATCCTGACGGAGCAGCTCGACTTCCCGCCCGAGGACATCATCTTCGATCCGAACATTTTCGCCGTCGCGACGGGCATCGAGGAGCACAACGACTACGCGCGCGGCTTCATCGAGGCGACGCGCGCGATCAAGGAAAACCTGCCGCACGCTTTGGTCAGCGGCGGCGTGAGCAACGTTTCGTTCTCGTTCCGCGGTAATAATCCGGTGCGCGAGGCGATGCATTCGGTTTTTCTCTATCATGCCATCGCCACCGGCATGGATATGGGCATCGTCAATGCCGGGCAGCTCGCGATCTACGAGGACATTCCGCGAGAGCTGCGCGACGCGGTGGAGGACGTCATCCTCAATCGCCGCGAGGACGCTACCGAGCGGCTGCTCGAGCTGGCGCAGCGCTATCGAGGCGACGGCGATACTAGGCAGGACACGCGCGATCCGGAATGGCGCAGGCTGCCGGTCGCCGAGCGCCTGAAGCATGCGCTCGTGAAAGGCATCGACGAGTATGTGATCGAGGATACCGAGGAGGCGCGCGGACAGTACGCGAAACCGCTCGAGGTCATCGAAGGCCCACTCATGGACGGCATGAACGTGGTCGGCGACCTGTTCGGCGCCGGCAAGATGTTCCTGCCGCAGGTCGTCAAGTCGGCGCGCGTCATGAAAAAGGCGGTCGCCTACCTCGTGCCGTTCATCGAAAAGGAGAAGGGCGGCGTGCGGCGCTCGAACGGCAAGATCGTCACGGCCACGGTGAAGGGCGACGTGCACGATATCGGCAAGAACATCGTCGGCGTCGTGCTCCAGTGCAACAACTTCGAGGTCATCGACCTGGGTGTCATGGTGTCCTGCGATCGGATTCTCGAGACGGCGCGGCGCGAGAAGGCCGACATCATCGGCCTGTCCGGCCTCATCACGCCGTCCCTCGACGAGATGGTGCACGTCGCGAAGGAAATGCAGCGGCAGAAATTCGCACTGCCTCTGCTGATCGGCGGCGCCACGACCTCGCCCGTGCATACGTCGGTCAAAATCGACCCGGCATATGAGGGTCCGGTCATCTACGTGAAGGATGCCTCGCGCTCGGTAGGCGTGGCGCAAACGCTCGTGACCCAGTCCGCGAAGATCCGTTACATCGAGAAGGTCAAGGAAGAGTGCGCGCGGCGGCGCGACCGGCACCGCGGCCGCTCGACGAAAGGTCCGGAGCTGTCGCTGGCCGATGCGCGCGCGAACCGCTTCGACGGCCGCTGGGAAGACTATGTGCCGCCGAAGCCGCCGCAAACCGGTGTGCAGTCGTTCGATGACGTGCCGCTGTCTGCGCTGGTCGGCTATATCGACTGGATGCCGTTCTTCAATGCCTGGGAGTTCGCCGGCAGATTTCCGGACATCCTCGAGGACCAAGTGGTCGGCGAAGCGGCCAGCGCGCTGTACGCCGACGCGCAAAAGCTGCTCGACCAGATCATCGAGGAACGCTGGCTGCGGGCGCGCGGCGTCGTCGGCCTGTTCCGGGCGAACAGCGTCGGTCACGACGACATCGAAGTCTACACTGACGAAGAGCGCAACGAGGTTCTGTTACGACTGCACCATCTGCGACAACAGAAGCGCAAACCCGCCGGGCGCAGCCATGACTGCCTGGCCGATTACGTTGCGCCGCGCGAAACCGACCACGAGGACCACATCGGCGCGTTCGCCGTGACAGCGGGTCTCGGCATCGAGGAGCCGCTCGCGCGGTTCGCGGCCGACAACGACGATTACAACGGCATTCTGCTCAAGGCGCTCGCGGACCGGCTCGCGGAGGCATTCGCCGAATATCTGCACGAGCAGGTTCGCAGGCGCTACTGGGGATACGCCGCGGACGAGAACCTGTCCAATCGCGAGCTGATCAGGGAGGCTTATCGCGGCATCCGACCCGCGCCAGGCTACCCGGCCTGCCCGGATCACACGGAGAAAGCGGCGATCTGGCGGCTGCTGGATCCGGAACATCGCGCGGGCATCCGCCTGACGGAATCCTATGCGATGTTCCCAACGGCCGCCGTCAGCGGCTTCTATTTTTCGCATCCCGGCGCGCGCTATTTCTCGGTCGGCAAGATCGGCCGCGATCAGGTCGAGGACTATGCGCGGCGCAAGGGCATGAGCTTCGCCGAAGCCGAACGCTGGCTCGCGCCGATCCTCGGCTACGAAGCCGACGCCGCGTAGGGCCGGCTTCAGCCGGCCATGCCGCAACGCTCGTTGCTGCGTCCCCCGGCCGAATGATTCGGCCCTGCAAGGATTGCAGGTACGTCACGCCGCCCAAGCCGCGCATCTGCGCGAGGATCCACGCCTGTCGTTCACGCACGTATTCCGACGGGCGCGGCACGCTGAGCCGCTTCGGGTTCGGCAGCACCGCGGCGAGCAGCGCCGCCTCCTCGGGCCAGAGCCCGGCAGCGGACTTGCCGAAATAGAGCTCGCTGGCGGCTCCGAGGCCGTACACGCCCGGACCGAACTCGGCGATGTTCAGGTACACCTCCAGGATGCGCTGCTTGGGCCAGAGCAGCTCGATGAGCACTGTGAAATACGCCTCGATGCCTTTGCGGACGAAACTCTGCTCGGGCCAAAGGAACAGGTTCTTGGCCACCTGCTGCGAAACCGTGCTGGCGCCGCGCAGCGGTTCGCCGTTGATATGCTCCACGACCGCGTCCTGGATCGATTGCACGTCGAAGCCCCGGTGCACGGGAAACTTCTGGTCCTCCGCGGCGATGACCGCGAGCGGCGCATACGAAGAGATCTGCTCCCACGGCACCCACCAATGCGTGACCGCGCTCTGCCCACTCAGCCGGTGCTGAATCATGAACGCGCTCGTCGGCGGCGCCAACCAGCGCAACGCAAGCGTCACGAGCACGGTCAGGGCCACGCCGGCAAATGTCAGCTTCCAGGCGAACGACCAGATGCGACGCAACGCGCCGCGTCGCTTTCTAGCCCCCGCCATGATCCGCCGTGCAGGCCAGGCCGGAGCCGCAGACGGGGCATTCCGGGTCGCGTCTCAACGCCACCGATCGCCATTGCGCGCGCAGCGCATCGAAGCTCAGCAGCCGTCCGTGCGCCGTTTCCCCGGCGCCGGTCAGGATCTTGATCGCCTCGACGGCCATGAGGCTGCCTATGACGCCGACCATCGGCCCGAGCACGCCGCTGCCCGCGCAGTCCTCGAGGGACTCGTCCGTTTCGTCGTACAGGCAGCGATAGCACGGCTCTCCGGGCAGATCGTTGCGGAACACGGCGAGCTGGGCCTCGAAGCGGACGGCCGCGCCCGAAACGAGCGGGATGCGCGCGCGCACGCAGGCTTCATTGACGGCGAACCGGGTGCCGAAATTGTCCGTGCCGTCGAGCACTGCGTCACTGCGCGCAGAGACCTCCAACAGCTCGTGGGGCGTAAGCCGACGGTCGATCGACTCGAAATGGCTTTCCGGATGCAGCCGCGCCAGCCGCCGAGCCGCGGATTCGGCCTTCGAACGGCCGAGGTCGGCATCGTGGAAAAGGATCTGCCGCTGCAGGTTCGTGATGTCGACGCGATCGAAATCGTTGAGGATCAGCCGCCCGACGCCCGCGGCCGCCAGATACAAGGCGGCGGGAGAACCGAGCCCGCCGAGCCCGATGATCGCCACCGTGCCCTGCCTGATGCGCTGCTGGCCTGCCTCGCCGATCTCGGGCAGCGCGACGTGACGGCTGTAGCGTGCGGGTGATTTCCCTTTCGCCATACGGGTAACATAACAAAAAAAATCGCGGCGCCGACCGCGCAGGGGTACCCGGCATGTGCCACGATCATTCAGGCCCGGGCCGTTCAGGCAGGCCATGATGAGGCGTCTACTCGTCGTAATGACCGCCGTATTCGCGGCCGAAGCTGCCGCGCAATCGGGCGACTGGGAGTTCTACGGCGGAGACGCGGGCGGCACGAAGTACTCCGCGCTCGCCGGGATCACGCCCGACAACGTCGACCGGCTGGAGATCGTCTGGACGTTTCGAACGGGCGAGACCGGCGACGGCTACCAGAGTGCGCACAAGATGACCTTCGAAGCGACGCCGGTGCTCTGGAACGGCGCGCTCTACTTCACTACCGGCTTCAACAAAGCCTTCGCGGTGAATGCCGCAACCGGCCGGGAGCTCTGGCGATTCGACGCGGAGGTTCCGAAGGAGCTCGACTATGCCGAAGTCGCGTCCAGGGGCGTGAGCCTCTGGCACGATCCGCGGCCGCCGCACGGCACAGCCTGCGAGCACCGCGTGTTCTTCGGCACCCTGACCGGCTTCGTGCATGCGCTCGACGCATTGACCGGCCGGCCGTGCGCCGATTTCGGCGAGCAGGGCAGGGTGGATATGACAGAAAACGTGCGCCCCACCGAGCCCGGCGAGTACACGATCACTTCTCCGCCGGTCGTTTTCGGCAACTCGATCGTCGTCGGCTCGGCCATCGGCGACAACGGCGGCGTGGAGCTGGCGCGCGGCATCGTGCGCGCGCTCGACGCGCACACGGGTCGCGTGTTGTGGAAATGGGATCCGATTCCGAAGGATCCAGCGGATCCGGCGTATGCGACCTGGCAGCGCGGCAGCGCGGAACGCACCGGCGCGGCGAACGCCTGGGCGCCGCTGTCCGTGGACGCGCGGAACGGCCTCGTGTTCGTGCCCACCTCGGCGCCGAGCCCGGATTTCTACGGTGGCGAACGCAAGGGCGACAACCACTACGCGAATTCGCTCGTCGCCCTGGACGGCGAGACCGGCAGGGTCGTCTGGCATTACCAGCTCGTGCATCACGACCTGTGGGATTACGACGTCGCCTCCCAGCCCGTTCTGTTCGATCTCCAGCGGGACGGCGAGCGCATCCCCGCAGTGGCGCAGGCCACCAAGACGGGCATGGTCTTCGTTTTCCACCGTCTCACCGGCGAGCCGTTGTTTCCCATCGAGGAACGGCCGGTGCCGCAGGGCGGCGTGGCCGGCGAGCAATTGTCTCCGACCCAGCCGTTCTCGACGCTTCCGCCGCTCGTCGACCATGCCGAGGTCACCAAAGACGATGCGTTCGGCGTCGCGTGGTTCGACAAACGCGCGTGCCGGAAAGCCATCGAAGGCTATCGGTCGGAGGGCATCTACACGCCGCCTTCCCTCGAGGGCACGATCGTGTATCCGGGTTACGCGGGCGGCAGCAACTGGGGTGGCATCGCGCTCGATCCGAAACGTCAGATCATCATTGCCAACGTCATGCAGATCCCGTTCATCGTGTTGCTCGCGGAACGGGAAGAGGGACGGCGGCGCTACGAAGCAGGCGAGTTCGAGCATGCGGAGGTCGCGCGCATGGCGGGAACGCCCTACGTCATGGCGAGAAACATGCTCGCATCGCCGTTGGACATGCCGTGCACGCGGCCGCCCTGGGGCAAGCTGCTGGCGCTCGACCTGAAGCTGGGCGCCATCGTCTGGCAGATCCCGCTCGGCACGATCGAGGACCTGGCGCCGGCGCCGGTGCCCAATCTCGCCCTGGGGGTGCCGAACATCGGCGGGCCGATCGTCACGGCATCGGGGCTGGTCTTCGTCGCAGCGACGGCCGATCACTATCTGCGTGCGTTCGACATTCGCGACGGCGAGGAGCTCTGGAGAGGCCGCCTGCCGCGCGGCGGCCAGGCCACGCCGATGACCTATCGCATCGACGGCCGCCAGTACATCGTCGTCGCAGCCGGCGGCCACGGCAACGCGGGCATCGAAACGGGCGATTATCTCGTGGCGTTCGCGTTGCCCGACTGATTTCCGGGAGCGTTACAATAGCGGCGCATGGCATCCTTACCGGCCGCTTCGAGCTCAAAAGGCGATGATGGCCGGCAGCCCGCTGCTCGCCGCGGTCGGCGCGCCTTCGAGCCTGGCCGTCGAGCTGGCGCACGAATTCGGCATGACGCTGGTCGGTTTCCTGCGCGAGGGTCGCTTCAATGTTTACGCGGGCGAGGCGCGCATCGCCGGATTGAACGAATGAAGCTGAGAATTCGCGGCAACTCCATTCGCATGCGGGTCACGCAGTCCGAGCTTGCCGAAATCGCGGCCGACGGCGAAGTGCGCGAGACCGTCGAGTTCGGCGATGCGACGCTGACTTACGCGCTGGTACGCGACGCTTTCGACAGTGCGCCGTCCGCCAGCTTCCGCGACAACGTGATTACGCTGCGGTTGCCCGCGGACACCGTGCGGCGATGGGTGGAAACGCGGCAGGTCTCCATTCGCGCGTCGCAGCGGCTCGAGCACGGCGGCGAGCTGCAATTGCTCGTCGAGAAGGACTTCGCCTGCCTCGAGCCACGCCCCGGCGAGGACGAGTCGGACACGTTCCCGCATCCCGAAGCCGGCGGCAAACGTGGCTGAGTTCTGCGGAACGGCGCCAAGGCCGTGGCCGACGAAGCGACCAAAGCGCGCGTGACGCGGGAATTCTTCGCCGCGCATTCCGTCGCGGATCTCGCCGGGAAGAGCGGGCGTCGGCTCAACGACCAGGGCCGGCTGACCGAACCGATGTGGCTCTCGGCCGGCGGCGTCGTTGCGAGCGGCGTGAGCCGTGCGGATATCGTCAGCCTGGAGCGTTCCATCGGCGATTCACCTTCCTGGTAGGAAAGTAAAGGCGCCGGTTGGGCCGGTTCGTCTCGAGTCGCTGCCCGATAT
>JBOIDB010000021.1:0-5864 GCA_050740235.1 Gammaproteobacteria bacterium
AACTTCAATTTCATCGCGTTCTCGCGCTACCTGGACGATATCGCCGGCCAGGTCTTCGTATTCTTCATCCTGACCGTGGCCGCGGCCGAGGCGGCCATCGGGCTGGCGATCCTCGTCGTGCTGTTCCGCAGCCGCCGCAGCATCAACGTCGAAGAGCTCGACACCATGAGGGGTTGAGGGGTTGGAAAACGTCTATCTGAGCATCGTGCTGGCGCCGCTCGCGGCCGGCATCGTGGCCGGCGTGTTCGGGCGGGCCATCGGCCGCGCGGCGACGCATTGGATCACGATTCTCGGTGTCGCAATCTCGTTCGGGCTCTCGCTCGTGGTGCTGCAAGACGTGCTCACCGGCGCAGCGACTTTCAACGGCAGCGTCTACACATGGGCGGTGACCGACGGCGTGCGCATGGAGATCGGCTTCCTGGTCGACCGTCTCACCGCCCTCATGGTCGCAGTGGTGAGCTTCGTCTCGCTGATGGTGCATATCTACACCATCGGCTACATGCGCGACGATCCGGGCTATCAGCGCTTCTTCAGCTATATCTCGCTGTTCACGTTCTCCATGCTCATGCTGGTGATGTCGAACAACTTCCTGCAGCTCTTCTTCGGCTGGGAGGCGGTCGGCGTAGCCTCGTACCTGCTGATCGGCTTCTGGTACGAGCGGCCGACCGCCAATTTCGCGAGCCTCAAGGCCTTCCTGGTGAACCGCGTCGGCGATTTCGGCTTCCTGCTCGGCATCGCGGCGATCGTCTTCTACACGGGCTCGCTCGACTACGCGGAGGTGTTTGCCGACGCGCCGCAGATCGCGAGTCAGAGCATCGAGATCTTTCCGGACAACGCGTGGAATGCGATGACGGTGATCTGCATCCTGCTGTTCGTCGGCGCGATGGGCAAGTCCGCGCAGGTGCCGCTGCACGTCTGGCTGCCCGATTCCATGGAGGGTCCGACGCCGATCTCGGCGCTGATCCACGCCGCGACGATGGTCACCGCCGGTATCTTCATGGTGGCGCGCATGTCGCCCCTGTTCGAGCTGTCGGACGCGGCGCTGAGCACCGTGCTGGTCGTGGGCGCGACGACGGCGTTCTTCATGGGATTGCTCGGCATCGTGCAGAACGACATCAAGCGCGTGGTCGCCTATTCGACGCTGTCGCAGCTCGGCTACATGGCTGTCGCGCTCGGCGCTTCGGCGTACGCCGCCGGCATATTCCACCTGGCGACGCACGCGTTCTTCAAGGCGCTGCTGTTCCTCGCCGCCGGCTCGGTGATCATCGCCCTGCACCACGAGCAGGACATGCGCAAGATGGGCGGGCTGCGCAAGCACATGCCGATCACATACTGGACCTGCCTGATCGGCGCGCTGGCGCTGATCGGCTTCCCCGGCACGGCGGGCTTCTTCTCGAAGGACGCGCTCATCGAAGCGGTGGCCGCAGCGGACAGGGCAGGGGCCGGCTACGCGCACGCCGCGGTGCTGAGCGGTGTGTTCGTCACGGCCTTGTACACCTTCCGGATGTTCTTCATGACGTTTCACGGGCCCGAACGCATGGAGGCGCACGCCCGCGAGCACGTTCATGAAAGCCCATGGGTCGTGACCGTGCCGCTCGTGCTGCTCGCGATACCCTCCGCGATCTTCGGCTGGTACACGATCGGCCCGGTGCTGTTCGGCGATTATTTCGGCGAGTCATTGCGCGTGCTGCCGGCGAACGACGTGCTCGGCGAAATGGGCGGGCATTTCGAAGGCCCAACGGCGTTTCTCGTGCACGGCATCCAATCCTGGACCGTAGGGCTCGGCCTGGCAGGCGTCGTTGCGGCCTGGTTTTTCGTGCTGCGGCGCCCGGATATTACGGAAGCGCTCCGACAGCGGTTCGCGGCCGTGTACGGCTTGCTGGTCAACAAATACTACTTCGATGAGTTCAACGAGCGGGTAATCGCGGCAGGCAGCCGGCAGATCGCGCGGTTGTTGTGGCGCGTCGGCGACGAGGCGGTGATCGACGGCGTGCTCGTGAACGGCACGGCGCAGGGCATCGGCTGGGCCTCGGGCGTGGTTCGTCGCCTGCAGTCCGGCTACCTCTACCATTATGCCTTTGCGATGATCATCGGCCTGGCCGCGCTGCTCGGATGGATGCTGTTCCTGCGGTAGGCGCGGGATTCCGGAAAAGAAGAACGATCGATGACTGACCTCCCGCTGCTGAGCTTGCTTGTCTGGCTGCCCATCGCCGGGGGACTCGTCGTCATGGCCGCCGGCGAACGGCGCATCGCGGCCGGGCGCTGGATCGCGCTCGCGACTTCACTGGCCGCATTCCTGCTGAGCCTGCCGTTGTTCACCGCGTTCGACCGATCGACCTCGGCGATGCAGTTCGTCGAGAAGCTGCCCTGGATCGAAACCATCAACGTCAACTATCACCTCGGCGTGGACGGCATTTCGATGCCGCTGATCCTGCTGACGACGTTCATGACGGTGCTCGTGGTCATCGCCGGCTGGGAAATCATCCGCAAGCGGCCCGCGCAGTATTTTGCCGCCTTCCTGATCATGGAAGGCCTCATGAACGGCGTGTTCGCTTCGCTCGATGCGCTGCTCTTCTACGTCTTCTGGGAAGCCATGCTGGTGCCGATGTTCCTCATCATCGGCGTATGGGGCGGCGAGCGGCGCGTTTATGCGACGCTCAAGTTCTTCCTGTACACATTCCTCGGATCCGTATTCATGCTGGTTTCGCTCATCTATATGTACGTGCAATCCGGCAGCTACTCGATACTCGATTTTCACGCGCTGCCGCTCGGCTTGACGGCCCAGATCCTGATCTTTTTCGCGTTTCTGCTGGCATTCGCCGTGAAAGTGCCGATGTGGCCCGTGCACACCTGGCTACCCGACGCACACGTCGAGGCGCCGACCGGCGGTTCGGTGATTCTGGCCGCGATCCTGCTGAAGATGGGCGGTTATGGTTTCCTGCGCTTCAGCCTGCCCATCACGCCGGACGCGAGCCGCGAGCTCGACTGGCTGATGATCGCGTTGTCGCTGATCGCCATCGTGTATATCTGCTTCGTGGCACTGGCGCAGCAGGACATGAAAAAGCTGATTGCTTACTCGTCCATCGCGCACATGGGCTTCGTCACGCTCGGCTTCTTCCTGGTCTTCGCGATCCTGCGCAACACCGGGGAAATCAGCGGCGCCGCGATGGGCATGTCCGGAGGCATGGTGCAGATGGTGTCGCACGGGCTCATCTCCGGCGCGCTATTCCTCTGCGTCGGCGTGCTGTACGACCGCCTGCACAGCCGGCAGATCGACGACTACGGCGGCGTCGTCAACACGATGCCGAATTTCGCGGCCTTCGCCGTGCTGTTCGCCCTGGCCAATGCCGGAGTGCCCGGCACGTCGGGGTTCGTCGGTGAGTTCCTGGTCATTCTTGCGAGCTTCAAGGCGAGCTTCTGGTTTGCGTTCCTCGCCGGCACGACTCTGGTGCTTGGCGCCGCCTATACCCTCTGGCTCGTCAAGCGCGTCATTTTCGGCGCCGTGGGCAACGACGGCGTGGCCGGAATGCCGGATTTGAATTTCAGGGAATTCATAGTATTAGGATTCCTTTCTATTGCAGTACTTTTACTAGGTGTCTACCCGGCGCCGCTCGTCGAAGTCATGCAGCCCACGCTCGAGGATCTAATCGGGCACGTGATGCAGTCCAAGCTGTGAGATAAGCCGCAGTGACCCTTTCATTTGCCGATTTCCTGCCTGCCGCCGCCGAGATCTTTCTGCTCTGCGCGATCTGCGTGATCCTGCTCGTCGATCTGTTCCTTCACGATCGTCACCGCGTCGTGACGTACGTGCTGTCGATGCTCGCGCTGCTCGGCGCGGCCGTCGTGACCGTCGCATACGGCGTCGAGACACGCACGTTGACGTTCGGCGGCACCTTCATCGCCGATCGCATGGGTGACGTGCTGAAGCTGTTCTCGTACGTCGTCATGGCGGCGGTATTCCTCTATTCGCGCGATTACCTGCGGCAGACGAACCTGTTCCGCGGCGAGTATTACGTGCTCGGCCTGTTCGGCCTGCTCGGCATCATGGTGATGATTTCCGCGCACAGTCTGCTGACGCTCTATCTGGGGCTGGAGCTGCTCGCGCTGTCGCAATACGCGCTCGTGGCGTTCGACCGCAATTCGCCGGTCGCGGCCGAATCGGCGATGAAATACTTCGTGCTCGGCGCCATCGCCTCGGGCACGCTCCTCTACGGCATGTCGATTCTCTATGGCGTCACCGGGACGCTCGATCTCGGCGAGCTTGCGGGCCAACTGGCGAGCGGTGACGGGTTGGAGCTCCCGCTGCTGTTCGCCCTGGCCTTCGTCGTGGTCGGCGTGGCCTTCAAGTTCGGCGCGGTGCCGTTTCACATGTGGCTGCCGGACGTCTATCACGGCGCGCCGACCTCGGTGACCCTTTACATCGGCTCGGCGCCGGAAATTGCCGCGTTTGCGCTCGCTTTCCGCCTGCTCGCCGAAGGTCTGGGCGGGCTGCAGGCGGACTGGCAGGACATGCTCGTCGTGCTGTCCGCGCTGTCGATGGCCATCGGCAACGTCGTGGCCATCGCGCAGGCCAACCTGAAGCGCATGCTCGCGTACTCGGCAATCTCGCACGTCGGCTTCCTGCTGCTCGGCTTCGTGGCCGCGACGCCGGAGGGCTATCAGGCGGCAATGTATTACACGATCGCGTACGTCATCATGTCGAGCGGCGCATTCGGCATGATCATCCTGCTGAGCCGCCGCGGCTTCGAGGCCGACCGGCTCGAGGATTTCCGGGGGCTGAACGCGCGCAGCCCCTGGTTCGCGGGCATGATGCTCATCCTGATGTTCAGCATGGCCGGCGTGCCGCCGTTCCTCGGCTTCTACGCCAAGGTCGCGGTGTTCTCCGCGGCGATCTCGGCCGGCTTCACGTGGCTGGCGGTGCTTGGCATCGTCTTCGCCGTGATCGGCGCCTTCTACTATCTGCGCATCGTCAAGCTCATGTACTTCGACGAGCCGGTCGACGAGACGCCGCTGCACGCCGCGCTCGACATGCGCCTGACCCTGAGCGCGAACGTGCTCGCCGTGCTCGCCCTCGGCATATTTCCGTCGGGCCTCATAGCGCTCTGCGCGAGCGTGATCACCTGATCCCCGTCGCTACCTATCCCGTCATTCCGGCGAAAGCCGGAACCCGGTCCAAACAATATCCCGGCGCACCGGATGCGGCGCCGAACCCTCCTTAGCCGCGCCCTGACGCCCCGGACTTGAACCGCCACCACCGATCTCTGTAAAATACGCAGTTCCGGTGCGGGGTGGAGCAGTCTGGCAGCTCGTCGGGCTCATAACCCGAAGGTCGCAGGTTCAAATCCTGCCCCCGCTACCACTAATGCCGAATCACCGCCGCCTGCTACGCCAAGCAGTGCGGCGGTTTTCATTTCGTACTCGGCCCACAGAAACTTTCCCGACTTGTCCGGCTGAAGCGTCACAGACTCGCCGATGGCCTCCTGTAGGGCCGCACGTGCCCGCTCCGGGTCATGGCGTAGGGCTTCGTCCAGGCGGTCAGCATCGCCCGATACGGCCGACTCGGGGCGCCTTGGCCGCGTGGCGAATAGTTGGAAAGGTGCTCGTGTCACTAGCGGCGCACTCCCTGACTTTTGCGCCGATACAGTCAGAGCAACTCCGGCCTCAGCGGGTGGACTTCCCCGGTTCCACCGACACGAAGTGTCGGCATTCCCTCGGCAATCGCGACGGCTTCCTCCAAATTGCGGCGTTGGTCAGATGAGACCCGCCAATCTGCTCGTTCGTCTCCGTGAACGGACCGTCCATGACCATAATAGTCGAACGGCGAGGCTGGGGCTCGACCGGCGCTTGCCTGCATTGTCCCGGGC
>JBOIDB010000022.1:0-20034 GCA_050740235.1 Gammaproteobacteria bacterium
GCGTGTCGTAGTCGATCTCCGGCTCGAGCAGCAGCGTCGCGTCGGTCTTGCCCGGGAAGCGTGCCTTGACCTCGTCCTTCAGGTAGGCGCGCAGGCCTTCCAGGTCATAACCCGCCTCGCCGTTCGGGAGCGTCTTCAGGAGACCGTGGTTGCGGTCACCGACCTCGATGCCGACCTCGCGCACGATGATCTCCAGCGCGAGATCCTGCGGCGGCTCCTGCGTGGCGGACGATGCGGCGGGCAGGTTGAGCTCGAGAATCGCCATGCGCGAGAAGACCGCCGTGATCAGCAGGAACGGCACGAGGATCACCATCAGGTTCATGAACGCGGTGATGCTCATGTCGCCGGCATCCCGGCTGCGCGCGTGTCGGCTGCGTCGCATCATTTCGCGGCCGCCGGCGTGCGGCGCTCGACGACAGTGTTCAGGAACTTCACGGACGCCATCTCCAGGCTGTCGACCAGCTCCGTGGTCTTGGTCTGTAGCACCGTGTGAACGAGCAGCAGCGGGATGGCGACGATGAGGCCGAACGCCGTCGTGTTCATCGCGACCGAAATGCTCGACGACAGTAGCGCCGCCTTCTCGGCCGGATTCGCATTGGACACCGCCGTGAACGCGCTGATCAGGCCGATGATCGTGCCGAGCAGTCCGAGCAGCGTGGCGATATTGGCGAAGGTCGCCAGATAGTGCGTGCGCTTCTCGAGCCGCGGCAGCACCTCGAGCAGGCTTTCCTCCATGGCCTTCTCGATGTCGTCGCGCCGGTTGGCCGTGCGGATGCGGTGGATGCCGTAGGTGAGAATGCCCGCGATCGCCGCCTTCGAGCGCTGCGCGGCCTGCACGGCCTGCTGGTAATTGCCCGCGCTCAGCATCGGCATGAGCTGGTTCCAGACGCGCCGGTTATTGGCGCCGGATATCGTCAGGTAGACGTATCGCTCGATCGCGATGGCAATGCCCAGTGCGAGCACCAGGGCGATCGGGTACATGAAGATCCCGCCTTCCTGAAAGAAACGCACTGACGTGCTGTACCATTCCATCGTTCTCTCCTCGATTACATGATCGCGAAATTGATCGGGTCGACGTTCATACGATCCTTCGACAGCCGGTCGGCCGGTTGAACCCGGCCCTACTCCTCCTCCGTGGGGCCGAATTCATTCGGCTGATCGGCCTGCGGTCCATTCAGGTCGCGGAAATAACTGATGTGCCGCCGGAATACCTCGCGGTCGACCGGCGCGAGGACTTCCTCGAGCAGGCTCGACAGCGGCGGAGCCGGCAGATCGCCGGCCAGCGGCTTCTTCCACGGCACGATGTAGAGCACTTTCGGCAGCTCCTGGTTGCCGGTGATCGAGGTCGTGTCGAGCTGAAGGCGATCCACGGTGTCGAACTGTCGTTCGGTGGATGTTGCAGACGTATCGACGCGCGGCTCGACGTCGTCGGCCGGCACCGGCGTATCGTCGGCGCGCGTCACGCTCAGACCTGCACACAGGAGACCGGCGCAGAAGATGAGGCGCATCATGGCGCACCCGCCTGCGCCGTGCGTTGCGACGATTCGATGCGCAGCCGCAGGTCGGCGATCCATTTCGCCACGCCTTCGTCCGCCTGCGGCTGCAGCGCCTGGTAGCGCTCGTACGCTTCGAGCGCGGCTTCGGGCCGCTGCAGATACAGATCGTTCAGCACGCCGCGATTGCGCCAGGCGAGCGCATAGCCCGGGTCGACGGCCACGGCTCTCGCATAGGCCTGCTCGGCCTCCGCGAAACGGCCGCTGCGCCGATAGACGATGGCCAGCTCGTTGCAGGCGGCGGCGTTGTCGGGATTGCGCTCGAGCGCTTCCGTGAGCGCGGCTTCCGCGAGATCCAGCCGATCGCTGCGCGCGTAGACGAGCCCCAGGTTGACATGGGGACCGGCAAGCTGCGGATAGTCCTCCGCCAGCGAGATCAGCTCGCGTTCGGCCCGATCGTCCCCTGCCTGCATCAGCGCGAGCGCACGCTCGAAACGTGACTGCGCGTCCGCGGGCACAGGCGCGAGATCCACCGACGCCGTGCCCTGCCCGGTCATGGGCAGCGTTGCGCATCCTCCGATGAGGAGCGCGCAGCCCATGACCGTCATCGCTGCTTCACCGAATCGCATGGACCATCCCCTCGCTGATCTCGGCCTTTGCATAGCGCACCGGCATCAGCTCCGCGAGCTCCGCATAGCTCTTGCGCACCCACTCGTCGTACGCGCCGTCCGCGGCGCGCGCCGCGTTGAGCTCGTGCAGCTCGATGGCCTTCTCCTCGAACGGAAACGCCTGCTCTTCCAGCAGGACGTCGTACTGTTCCAGCTCTTCCGGGCTCAAATCCCGTGGCCGCTCCGACTCGAGCAGGTCGCTGCCGAGCAGGTGATAGATTTCGGCGATCCGGTAAGTCGCCGCGGTCGTGACCTCGGCAACCGAGTAGTCAGCTGCGCGCGCATAAGCATCGAGGGCCGCCTGCATGCGCGCTTTCTTGCGCTCGAGGCTCTTCTCGAGCGGGATGGCGAGCCGCACCGCCGCGAAGGCGTCGAAATGCGGCTCGGCGAGCAGCAACGCTGCTTTCGCCGCCAGGTAGCGGCTGCGATCGCTGCGCGCCTCTCCAGCGGCCGCATCCGCGGCGATGATCGCTTCGAGCCACCGGGTCCGGTCCGCGCCCTTGCCGGCCAGCTCCGCAAGCTGCTGGCGCGCGTCCATGGCGGCATCCAGAGGCAGCGGGTACCGGGCCACATACTTCTCGTAGGCAGCGGCCGCCGAGGCGGCGTGGCCGGCATCCGCATACAGCTTCGCCGACTGCCACAGCGCATCGCGGCGCATGTCGGACGGCGCAGACGTATCGTCGGCGATGGCCCTGAGCTCCGCGGCCGCGCGCGCGCCCTGCCCGTCCGCCAGATACGCCACCGCGAGCTTGCGCGTGACTTCGCCGGCGAGCTCGTGACCGGGATGCGCGCTGCGGAATTTCTCGAGCACCGCGATCGCCCGTGGCCAGCTCTCGAGCTCCATGAGCATCGTGGCCGCGTCGAATTCCGCCGCGGCTCGCGCCTTCGACGCCGGAGCCGCCTCGGCGACGCGCAGGAACTGTTCGACGGCCCCCTCGGCATCGCCCTCGGCCTGGCGCTGCTCTGCCTGCTTGTAGATCGACGCGGCCAGTCGTTCCCCGATGTTGCCCCGCGCGGCATCGTCTGCCGCCATCAGGCCGAGCACGCGCAGGTAGGCGGCTTCGGCTTGCGCGAAGCGGCCGAGATCGAAACGCGCATGCGCGATCACCGTCCATGCCGTGCGCGCGAGCGCCGGATCGACGGGCGGTTCGAGCGCGACTACGCGTTCGCCGGTGTCGATCGCGGGCTCGAGCTCGCCGAGCGCGAACAGGTCTTCGGCGGCTTTGGTGAGCACCGCGCCGGCTTGGGGCTGCGCAGGAAAATGCCCGGCGAACCTGAGCGCACTGTCGATGGATTGCCGGTGCCAGCTCTGCCGCTCCGGCCCCGTGAGCCCGGCCTCGTGCTTTTCGTACGCCAGCAACGCCGCGTAGCCGGCCTCGGCCGACTTCGCATGCGCCGGATATTCGTACGCAGCCTGCTCGTATTCCCGAGTCGCCTCGTCGAACTCGCCGCTTTCGAACAGGACTTCCGCGAGCAGGAAGCGCGTCTGCGAGGCGTCGTCGCGATCCGGCAGGGAGCGCAGGGATTCGCGATACCAATGCGCCGCGCGCGCGTAGTCGGCGGGCTTTCGCGACGCCTGCGCCTGCGCGTGATAGTGGCGCGTAACCTGGTCGAGGCTCGACGCGAGCTGCGTCATGACCTCCGGATGGTCGTCCGGCTCACGCGCATCCCAGTACGGACTGTCCAGGCCGTAACGCTCGATGAAGGCTTCCCTGGCTTCCAGGACGAGGCTGGCGAAACCGCCCTTTGCGTAAGCGTCGATGGCCCTTGCCTGCAACAGCGGCGCAACGGAGTGGTACGGGTCGTGATCGACGAACGCCTGCAGGGTTTCCGCGGCATCCGTGTAGCGCTCCTTGTCCAGGTAGAGCTGGCCGAGCCGCGCATACATGACGTGCGCATAGGGCGCGCCGTGCGCCGCGAACCAGTCATCGAGCGACCGCGCGCCGTCGAGGTACGAGAAGCTGATGCCGAGCACGCGCAGGGTATCGTCCACCAGCTCGTGCTCGGCGCGCGAAAGGCTTTCGATCGGCACGAGCGAGCTCTCGGCCGTGACGAGCTTGCCGTCCAGCACGCCGAAGAAGGAGTCGAGACTCTCTTCGTGCCGGCCCTGCTTGAACAGCGACCAGCCGTGCTTGTAGCGAGATTCGTCGTAGAACGCGGCGTCGGGGCCGAGCGCGAGCACGGCCTCGTAGGCGGCTTGCGCGTCGGCATAGCGTTTCTGCACGAACAGGATTTCCCCGCGGCGGAACTGCGCTTCGTCCAGGTAACGCGTCTCCGGCCAGCCCGCCACCAGGCGGTCGAGCGTCGCGAGCGCGTCGTCCGGCCGCCCGGCGCCTTCGTGGACGCGCGCAAGCTGATACAGCACGCGGTCGTTCTGCGGATTGTCCGGCCAGGTCTCCAGCAGGCGCGTGTACAGCTCGATCGCCTCGTCGAGCGCGGCGCCCTCGAGCAGCAGGCGCTGCTCGTCGAGCTGTTTCCCTTCGCTGGCCTCCACCTGAAGGTCCGCCAGCCGCCGCGCCGCCTCGGCGCTCAGCACCGGATCGTCGGCGGCCAGCTCGAGGAAGGCCCGGTAGTTCTCCTTCGCCCGTTTCGCCGCCAGCTCGGTAGTGAACTCGACTGGCTCGATGGATTGCGGCGGGGTGTCCGGACTTTCTCCGACCAAGCGAGTATCGGGGAGCGACTCGGAGGAAGTCCGGACATCCCGTCGGCTCCCGTCGAACGAAGCTTTCGTGGTCTTCTGTCCGTCGGTTGATTCGTAAAGCCCCTTGATGGTCTGCGAGTCGTCATGCACGGGCGGCTCGCCCGCGAACGGCCACCAGCCCGCGAACAGGATCAGCGGCAGGACCGAAGCGCCGTTCACGGCGAAGCCTCCGCCATGGATGCGCCCGCGGACAGACGATCGTAAATCGTGGCGAGCGCAAAACGCGCCTGTACGGTATAGGCATCGAGCCGCCCTTTCTGCCGTTCCAGCTCGTCGATCGCCAGCGCCTGCAGGTGATCCTGTTGACCCTCGAGCGCGTGCGCGACACGCAGGCGCATGGCGGTAATGCGCGGCGCGATGCTTTCGATGCGCGCGCCGAATTCGACGAATTTCTCCGGCGCCGCGCGCCGCGCCGCATCGACGCGGTAATGGCGCTTCTGCGCCTGGCTGACGGCACGCTCCAGCTCGCGCAAGGACTGGCGCTCGCGCCACAGGCGGGCCTTGTAGTCACGCTCCACATTCCAGAGCAGCACGCCGTGCAACAGGCGGTGCTTGTCGCGCGCCTCGCTGACGGCCGGCCCTTCGGGCAGGCGGTCGAGCTCGCGGCCGATAGCCTCCAGCGCGGCCCACTGGCGCCGCTCGCGCGACGTGCCGAGCGCGACGGCGTCCTGGCGGCGTTCGATGTCATCGAGCTTCGCCGCCAGCTCCACGCGCCTGGCGACGAGCGCGTCGATGTCGACGCCGTCGAGGCTCGATTCGATGAGCGGCAAACGCTTCTCGTACGCCAGCTCCTGAGCCTCGAGCATGGCGCGAAATGCAACGATGCTCGCCGCCCAGCCGGCCAGATTCCGGTCCAGCTCGCGGAGGTCGCGATAGGCCTTGAGCCCCTCCTGGAACTCGTGCCGCGCCATCAGGTGATAGAGATAGCGCGACTCGCGGGAGTCGGGCAGCTCGTCGAGACGCCAGAACCACCCCGTGCCGTCGCTCGCCTCTTGCTCCAGCAGCGTGTCCGCGAGCCGGCCTTCCCGGATCCAGGCGATCGACTCATCGAGGCGGACGATCTCGGCCCGGAATGCATCGATTGCCCGGCTGTATCGATCGGCCGCCTCGCCGTTGTCGGCGAGTTGCGCATAGGCATATGGAATCGCCAGCATCGACTCCTGCGCCGCCGAGTCGAGCAGATTTCGCCGGCTGAGCGCCAGCCACGGCACCAGTGCCTGGCCGTAGCGCTCCTCCGCACTGTCGGCCCAGCCGGCGCCGAGCAGCGCCTTGTTCGAGAACGCGCCCTCCAGGCGAACGCGTTGGAGCACCGGCTTCGCGAGCTCGGGCTCGGCATTCTGCAAACGGGCGTAGCCGAGCGCGAGGTTCGCCTTGTCGCGCAGCGATTTCAGCTCCTCGCTGTCGACGCGCAGCATGCCGACCTCGTCGAGGAGGCGCGCGCCCTCCTCCAGACGGCCTACGCGCACGAGCGCAACGCCGAGGTTGAACTTCGCATAGCCGACCCATTGCTCGGGGCCCTGCCAGCGATCGAGCAGATCGATCGCCTCGTCGTAGCGCCCGGCAGACAGCAACACCTGCGCATGCAGGAGCTGCTTCTCCGCCTCGAGCGGCTCCGGCATGGGCCCTTCGATGGCCGCCAGCGCCCGGTCGGCCTCGTCGAGATAGCCGCGCTGATAACGGATCTTCGCGAGAAAGAACCAGGCGCGATCACGTACCTCGTCGGTGACGCCGGTATCGAGCAGACGCTCGAAGATCCGGCCGGCCTCGTCGTGCTGGCCGTACGACAGGTACAGGCCGCCGAGCAACAGCTCGGCTTCGTCGGAATGATGGCTGACGCGATGCTGCTTGCGGGCGGCGAGAAGATGCGTCAGCGAGTTGAAATAGTCGTCCTGATAGAAGTGGAACAGGACTTCGCCGTAATGCAGGTCCCGCACCGGCCCCGGATCACGGCCGGCCGCAGCCGGGCCCGCCGTGAAGCCGAGTCCGAAAGCGAGCAGTGTGCAGGCGGCGCGCATGACCAGGGGAGCCTGTCTCATGATTCCGCGCGGCCGCGACGGCGGCCAGATTTGTCCACAGCTAGACGCGAGGAGCGCGGTTTGCTCATTGCAAATAAGTGAGGAGCAACGCTGCTGTGGGCGAATCTGGCCCCGTCCCCGCGACCCGGAGACCGCGTTCTTCGGCTCGCGACGCCGGGGAAAGTCGAAGACTTTCCCGGCCATGAACCGAGGGTTGCCACCCATTCGCCCGGATGCTGCGTTGCCCGCCTTGACCGTATATCGGATACGGTCTGCACCGGGGCGCCTTGCCTGCGGGCGATTGGGTGACAACGCGGCTCGCGTGGAATCATGAGACAGGCTCCCGTCACTCCCATTCCTTGACGAGGAATTCCGGCTGCAGACCCGCGACCTTGTCCGAGACCTTGAGCTCCAGGTATTTCGCGCCGATGCCCTTCTCGAACGTCAGCGTCGCGCCGCGCCGATAGTCGCGGTCATGGGGCCCCTTGCCGACGAAAAAGGCGACCAGCTCGTGCTCGCCCGCGCGCAGGTTGCCCAGGTAAATGCGATGCACGCCTCCGCGCAGAAGGGCGTCGGCCTCGCGCGCCGTGTACAGATAATTCGCGACCTCCTCGTCGTCGATCTTGACCTGCACGGAGTCCAGGGCAAACAAGGCGCCGACATCCATCGACACAAAGACGGCGACCTGCGTATTGGCCGGAAACAGCAACTCCTCCTCGAGGATGAAGAGGTCGCGATTCAGGTCGAGGACGTCCTTCTTGAGCGCCTGCACGTCCTGGTCGAGGCTGCGGTAGCCGTCGTCCGCGGGCGCGGCGGCATCGTCCGCGTGCGCGACGCCAACAGCGACCAGGATCAGGCAAGCAAGCAGTCTGCGGGTGGCATTCACGGGTCTTCTCCACTCGTCCGGCGGTCAGTACCAGCCGGTCAGGAAAAACTGCACGACGTTCGTGTTGAACGAGTACGGCTCGCCGGTACGCACGTCCGTGAAGTCGTCGTAATCGAAACGGATGAAGTCGTAACCGATGCTGAGCGAAGCGCGGTCGAAGAAGCTCCACGAATCCTCGAGCAGCTCGAAGCTCAGTCGCGCGCCGATCGTATGGCTGTCGAAATTGCTGAGCTCCTTGTCGCGGGCCATGAAGTTGAATTCACGCTCGAAGTTGTCCGAATAGAACGAGGCGTTGCCCTGCGTGTAGAAGCGGTAGTGGCCTTCGAACAGCCAGCCTTCGCGCAGGTAGGTATTGAAGCCGAGCTCGAGGGTGTGCGCGCGGATATCCCAGGTATCGGTGAAATAGCGGTAGTCGGCCCGCGTGGACCAGCGTCCCGGCCAGTATTTCAGTGTACGCAGCGCGAGCGCATGGCTCGTGCGGGTGTTCGGATAGCGCTCCGGCACGGATGCGCCCAGCACGCGCGCGGAACGGTAGGGGTTGTTCAGGAAACCGTCATCCAGGATGGCTTCGTAATCCAGGCTCGCGATCAGCTTCGAGGTCAGCACCTGCGAGACGCCGAGCCGGTAGTTCGTCCGCTCGATATCGGCCTCGAAGTCGTTGTCGACGCGCATCACCGTATCGTTGCCGCGGCTGTAGCCCATGTTCACCCGGGTCATGTTGCCGAAGAACTCCTGGGCGACATCGAAGCTGAAGGTCGTCGCGTCGTAGTCGTTCTCGTCGCTTTCCGAGGCCGACAGGCTCATCAGCGTATCGCCGTGCAGCCAGTCGAAGCCGAAGCCGTATTCCGTGCGCCGCTCCGAATAGGGGCTCGCGCTGGTGACGACGTCGATCGACGCGCCGCTGATGCTGTCCACGTAATACTCGGCTGAGACGGAATATTTCTCGGCGAAATTCTTCCGCACGAGCAATGCCGGCCCCGTAACTTCGACGCCGCCGCCGTCATAGGCGTGATACAGTGTCTCGGCGCGTTCCTCGGGCAGCGTCGCAGCGAACAGCGGCTGCGCGATCAGTACGAAAACGACACCGAGTTTCAGAACAGCCGAAACGATCTGGCTGATCCGAAGGTCGCGCAGGATCGAAGTCATTCGGCCGCAGCCGTCAGTTGCAGCCACAGCCGCCCCCTCCGCTCTGGCCTGCGCCGCGCGCGCCTTCGCGGACTTCGAAGACGTGCTGCCGATGCCTGTCCGCCAGCGGGTCGCGCGAAAAGGACATCACCGGATCGGTCAGCGCCTCGCGCTCGTAGGGCATGACCCACGGCTGCACGCTGCAGGCGGCGAGCGGCAGGCAGGCGAGCAACAGGATTGCGGTGCGCGACACGGCTTTACTCGCTGAGCAGGCTGCGGATCTCGTCCAGGTACGCCTGCTCGTATCCCGGCTTGTATCCGTAATGCACGTAGCGCACGACGCCCTGACGGTCGATCAGCACGGTGCCCGGCATTGCCTCGATCGCATACCGGCGGCTGACCTCTTTCTCGGCGTCGAACAGCACGGGGAACGAGACCTCCAGCGCCTCGGCCATCTCCAGGGCCTTGCGCGTGTCGTCGTCGATGTTCACGCCGAGCAGCGTGAAGCCGACCTTGCGGTAGCGGTCGTACATCTCGTCGAGCAGCGGCATTTCCTGCCGGCACGGGCCGCACCAGGTGGCCCAGAAATTGAGCATGACGACGTTGCCGCGATACTCGCTCAGGCGCAGGTTGTCCCCCGCCGCGCTTTTCAGCGCGAAGTCGGGCGCCTCGCGGCCTTCGAGATCGGCCAGGGCCGACGTCGCGCCGGCCCAGAACGCCAGCCCCGCCAGGGCAATTGCTTTAAGCAGTCTCATCGCATGCTCCGGAAGTCCTTATAGCTAAAAGAAAAACGCGAAACCGAGATTGAGTTCAAAGTTATGTTTAAACTCGTTCTCGCCGAGCAGATCGGATTCGAAAATGTTGTCCTTCGCCTCCAGGCGAAGCGACAGCCAGTCCCGGGGCAGGACGCGCAGGCCGAACCCGAGGTCGTACGTGAGCCGGCTTTCGTCCACGAATTCGGTGTTGCCGGCGCCGGCGATGAAGTACATGGCGCTGGTCATCGCGTAACGCGTGCCGACGAACACCTCGCCCGGCAGGAAGTTGTAGCCCAGCGAAAAGCTGTACGTCGTCAGGTCCTCCTCTTCCTCCGGGAAGATCGGCAGCCCAACGCGCCGGAAGGAGCTGTCCGACACCTGCGACGCGGCATACGCGCCTTCCAGAAAGAAGTCCTCGGTGACGTGATAGGCGGCGCGCACGCCGTAGACCGGATCCGCGCCGAAGTCCTCCACGCTCAGCACGCCCGCGTAGAGACCGATCTCGAAGTTCTCGGTGTCGATGCGCGGCACGGTCACCTCGCGACGCTCGACCTCCGGCTCGATGACGGATCCGCGCGGCGGCTCCGCCTCGAGCACCGGCCCTTCGCCCTCGCCGCCGTCGGCCCAGGGCATCAGCGAACAGCCGCCGGCGAGCCCTGTGGCGAGGCCGATGAGGCAAAGTCTGCTGGCGATCGCATTCACTTCGATGTCCTCGGTGCAGATTCAGAAGAAAAACGAAAAGCCGGCCACGAGCTCCTGGAATTCCTCGTTGCCGTCGATATCCACGGTGGCCACGTAGTACTTGTAATCGACGCGCGCCAGAAATCGCCGCGACAGATAAATACGCACTCCTACGCCCGAGTTGGCCGCCGTGCCGTCGATTTCTTCGGTATCGACGAGCACGACCTTCGGCTCGTTCTCGAAGCGCCCGACGCCGAGCGTGAAGTACGGTGAAAACCGCCACTCCGGGAACGGCTGCACGAGCAGATTCGCGTGATAGAGCGTCGAGCTCGAGAACGTCCCGGCGACCTGCGACAGCGACAGCTCGGCGAGATAGTGGTCCGTCAACCGCAGGCTCGAGCGCATGGTGAGCACCGGATCGCCGTCGAAATCGCCAGCGCCGAATCCGATTTCGAGACGCCGCGCGAGATAGTTCTCGAGCACGACATCGCGGAAGCTCTTGCGCACGCCGGCCTCCGTGAGCGTTCGCTCCATCTGCGCCCGGTCTACCCAGCCTTCCCGGCCCGATTCGGTGCGCAGCCTGAACCAGTCCGTCCGCCGCTTGAGGATCTCGACCTGCTCGCCCCGTTCGGCGACATGAAATATCGGAAACCCGCGACCGGGGCCGGTGCGCAGCTCGACGAATGCGTCCGCGACCGTTACGCGCTCGTGCTCCTGCGCCCGCGCATGCTCAGGCGTCAGGCAACAGAATGCGGACAACAGACAGAAAAAGAGGCCGGTCGATCTCGCCTGCCTCTGTTTCGCCGTGTTTGTTGCTGTTCTGTTTTTCGCCATCTGCAATCAGAATCCGCAAGCAGCTACGTCCGGCGGCGTGCACGATCCGCATGCCGCGCTGGTCTCCTCGTCGACCCGGGTCGATATCCAGGCATGCAGCGCGACGTAGCACGCGTCGCCGCTGCCCGGAAAAATGTCCCCGCCGGTGTGTGTGCCGGCGATAGACGATGTGCCCTGCAGCGGCTCGAGCAGCAACTTGCTTTCCGCGGGGTTGTTGAGGTTCGCGAAAGCCTTGGCGGCGAAGAAGTTCGCCATCATCTGCGTCGAGCCCGTTGCCGGGGACGGAAAAATCTTGAATGCCCCGCCGGAGCCGGCGGCCTGGTCATGGCAGCCGCTGGCCGAGCAGGTCGTCTGCCCGGTGCTGCTGTCGATGACCGCATCGAAGATCGGGCTCACGCACATCTCGAAATCCGTCACGCAGAGCGTCTGACCGGTGGCGGCCGACTCCTCTTGCTCCGCTTCGGGACAGCCGCCAAGCAGCAAAGCCGCCGTCACCGTCAGGACGGTTTTCTCGAATGTGCGCAAGCCCGCCCCCCTCCGCAAAACTCAGGGGCAGCCGGTGCCGGCCGCCGCCACCCAGTCGAACAGCGTCTGGTAACGCGAATCGCCGACCGTCAGCACGGTGACGTCGTCCGCCGCCGGGTCGTTCGGATCGTCGGCCACCGCCGCGTCATCGATGCGCGGGTGCGGCGGCACCGACATCTCGTCGGACACTGGACGCTTCAGCAGCGCGCTTTCGGCCGGCTGGCAGACGTCGTCGATCATCGTCAGCGTGACGTTGAAGTCACCCTCGACGCTGCCGGTCAGCACGAAACGGCTGGGCAGGAAGCCGGGGTTCGGCGGCTCGCTCGGCGCGCCCGTTCCGCCGAACGGACGATGGCAGCCCGCGCAGTCGGCCAGCAGCATCGGCTGAATCGTCGATTCGAAGACGCTCTCGCTGACCGCCGCGACGCCGCCGCGCACTTCATCCAGCGAGCGGAAGCCGTCGTTGTCCGCATCCTCGAACGGATCGTTGAAATACTGTCCGCCGATGTCGATCCACTCGGCGATCAGGCGCGTTTCCGAGTCGTTCAGGAAGCCGCTGTGATCGACGGTCGGTGCGGGCAGGACGTCGACCGCGCGCAGCTCCTGCTCGAAGATCTTCTCGACGAGATGGCTCGTGCGCGAGCTGATATCCGAGCTGCCGGTGGCGACGAGCGGCGCTTCGCGCGCGATCATGATCTCGCCGTCCTCGGTGACGTCGAGCTGCGGCAGGCCGGTGATCGGGTCGATGATCGGGTCGCCGATCATCAGCTCCTCGTAGGAGAGCAGCCTTCCCGTGCCGGCGATCGTGCCGCGCAGATCCAGGCCCGCGGACAGCGGATCGTTGAGGTCGTTGCTGGCGTGGCAGTCCGTGCAGGTGTTCGCGCCGCGATCCAGCTCCCAGAGCGGCTGGATGTGCTCCGGATAATTGATGATGCCTTCCGCAGGCGCCGGAGTGGCCAGGCCAGCGTAGGTAATGCTCATATCCGCGTCGGGCGCGCGCCCGGCCATGACCGGATCGGTCCACACGTCCGTGAAGACGAGATCCGCCTCGAGCTCCATCTGCGCCGGGTCGAGACGCGTGCGCGTCTCGGCCATGGACTCGCCCGACTCGGCCGTCATCAGCGTGTTCGGGTGCAGGCCGGCGATCGGCGCGGAGTTGAGCGCGCTGCCGCGGCGCGGCGAGTGGCAGCCGTTGCACGTGCGCGTCTCGCCGGGCCGCACCTGCAGCCAGTTGGTGTGCGTCTGCAAGGCCCGACCTTCGGCATCGACGACCGCCAGGGTCAGCGCGGTATCCGCCGGCACCTTGATGCGCACCGAGCCGTCCGGCTCGACTTCGCTGTAGCCGACGATCTGCTGCATCTCGAGCTCGGTCTCGCCGATGATCTCGCGCGACAGGCCGCCCGGCGTCGGCGCGGCTTTCGTCACGCGCACGAAGCGGCCGGGACGCTCGGCGGCCATCGTCATCGCCGGATCCTTGAGCATCGCGATGTCGGCAACATCACTGCGCATGTCGTCGGGCGGCGGCGTGGTCGCGGGCAGCGCCTCGCCGGGCACCAGCACGCTGTCGCCCATGATGTCCAGGAAGTCGGTGTCGTAGATGCTCTTGACGTTCAGGATGCCCATGTTCTCGGCGGCCAGGGCCGCGTTGAGGGGCTTGTCGGAGATAGTATTCGGCGCCGGTCGCGGCTGGATCGGGATCGCGTCGGTAAAGGCGAAGCCTTCCTCCGGCAGCGCGATCGGACGCAGCGTGTCGGCATCCATGTCCAGCATGTAGATGCCGTAGAGCGGCGTGCCCTCCACTTCCATTTCCTCGCCGGTCAGCGGGTCGGTTTCCATCTCCGGGCGGAACGGCGACCAGCTCACGAGCGCGCGATTCGTGCCGTCCCAGAGAGGATACGGCGTCGTATAGCGGCCGTTCTCCGAGATCTCGTCGCCGATCTCGATGGTGAACGGCGTCACCTGCACCTGGCCCTGCGCGCCGGCGGGCGCGCCCGGCGAAGGCTGATCGTTCTCCGAGAAGTTGCGGATGTCGACGGCGACGACGGCGCCGCCCTCGCGCGTGCCCGACAACGGCATCAACGCGCTCAGCACGCGGCCGCCCGGCATCTCGCGCGGGTGCAGGAAGCTGTTGCCCGGGCTGAAAGCGCCGTACTGCACGAAGATATTGGTGCCGTCGGGATTGGTGAAGAAGATCGGGAAATGGTTGCGCCCGCCGACGTGGTCCCAGCGCGCGAACATGACCTCGCCGCTCGAGAGCACGGTCGGATTGCGGTCGTGGCTCTGATTAAAGGAAATCTGGTGGATATCCGTGCCGTCGGCGTTCATGACGTGCAGCACGATGGCGCGCTCGCGCTCGTACTCGTCCAGATGCGCGTACGGCTCAATGCCGCTCGCGGCCAACACCTCTTTCGAGCGCTCCTGCCGGTTCGAGCTGAAGACGATGCGTCCGTCCGGCAGATACGCCGGATCGACGTCGTCGCCCAGTTCGGCCACGGCATCGTCGGCAATGACGCGCGTCAGCGTCTCGCCGACGAGGTCGTATTCCCAGACGTTCCAGGTCGGATCGTTCGGGCCGCGCATGGAGAACAGCACCCGGGTCGCGTCGTAGGATACTTCCGGGTCGGACACGTCGCCCGTGCCCTGCGTATACGACCCGGTGAGATTCACCGCGGCCGCGCTCGGCGAGGACAGGTCGAGCTTGAAGAGATCGCCCCCGGGCTCGAAGATCGCCCCGTCGGTCGGATTGCCGACGGCACCGACGGCGCGCTTGGCGAACACCACGGGGAAGTCGCCTTCGACGACGACCGCATCGTCCGAGGAGCTGCCGCCGCTAGAGCAGCCGGCAAGCAGAATGGCGGCGCAGGTCATGGCCAGCGCCGCGCGATTGAAGCTTGATGTCAGCATGATCACACCCTCCCGTCGCGAGGCTCGGCAGGGTGGATTGCTCAGGGGGGAGTTTCCGAAACGCGGCCGATCGGCCGGTCGATCCTGGCAACCCCGCTATCCTGGGACGAGTCCCGTGGACCGGTGGTTTTGCGCCCCCGCCTCTCGACGGGTTTGCCTTTTTCAGGTTTGCAAGACTGTCACACGCGGCGACAGTGTGTCAACACGACATTAGGATGTCCGTATAACCAACTGAATAGTCGGTTGTTTATCCGCCTGCCAGTTGCCGCTGTCGCCTCGTCACCCGGAGGGAGCAACTAGCGTGCCATACGGCAGCAAGGCCAGTAACGGCGCGGGTTTCACGGCGTTCGGGTGGCCGAAACCGGCGACCTGGGCGGTCCGGCGGGACGAAACCGTCTCCGGCCGGCTACAGAATTATGGAATCTGGTTCGGTCGGCCTTTAAAGCAAGGGTGGGCGCTTGTCGTCGTGTGGCGACAAGCCGACATAATATCGGGCGCTGAGCGTCACTCCGAAGGGCTTTGCCCCGGCCGCGGCTGTTCGAAGCCGCTCGAATAGTGCAAATGACCCTGCGCGTCCACGATCACCGCCTCCACATCGGGCAGGCCCTCGATCAGTTCGAGGCCTTTCTCCGGGCCGAGCACGAAGATCGCGGTCGACAGGCCGTCCGTGCGCGTCGCATTCGGCCCGATGACCGTGGCGCTGCGCACGGTGTCCACCGACCGGCCGGTCGCCGGCGAAATGATGTGGTGATAGCGCTCGCCGTCCTCTTCGAAATAACGCTCGTAATCGCCGGACGTCGAAATCGCCTCGTCGGCAAGGGGCAGGCGCGCGACGATCCTGCCGCGCTCACGCGGATCGCGGATGCCGACGATCCAGGGCTTGCCGCGCCGGTCGCCGAGGATCCGGCTGTCGCCGCCGGCGGTGACGATCGCGTGCTCGACGCCTTGCTCCCGCAACAGATCGACGCAGCGCTCGACCGCGTAGCCTTTCGCGATGCCGCCGAGATCGACGCGCACGCCGGGCGCGTCGAACGCCACTGTGCCGGCCTCTTCATCGAGCTTCACGTGACGGTAATCGATCGCCGGCAATGCTGCCTCGATCTGCTCGTCGCTCGGCTTGCGATGCTCGCGATAGTCGTAGAGATAGCCGACGCTCGCGTAGGTGATATCGAACGCGCCGTTCGAGAGACGCGACAGCTCGAGCGATTCCTCGATGAGATCGAACAGCTCGGCGCTGATTTCGACCGGATGCTGCGCCGCCTCGCGGTTGACGGCGGAGATCTCGCTGTCGTCCTTATAGGTGCTCATGAGCCGGTCGATGCGATGCATCTCGCGCCAGCCCGAATCGATCGCTTCCTTCGCCGCCCGCTCGTCCTCGAGCCACAGCTCGACGCGCATGCCCGTGCCCATGATCGCCGCTTCGTCGCTGTGCCAGGCAGCATGGGCGGGCTGCACGGCAAGCAGCAGAGCCGCGGCGGCGGTCGACAAGCGGGTCATTCGGGCACTGTAACCCAACGGTCGCTCTCCCGGCACCTGCCTTTTCGTTCCGGCTATGTGCGGCGCGATGCCTTTGCCGGCCGGCGGCCCGAGCCCGAAATGCGCTATGCTCGCGACCGTCGCCCGTCAAAGAAGAACCGACAGGGGAATTATCATGACCACGTGGATCGTTATCGGCGTGCTCGTGCTGCTGGCGTTCTTCGCCATCGGCATCTACAACCGGCTCGTGAACCTGCGTAATCGCGTGAAGAACGCCTTCGCGCAGATCGACGTGCAGCTCACGCGGCGCTACGACCTGATTCCGAATCTCGTCGAGACCGTGAAGGGCTACATCAAGCACGAGCGTGAGACGCTGGAGGCCGTCATCAGCGCGCGTAATACGGCGGTCGCCGGGCTGCGAAACGCGGCGGCCGACCCGTCGAACGCGAAAGCGATCCAGGAGCTGGCCGGCGCCGAAGCGGCGCTCGAAGGCACGCTCGGCCGGCTGTTCGCGCTGGCCGAGGCGTACCCGGATCTCAAGGCCAACCAGAACATGATGCAGCTCCAGGAGGAGCTGGGCTCGACGGAGAACAAGGTGGCCTTCTCGCGGCAGGCTTTCAATGACGCCGTCATGAACTACAACAACGCGCGCGAGAACTTTCCGAACACGATCGTCGCCGGGACGTTCGATTTCGAGCCGGCCGAGTTCCTCGAGATCGAGTCGCCGGAGAAGCGCGCCGTGCCGAAGGTGTCGTTTACGGCGCAGTAAGTGGATTTCTTCGAGCGACAGGAGAAGACGCGCCGTCAGACGCGCGTGCTGGTTCTGCTGTTCCTGCTCGCGACCGTCCTCATTGTCGTGGCGGTCGGCTTCGTCGCGGCCGTCGTCGCCGCGAGTCTTGGCACACCCGACGAGACGATCGTCATACCGGGGCCGCAATGGGCGCGTGACAACGTCGGTCTCATCGCGTTCGCCGCGCTGGGCACGCTGGTTTTCATCGGTGTCGCGAGCCTGTATCGCACGCTGCGCCTCTCCGCCGGTGGCGGCGACAGCGTCGCGCGCAAGCTGGGCGGCACGCCGGTTGCGCCCGACAGCCAGGATCCGCTGCGCGCGCGCCTGCGCAACGTCGTCGAGGAAATGGCCATCGCTTCGGGTGTGCCTGTGCCCGATATCTACGTGCTCGAAGCCGAGCCCGGCATCAATGCGTTCGCCGCCGGTTATTCGCCGGGCGATGCGGCGATCGCGGTGACGCGGGGCGCGCTGGATCAGCTCTCGCGCGACGAGCTGCAAGGCGTCATCGCGCACGAGTTCAGCCACGTGCTGAACGGCGACATGCGTCTCAACATGCGGCTCATCGGGCTGCTGTTCGGCATCCTCGCGATCAGCCTCATCGGCCGCTCGATATTGAACGCCGGACGGCACACGCGCGTGCGCAACTCCGGACGCGGCGGCGCCGGCGTCGCGATCTTCTTCGCCGCCGGACTCGCGCTGTTCGTCGTCGGCTATATCGGCGTGCTCTGCGGGCGCATCATCAAGGCCGCGGCCTCGCGCGAGCGCGAACGGCTCGCCGACGCTTCGGCGGTACAGTTCACGCGCCAGACCGAGGGCCTCGCCGGGGCGCTCAAGAAGATTGCAGGGCTGGATGCAGGTGCCGTCATCAAGTCTGCCGACGGCGAAGAAGTCAGCCACATGCTGTTCGCGATGGGCGTGCCCTCGCTGACCCAAATGTTCGCCACGCATCCGCCGCTGGGCGAGCGCATCAAGGCGCTCGATCCCGCGTTCGATCCGCGTGAGCTCGATCGGTTGCGCGCGGAGGGAATTGCCCGAAGCATGGCGGCCGCGGTCGAGCCGGAAGTCGCTTCGGGTTTGACTGAAACGCCGAAGGCGACAAAGTTCGCCATCACCCCGGCCATGATCCTCGCCAGCGCCGGCGCGCCAAACGAAAGCCACGTCGAGTACGCGCGCGCGCTTCGCGCAGCGATTCCGCCGCGCGTCTACTACGCCGCGCATTCGCCGGCCGACGCCGTGCTGCTCGTGATTGCGCTGCTGCTGCACCCGGATCAGAGCACTCGCCATAAGCAGCTCGAGCACGTCGAATACCAGTTCGGCCGCGATCGTCGCGCCAAAGTGGAATCGCTGCGCGCCGATCTGGGAGAGCTCGGCGCCGCTGTCCGGCTGCCGCTGCTCGACATCGCAATGCCGACCCTGAGGCATCGGCCGCAGGACCATCTCGAGTTCCTCGCGGATCAGCTGCGCCAACTGGCCGATATCGACGGCCGCGTGGAGCTCTTCGAATACGCCCTTCTGCGCGTGCTCGAGACCGAGCTGGAGACGGCGTCCTGGCCCGCGGACGGAGGAAAACGTGTACGGCGTGCGGACCAGCCCGCCCTGCGGCGCGCAGTGCTCGACCTGTTCGCCATCCTGGCGCGTCACGGTCACGCGAACGAAGCATCCGCGACGGCCGCCTTTGCGCAAGGCCTCGAGACCGTTTTCGGCACCGATGCGGCGCCCGGAAAAATGCCCGATGTCAAAAGCGGGGGCAGAGCCGAAGCGCTGGACGGAGCGCTCGGAATACTGCGAAACCTGCATGGCGCGAGCCGCCGCCGCCTGGTGGCGGGTCTTGCCGCCACGGTCATTCACGACGGCACGCTTTCCGCCGACGAAGCCGAGTTGCTGCGCGTCATCTGCGCGTCGCTCGATACGCCGTTGCCGCCGCTGCTCGCCGCGTAGCGGGAGGCGTATACTCTCGAACTGGCTACTATTCATCGACGAGGGGAGACGGCATGAAATACCTGCCTGCGCTGATCGTGCTCGGCTGGCTCGCAGCCGCACCCGCTTTCGCCGCTTCTGACGAGGAAGACAAGGTCGCCACCGCCGTCGCCGTGCTCGAGCAGCTCGCGGACATCCCCGAGCAGAACGTGCCGCCGTCGCTGCTCGGCAGCTCCTACGGCGTCGCCGTCATACCGAACGTCGTCAAGATCGGGCTCGGCATCGGCGGCCGTCACGGCTCGGGCGTGCTCGTCGTGCGCACCGACGACGGCGGCTGGAGCAACCCGGCGTTCATCAACCTGACCGGCGGCAGCTTCGGCTGGCAGATCGGCGCGCAATCGACCGACATCATCCTGGTCTTCAAGACGCGCCGCAGCGTCGAGGGCCTGACGGGCGGCAAGCTGACGCTCGGCGCAGATGCTTCGGTGGCGGCGGGACCGGTCGGCCGCCATGCCGAGGCGGCCACCGACATCCAACTCAAGTCCGAGGTCTACTCGTACTCGCGCAACCGCGGTCTGTTCGCAGGCGTCGCGCTCGAAGGCACCGCGATCAACATCGACGATGACGCCAATGCGGCGTTCTATGATCGACCCGGCATCACGCCGGTGGAGATCTGGTCGGACGAAGCGCCAGTCGCGCCGGCCATCGCGCAAGTTTTCCTTCGCACGCTCGCCTCATCGACGCCCAGACTGGAGGCCGGCAACGACGCTCCCGATGCAAAGCGCGAAACGCCGGTGGCGCGCGAGTCCGAGGCGCGGACCTATCCGCAGGAGACCGTGCGCACCTATCCCGTCGAGAGCACCCCGGAGCCGGAAGACGACGACGAGGAAACTTAAAAACCCCCTGAACGACGTCGGCATCCCGGCGGAATCGGGGGCATCCTTTATACAGTCGCCCGGCGGAAGCCGCGGTGTCCTCCATACCGTCGCCCCGGCGGAAGCCGCGGTGTCCTCCATACCATCGCCCCGGCGGAAGCCGCGGTGTCCTCCATACCGTCGCCCCGGCGGAAGCCGCGGTGTCCTCCATACCGTCGCCCCGGCGGAAGCCGCGGTGTCCTCCATACCGTCGCCCCGGCGGAAGAGGCTGTGAGAGATTTGCGTTGCCAGCGCTTCGGGTCCTGACCAATAGATCGATATTGGGTGGTGATGTGTTGTCGGTCAGCTCGTCGATCCCGGATGATCTATGAAGTTGACGTCAGCATCCG
>JBOIDB010000023.1:0-16802 GCA_050740235.1 Gammaproteobacteria bacterium
GCTTGGAGTACTGCTTGACCAGCGCGTTCTTCGGCTCCCGCAGGATCGACATCAGCGCCTTTTCGTCCAGCTCTTCCAGCACCGCCAGCACCGGCAGGCGACCGACGAATTCCGGGATCAGGCCGAAGCGGATCAGGTCATCCGGCTCCACCTTGGCGTACATCTCGTTGACGTGCTTGGAGTCGTCATGGCTCTTGACCTCGGCCTGGAAGCCGATGCCGGCCTTGACCGTGCGGTTCTGGATCACCTTGTCGAGGCCCGCGAAGGCACCGCCGCAGATGAACAGGATGCTGGCCGTGTTGACCTGCAGGAACTCCTGCTGCGGATGCTTGCGGCCGCCCTGCGGCGGCACGGAAGCCACGGTGCCCTCGATCAGCTTGAGCAGGGCCTGCTGCACGCCCTCGCCCGAAACGTCTCGCGTGATCGAGGGGTTGTCGGACTTGCGCGAGATCTTGTCGATCTCGTCGATGTAGACGATGCCCGTCTGGGCCTTGTCGACGTCGTAGTCGCACTTCTGCAGCAGCTTCTGGATGATGTTCTCGACGTCTTCGCCCACGTAGCCCGCTTCGGTCAGCGTCGTGGCGTCGGCAATCGTGAACGGCACGTTCAACAGCCGCGCGAGCGTCTCGGCGAGCAGCGTCTTCCCGCAGCCGGTCGGGCCGATCAGCAGGATGTTGCTCTTCGCGATCTCGATGTCGTCCTTGCCCTTCTCGGCGCTTCGGTTCTCGAGACGCTTGTAGTGATTGTAGACGGCCACCGAGAGCACCTTCTTGGCGCGCTCCTGCCCGATGACGTACTCGTCGAGCACAGCCTTGATCTCGTGCGGCTTCGGCAGCTTGTCGCGGCCGTCTTCGCCGCGCTCCTCGAGCTCCTCGCGGATGATGTCGTTGCAGAGCTCGACGCATTCGTCGCAGACGAATACGGACGGACCGGCAATGAGCTTGCGGACCTCGTGCTGACTCTTGCCGCAGAAGGAGCAGTACAGCAGCTTGCCGTCGTCGCTCTTGCCGCGAGTATCGTCGCTCATTTCCGTAGGGCGGATTTCAATCCGCCGCTCCAGTTCTGACTTGTCGCACGGCGACCGGTCACCTCGATTCGACCTGTAGCGCTATATAGCATGGCCCGGCGCCGGCTTGCAAAGAACTGCATCACGCTGCTCGGCCGGTGTGCGATCGCACATGGCACGACCGCGCTCCGCCGGCACTTCATCATGGCGCGACCCGGCGTCATCCTTTCCCCGGCGTAGGCGACAGCGCGTCGCCGCGCTGCTCGAGCACGGTGTCGACGAGACCGTACTCCACCGCGTGCTGCGCATCCATGAAGCGGTCGCGGTCCGTGTCGATGCGCATCTTCTCGAGCGGCTGGCCGGTGTGCTTGGCGAGGATCTCGTTGAGCCGGTCACGCAGCGCGAGCACTTCGCGCGCGTGGATGTCGATATCCGAGGCCTGCCCCTGGAAGCCGCCGATCGGCTGATGAATCATCATGCGCGAGTGCGGCAGGCAGAAGCGTTTGCCCTTGGCGCCGCCCGCCAGCAGCAACGCGCCCATGCTCGCGGCCTGGCCGACGCAGATCGTGCTCACGTCCGGCTTCACGAACTGCATGGTGTCGTAGATGGACAGCCCGGCGGTAACGCCGCCGCCGGGCGAGTTGATGTACAGGTGGATATCCTTCTCGGTGTTCTCCGATTCGAGAAACAGGAGCTGGGCCACGATGAGGTTGGCCATATGGTCCTCGACCGGGCCGACGACGAACACGACTCTTTCCTTGAGCAGCCGCGAATAGATATCGTACGACCGCTCGCCACGTGCAGTCTGCTCGACGACGATCGGCACCAGGCCCAGGGCTCTGGAATCCATCTCAGTCCTCCACGCGGCCGCTGATCATTCCGCTCTCCACTTCTAGATACCCATGACATCCTTGAACGACATCGAAGTTTCGGTGACGTTCGCCCGCTCGAGCAACCAGTCCACCGCCTGTTCCTCGAGCACCGCGGTCTCGACGCTTCGCATGAGCCGCGCATTGGCGCGCATGGAGCGCGTCATCGCATCCGGATCCTCGTAGTCCGCCGCCAGCTCGTCGAGCCTCTCGCGCACCCGGCCGGCGTCGAGCTCGATGGACCGTTCCTCGATCAGCTTGCCGATCAGCAGGCCCAGAGCCACGCGCCGCCTGGCCTGCTCGCGGAACGGTTCGGGCGGCGGCAGGCGGGAATGATCCGCAACGCCGAGCCGGCGCAGGGCGTCTTCCTGCAAAGCGTGTACCTCGTCCTCGACGAGGGCGCCGGGCAACTCCAGCGGATTCGCCGCCAGCAGCGCATCGAGCACCTGCCGCCGGACCTGCGCGCGAATCTTGGCCCGGAGCTCGCGGCGCATATTGTCGGCGACTTCCACACGCAGCTTCTCGAGCCCACCGTCGGCAACGCCGAAGCGCGCATAGAACGTATCGTCCATCTCCGGCACAATCCGCTCCTGCACCGACCGTGCCGTGGCGGCGAAGCTTGCCGCTTTCCCGGCCACTTCTTTAGACGGGTAGTCGGGAGGAAAATTCACTTGCAGGCTGCGCTCCTCGCCTGCGCGGATGCCGGTCAGTCCTGCTTCGAATTCCGGCAGCATGCCGCTGTCGGAGCCCAGCACGACCGGCACCTCGCGACCGCTTCCGCCCTCGAACTCCGCGCCGTCGATCCGGCCTTCGAAGTCGACGATGACGCGGTCGCCCGCGCACGCTGCGCGGTCGACGTCGTGCCACTCGGCGCTTTGCGAGCGAAGATTCTCGATCATGTCGTCGATGTCGCCGTCCGCGACGTCGGCGACCGGGCGCATGACGGCGATCCCTTCGAGCCCCTTGAGCTCGAATTCCGGATACACCTCGAAAATGGCCGTATAGGCGAGATCCTTGCCCTCCTCCAGACCGTCCGGTTCGATCCTCGGGCCGCCCGCCGGCTTGAGCTTCTCGCGCTTGATCGCGTCGGTGAAGCTCGATTGCATGACCTCGCTGATGACTTCGCGGCGCACGCGCCCGCCATAATGCTGGCGCACGACCTTCATCGGCACCTTGCCCGGCCGGAATCCCTTGAGCTTCGCCGTCCTGCCGACGCTGCGCAGGCGGGCGTCCACCTCCTTCTCGACCCGGTCGGCCGGCACCTGGACGCGCATGCGCCGCTCGAGGCCGCGCGCCTCCTCGATCGAAACCATCATGCCGTCGGATCCGTTCATAACGCCTGATTTGCTGGTGCGAAAGGAGAGACTCGAACTCTCACGGGTTGCCCCACTGGATCCTAAATCCAGCGCGTCTACCAGTTCCGCCACTTTCGCACGCGTAACCGGTTGCCCGGTCGCATTATAGCGGCTTGGGGAATCGAACCTGTAACTTCGGAGTCGAGAAGCCGGTAAGGCAGGCGCCGGGAACTCGCCGGCGTTTCGACGCGGCAAACCCGGCCTGAGAATTCAAGCCCGCGCCCGGATGACCTTGGGCGCCGGTTGCTGCATTTCGTGCCACAAGTCAAAGTCGATCTGCATTCTGAGCCAGCTCCCGGCAGTCGGACCTCGGGTCGGTCCGCCGAGCCAGGCTTCCAGGCGTCGCGCCATATCCGCGGAAATGCCAGCCTGACCGTTTATCAGGCGCGAAAGCGTTACCCGGGAAACGCCGAGCTGCCTCGCCGCCTCCGTCACCGTAATACCCAATGCCGGAAGAATATCCTCTCGAATCGATTCTCCCGGGTGTGGCGGATTGAACATGCGCCTCATGGTCTGTGTTCTCAGTGCCAAAGCACCCCGTGAACAACCGGCGAAGCCCGCGTGGTTGGTGGGCCGTATAGGAATCGAACCTATAACCTTGGGATTAAGAGTCCCCTGCTCTACCAGTTGAGCTAACGGCCCTTGTTCATTCTCCGAATAAGTTCATCCTGGACTTTTCGGAGGTCGGAACGCAAAAAGCGGCGTTTTTGCTTTCCTCGCATTTTCAATGGCCGGAAGCCATTGAGAATGGCGGTACATCCCTGTACCGCGACTCCATACCGCGAAGCGACGCCGTACCGACCTTTGCGGTACATCGCTGGTACCGCAGTTCCATTTCGCCAGCCATGCAGTCCTGGCGTTCGGGCTCCTGTTTCGACAGCATGTGGGTGGGGTGGACGATGGGACTCGAACCCACGACGGCCGGAATCACAATCCGGGGCTCTACCAACTGAGCTACGTCCACCATCGAATGCGAAGACCGGGTGAACGACTTCGCAATTTGGCGCGCCCGGCAGGACTCGAACCTGCAACCCTCGGCTTAGAAGGCCGATGCTCTTTCCGGTTGAGCTACGGGCGCCGGAGGCGGCCGCGGCACGTCGCGCCGGGCGCGTGGTCGGGGTAGAGGGATTCGAACCCCCGACCCTCTGCTCCCAAAGCAGATGCGCTACCAGACTGCGCCATACCCCGCCATCATTCGAGCTCGCTCGTGACGGGCCCGCCCGCACGGGACGAAGCATGATACGTCCGCCCATAGGGTCAGTCAATTTGGGTTCCGGTGCACGGCGACGTGGATTTTCGGTGCAACTCTCGCGTTTTTTTGCGCCCGGCATGCGAGAATTCCGCCCCTTCTCAGCGGGCCCGTTCTCATGACTGCGCAGCTCATCGACGGGAAAAGGGTGGCGGCGGAAATCACCGACGCCGTGCGCGAGCGCATCTCGCGGCGCATCACGGCCGGGGGCCGGCAACCGGGCCTGGCCGTTGTGCTGGTCGGCGAGGATCCGGCGTCGCGCATTTACGTACGGAATAAACGCCGTGCGTGCGAAGCGGCCGGCATGATATCGAAGTCGTTCGACCTCGCGCAGACGGCCTCGCAAGCGGAATTGCTCGAGCTGGTCGATCGGCTCAATGCCGACGACGAGATCGACGGCATTCTGGTGCAGCTCCCGCTGCCATCCGCCATGGATTCGCACGCCGTGATCGAGCGCATCCGGCCGGATAAGGACGTCGACGGATTCCATCCTTACAATGTAGGAAGGCTCGCGCAGCGTAAGCCGGCGCTGAGACCCTGCACTCCGCTCGGCATCATGAGCCTGATCGAGAGTTACGCCATTCCGGTGCGCGGCTCGACGGCCGTCGTCGTCGGCGCATCGAACATCGTCGGCCGCCCGATGGCGCTCGAGCTCCTGTTGGCCGGCGCAACCACCACGGTCTGTCACCGGTTCACGTCCGACCTGGAAGGCGAAGTCGCGCGCGCCGACGTGCTCGTGGTCGCCGTCGGCAAGCCCGGGCTCGTGCCCGGGGAGTGGGTCAGGCGAGGCTCGGCCGTCTTCGACGTCGGCACGAACCGCCGCCCCGACGGCACGCTCGTCGGCGACGTGGGTTTCGAAGCCGCTCGCAAGCGCGCCGGCTGGATAACGCCGGTCCCGGGCGGCGTGGGTCCGATGACCGTGGCGATGCTCCTGCAGAACACGCTCGACAGCGCGGAGTTACGCGATACCAGGTAGGGCCGATTTCATTCGGCCGACGCCGCCCAAGTGGCCGGCTAAAGCCGGCCCTACGCTCTGCGCCACTTCGTACCGCCAGGGCCGTCCTCGAGCGCAATACCCGCCGATTCCAGGTTCGTGCGAATCCGGTCTGCTTCCTGCCAGTCCCTCGCGCGCCTCGCCCGTTCGCGCCGCTCGATCAGCTTCCTGACATCGTCGTCCGAAAGTCCCTCGCGTTCACTGCCCTTCAGGAATGCTTCCGGATCTTCCTGCGCGATACCGAGAATGCCGCCGAGATGTCGCAGCGTCGCGCCGAGGGCCGCCGCGCGAGCGATATCGTTCGCCGCGCGCGCCGAATTGATCTCGCGTGCGAGCATCTGCAACGACGCGAGCGCCTCGGCAGTGTTGAAATCGTCATTCATGGCCTGGCGAAAACGGCGTTCGAAATCGCTGTCGGGTTGCGCGGCCGCTGCCGGAAGATCGCGCAGCGCGAGATAAATGCGGTCCAGCGCGGCCTTCGCCTGCCGGAGACTGTCTTCGGCATAGTTGAGCGGGCTCCTGTAGTGGCTGCCGAGCACGAAGTATCGAATCGCCTCCGGCGGCCAGGCTTTCAGGATCTCGCGCACGGTAAAGAAGTTGCCGAGCGATTTCGACATCTTCTCCTCGTCCACGCTGACGAAGCCGTTGTGCATCCACACGTTGACGAACTTCGCGCCGGTTGCGCCCTGCGACTGCGCGATCTCGTTCTCGTGATGGGGAAACTGCAGATCCATGCCGCCGCCATGGATGTCGAAATGCTCGCCCAGAATGCCCGTCGACATCGCCGAGCATTCGATGTGCCAGCCGGGCCGACCAGACCCCCAGGGGGCATCCCAGGCCGGCTCGCCCGACTTCGCCGCCTTCCAGAGCACGAAGTCGAGGGGGTCGCGCTTCGCGGCATCGACTTCCACCCTTGCGCCGGCACGCAAATCCTCGAGCTTCTTGCCCGACAGGCGCCCGTAGCCTGCAAAACGGCCGACCTCGAAATAGACGTCGCCGTTGTCGGCGCGATAGGCATATTGGTTCTCGAGCAGCGCCGCGATCATGTCGATCATGGCCCCCATCCATTCGGTGGCGCGTGGCTCGTGATCGGGCGGCAGCAGGCCGAGCGCGGCGCAGTCGCGCTGCGTCTCGGCGATGAAACGTTCGGTCAGGCTCGCAACCGTCTCCCGGTTGGCGGCGGCGCGCGCAATGATCTTGTCGTCGATGTCCGTGATGTTGCGCACGTAGGTCAGCTCGTAGCCGGCCGCGCGCAGATAGCGCGCCACGACATCGAAAACGATCAGCATGCGCGCATGACCGAGATGAGGAAGGTCGTATACGGTCAACCCGCATACGTACATGCGGACCTTGCCGGGCACGAGCGGGACGAACGGTTCCTTCCGCCGGGTCAGGGAATTATGAATGTTCAGCATTCGGCGTTGCGTCGGCCCAGCGCGAAAAGCGCCGGCGCAAAATCTCCGGCGGCAGCATGGCAATCAACCGCTCGAGCTCCGGTCCGTCGCTGCGCCCGGTGACGGCGAGGCGCAGGGGCAGAAACAATCGCCGCCCGCGCGCGCCGGTTGCGACCGAAACATCGTGAATCACGGCCTGCGGACCATGCCGCGACAATGCATCCAGAGCACTGTTGAAGAATTCGGGCCCGGCGGACTCGACAATCTGGCGCGCGTCTTCGTCGAGCTCGAGCGATTCGCCGAAGAGCGCTGCTCCCCAGTCGCGCGCCTCGTTGGGAAACAGCACATTGGGCGCGACGAGCGCGGCGAAATGCTCGCGCCGGTCCTCGGGCACCTGCTCCAGGCTTTCCTCGCCCAGCCAGCGCACCAGTGCCGCCGGCTCCGAATGCTCGAGACAAGTCACGGCCAGGCGCTGCCAATGCTCGAGTTGTCGCCGATCGTAACGCGCGGGCGCGCGGCCCAGGCGGGCGACATCGAAATCGTGCGCAAGCGCTTCGAGATCCAGGCAATCGTCCGTCGCATAGGCGTGCCCCAGACGAGCCAGGTAATTGGCGACTGCGGCCGGCAGAAAGCCCGCCTCGGCGAGCATGCGCAGGCTCGGGCTGCCTCGCCGCTTCGACAGGGGCGCGCCGCCCGAGTCGGTCAGCAGAGCCAGGTGGCCGTAACGCGGCGCGGCAAGTCCGAGCGCCTCGAGCAGCAGGAGCTGCCGCGGCGTATTGGCCAGATGATCCTCGCCGCGCAGCACGTGCGTGATGCGCATCAGTGCGTCGTCGAGCGCATTACCGAAAAAAAATGCCGGCGTGCCGTCGGCCCGGCGAATGACGAAATCGCCGATGTCGTCGCTCGCGAACTGCTGCGGCCCGCGCACGAGATCCTCGAAGACGATGCGGCGACCGGTCGGAACGCGAAACCGAAGGGCCGATAGCCGCCCCGCTGCCATGCGATGCTCGCGGTCGGCGGCGCTCAGCTCGCGGCAGGTGCCGGCATAGCGAGGCGGCCGCCCTTCCGCGGCCTGGGCCCGTCGCGAGGCCGCAAGCTCTTCCGGCGTGCAGTAGCATTCGAAGGCTGCACCCGCTCGCTCGAGCTGGGCAAATCGACGCGCATAGATATCGGTGCGCTCGGTCTGGCGATAGGGGCCGTTCTCGCCGCCGGTGCCCGGGCCTTCGTCGCGATCGAGGCCGAGCCAGTCCAGATCGTCGAGCAGCTCGTCGAGGAACCCGGCGCGGCTGCGCGCCGCATCTGTGTCCTCGGAGCGGAGAACGAAGCGGCCATCGTGACGGCGTGCAAACAACCAGTTGAAGAGCGCCGTGCGCGCATTGCCGAGGTGCATGCGGCCGGTCGGGCTCGGTGCGAACCGCGTGCGCACGACGGAGACCCCCGAATCGCTCATCGAGCGCATGGTAGCATTGCCCTCCTTCTGCCGCGATCCAGGGTACGCCCGCCATGAAACCCCTTCTGACCGCCGCCATGCTGTTCCTTGCCTGCACGCTGTCGCTCGCCCAAGAGGAAGTCATGCCGCCGTTTCCGCAGATCGAAGTCGAAACGAGCGTGGGCCGCTTCGTGCTGGAGCTCGACAGCGCGCGCGCGCCGGTCACCGTGCGCAATTTTCTGCAGTACGTCAGCGACGGGTTTTACGACGGCACGATTTTCCACAGAGTCGTGCCGGGATTCGTCGCCCAGGGCGGCGGGTTCACGCCGGACTTCGAAGAGAAGCCCGCGCGGGACACTATAGTCAACGAATCCGGCAACGGTCTCAGCAATCTGCGCGGCACGGTCGCGATGGCGCGCACCAATGATCCGCATTCGGCCAATGCGCAGTTCTTCATCAACCTCGACAACAACGCGCGTCTCGATCCATCGCCCGCGCGCTGGGGCTACGCGGTGTTCGGCCGCGTGATCGACGGCCTGGACGTGGCGATGCGTATCGGCAATGTGCCCACCGGGCCGGGCGGCCCGTTCGACTCCGAAGTGCCGCAGACGACGATTCTGATCGAGTCGATGCGCGTGCTGCCGCCGGGCGAGGCCGTCGAGCCGGAACAGGCGACTCAGCCGGAACAGCCGGAACAGGAATGAGCTCGCAGCCGACCCTTTTCATTTCGGATCTGCACGTAGACGCTTCGCACCCGGAAATCGCGGAGCAGCTTTTCTCGTTTCTGCGCAGCGAAGCGCGGCAAGCGCAGGCGCTCTATATTCTAGGCGATCTTTTCGAGGCATGGATCGGCGATGACGACCCGGATCCCGTCAAGCGCGACACCGTGTCGGCGTTGCGGGACACCGTCGATGCGGGCACGCCCTGCTATTTCATGCGCGGCAATCGTGATTTCCTCGTCGGCGAGGGATTCGCGCGGGCGAGCGGCTGCACGATTCTCGAAGATCCGTCGCCGGTCGAAATCATGGGCCGGCCCATGCTGTTGATGCACGGCGATACGCTTTGCACTGACGACACGGAGTATCAGGCGTTCCGGCGCATGGTGCGGGACCCGCAATGGCAGGCAGCGTTCCTGTCGCTCGGTCTCGACGAACGCCTGGCGCAGGCGCGCACCGCGCGCGAAGCGAGCCGGGCGCGCACGAGCCAGCTCGACGAGGACATCATGGACGTCAACCCGGGCGCCGTGGAGCGGACGCTGAAAGCGTCCGGGCTGCGCATGCTCGTGCATGGCCATACGCACCGGCCTGCCGTACACCAACTGACGGTCGACGGCGAGCCCGCCACGCGCATCGTGCTCGGCGACTGGTACACGCAAGGCAGCGTGCTGCGCTGGGACGATTCCGGCTGCGACCTGCAAATCCTGCCACGGGAGTAGAAGAGGGTCCCGCGCGCTTCGGGACCGGCCTGAACGACGGAGGGCCTCGGAAGCGCGCCGCTCGACCTTTCGGGACCGCTTCTAGCTGCGAATGCCGACGATCAGGTCGGCGACGTTGGTGCCTGTCGCGCCGGTGCTGATGAGATCGCCCGCTGCTTCGAGGAACGCGCCGGCATCGGCCCGGCGCAGGCAATCCTGCGGGTCGAGACCGGACAAGCGCCCGCGCACGAGCGTCTGCCCGTCGACCAGCGCGCCGGCGTCCTCGCCCGGGCCATCGAATCCATCAGTGCCGGCGGCGAGAAGCACACAGTCGGTGTCGCCCGCGAGCGCTATCGCCGCGGCGAGCGCGAAATGCTGGCAGCGCCCGCCTCGCCCCGCGCGGGCCGGCAATCGCACGGTCGTTTCGCCGCCCCACACGCGGGCACCAGGCGCGCTCGAACGCAGTTGCCGCGCGATCCGCTCGCCCGCCTCTGCCGCGTCGCCAGTCATGCGATTCGGCTCGACGCGCCCGCTGTAGCCGAGCGCGACAGCAGCGGCGGCTGCCGCCGCCTGCGCACGCTCCGAGTTCGCCACGATCTCGACCCGGACGCCGCAGAGACGATCGCCGGCGGGCGTCGCGAATCGCAATCGGCGGCAAAGCTCGACCGGCAGTTCGGGCATCGGGCCCTGCGCCGGCGGCGTCAGAAGCCCCGAGCCGATGATCGCTGCGTCATCGGCCGGCACGTCCGAGATCAGCAGCGCGCGGCAGGATCTGCCGGCGAACCGTGCCGCCAGGCGTCCGCCCTTTATGCAAGAGACGGCCTGTCGGACGCGGTTGACGGCATCGATGGCGAGCCCGCTCGCGAGCAGCCACTGATTCAGATCGACCAGGTCGGCGAGTGTCATGCCGCGCGGCAGGCTTTCGACGAGGCTCGAGGCGCCGCCGGAGATCAGGAACAGGAAACGGGCGCTCGCGGGCGCCGCCGCGATGAACTGCTCGAGCCCGGCGCCGGCCTCCAGGCTCGCCTGATCCGGGACGGGATGGCCGGCCTCCGCGATACGCAGCGGTATCGGCAGCGAGACAAGCTCGGCGCATGGGTAGCCGTGCGGGCAGATCACGAGAGCGGCGGCGATGCGCCCACCAAGCACGTCGTGCGCGCCCAGTGTCATCGCGCCCGACGCCTTACCGAGCGCGATCAGGTACCACGCGGCGCCATCGTCATCGGCGCGCAGCGCCTTGCGTACGCACAGCCGTCCGTCGACTGCGGCAATGCCCGCCCGAAAACTCTCGAGGGCATGATCGCGCGCCCGGGAAATGGCAGCTGACGACGACATTCGTTTCTCGCAGGCCGGGATTCGCGCCGCTCCCGGCATTCGCCGGCAACGGCCTGCGGGCCCGGATCGGAGCAAGCTTATGCAGGCCTACAAGCCGACGATGCGTCCGAGCGCTTCGTCTCGCCGCGAGCGGCTCGCCCTGGCCGCATCCGAGCGGACCCGTTCGAGCTCGTCGAGATAGGGCTGAGTGACGTCGCCGGTGACGTAATGCCCGGAGAACACCGACGTGTCGAACTCCTCGATCACCGCATTGTCGTGGCGCACCGCGCGCACGAGGTCGTCGAGATCCTGATAAATGAGCCAGTCCGCACCGATCAGCTTGCAGACCTCATCCTCCGTGCGGCCGTTCGCAACCAGCTCGGATGCCGCCGGCATGTCGATGCCGTAGACGTTCGGGAAGCGCACCGGCGGCGCCGCGGAGGCGAAATAGACTTTGCGCGCCCCGGCTTCGCGCGCCATGTCGATGATCTGCCGCGACGTCGTGCCGCGGACGATGGAATCGTCTACGAGCAGCACGTTCTTGCCGCGGAATTCCAGGTCGATCGCGTTGAGCTTGCTGCGTACCGACTTCCTGCGCAGCTCCTGTCCCGGCATGATGAAGGTGCGGCCGATGTAGCGGTTCTTGATGAAGCCCTCGCGATACTTCACGCCGAGGTGATGGGCGACCTGCACGGCGCTCGTCCGGCTCGTATCCGGGATCGGGATCACGACGTCGATGTCGTGGTCGGGGCGCTCGCGCAGGATCTTCTGCACCAGGCGCTCCCCCATGCGCAGGCGGGACTTGTAGACGGAGATATTGTCGATAATGGAGTCGGGCCGCGCGAAGTAGACGTACTCGAATATGCACGGCGTGTGACGCACGTCCTCCGCGCATTGCGCCGTGTGCAGCTTGCCCGCATGGTCGATGAATACCGCCTCGCCGGCGCCGATGTCGCGCACGAGCTCGAAGTCGAGCATGTCCACCGCCACGCTTTCGGATGCGACCATGTGCTCGACGCCGCGCGAGGTCTGGCGCCGGCCGATCACCACGGGGCGAATGCCGTGCGGATCGCGGAAGGCCACGATGCCGTGGCCGATGATCATCGCCACGACCGCGTATCCGCCCCGGCAGCGCCGGTGCACGGCCGCCACCGCGGCGAAAATATCCGCGGGCGTCAACCTTGCCGAGGCGACTCGCTGCAGCTCGTGGGCGAAGACGTTCAGCAGGATCTCGCTGTCGGAGCGCGTGTTGAGGTGTCGCCTGTCGTCCTCGATAAGGAGCTGCGCGAGCGCCTCCGCATTGGTGAGGTTGCCGTTGTGCGCGAGGCAGATGCCGAACGGCGAGTTCACGTAGAACGGCTGCGCCTCGGAGGCGCTGTCGCAACCGGCCGTGGGATAGCGGACGTGTCCGATTCCGGAGTTGCCCGTCAGCTTGAGCATGTGGTGATGCTGAAACACGTCGCGCACGAGGCCGTTCCGCTTGCGCTCGTGCACCTGGCCGCCGTCGTCCGTCGCGATGCCGGCCGCATCCTGCCCGCGGTGCTGCAGAACGGTCAACGCGTCGTAGAGCGCCAGCGCAACGGGACGTTGCCCGACTATGCCGACGATTCCGCACATGCTGTCTCTCCCGTGCCGGAGGCCAAACGCAATCCGTCAACGGCAACGGACGATTGGGCCTCACCATCACTTTCGAACAACCCGCCGACCCAGGCGGCCACGGCCAGGCCATACGGGGCGATCTTCGACTCCGCCCACCACTGCGCACGCGGCGCATCGAGGGCTTGCGCGATCACCACCACCACGGCGACGAGAAGCGCGCCGCGCGCGAACCCGAACAGCGCGCCGAGACCGCGATCGGCGCCGCTCAGATTCGAGCGCCTCACCAGCGAGCCGATCAAGTGGCCGGCCAGCGCGCCGAGCGCCACGACGGCGACGAAAACGAGCACTCTGGCCAGCCACAGCCGGGCCAGCGGCGAGTCCAAACCGAGCAGCGGCTCGAGCGTCGGCGCGAACACCCAGGCCAGCCACACGGCCGCGATCCATGTCGCCAGCGAAAGCGTCTCGCGAATGAAGCCGCGCAAGACTCCGATCAGCGCGGACAAGAGCACGATGGCGACCAGCAGATAATCGAACGCCACGAGCATTTTATCCCCTCCGGCCGGCAGTTTCCCGTCGGACAGGCGGTCAGGGCGCGCGCACGATCTGGGTTTTGTGGCCTGCCTTTTCAAGCCTGGCCGCGAGCGCCTCGGCCTGAGGGCGCTCGGTTGCCGGACCCACCCGCACGCGCAACAGCGTGCGCCCGCCTTCCTCGTGACGCGACACGAAGGCCGAGAAGCCGTTCGATTCGAGACTTCCGGCCAGGCGCTCGGCGTATGCGGCGTTCGTGAAGCTGCCGACCTGCACCGCCCATCCGACCGCGGACGGCTGGCCGGGCGCCGGCAGAACCGGAGTTTCCTCGGCGGGCGGCGGCGCGGCAACCGTGCGCGGCGCCGCTGCGTCTTGCGTTTCAGCTTCCGGCTCGACGGCCGATGGCGCAGCCGGCGTTGCGGGCGCGGCCGGTTGCACGGAAGCCGGGGACGATGCGACCGGCTGACGATCCTCCGCGTCCAGCCGAATGATGCGCGACTGCGTCGCCCCGGGCAGATCGGCCGCGCGCGGCCGCGCGGCCGGCGTTTCCGGCCCGTCGAGCCATGAGGGGATCAGCACTATAGCGAGCACGACCACTACGATGGTGCCGGCCAGCCGTTCCTGCATGCTTCGATCCATGACGGTGAGCGATGGTATCGCCATCGGCAAGCCTATGCGAGATACCGCCGGACGGTGGAAAAAGCCCTGTTGGTCACGTCGTTTCGCGATACCGCAGGGCGGCGCCCACCGTATGGAAGGAGCCGCAGACGAGGATGCGATCTCGCGGCTCCGCGATTCCGGCGACCAGTGCGCAAGCCGCCGCCACCGAACCCGCCGGCGTCGCCTCCACGGTGCCGGCAAGCCTGGCCTGCAAGGCCTCGTCACTGAGGCCGCGCTCGAGATACGCGAGGTCCGCCGTATACCAGTGATCGATCTGCTTACGCAGCGCCCGCGCAAATCCGGCGGCATCCTTGTCCGCCAGCATGCCGAGGACTGCATGAGTCCGGGCAGCGGCGGGACGCGCCGCCAGGTTGTCCGCGAGCGCCGCCGCGGCGGCCGGATTGTGCGCCACGTCGAATATCCATTCCGGTGCACCCGGCACGACCTGCAGCCGGCCCGGCAAACGCGCCGCGACCAGGCCGTGCCTGAGCGCAGTCTCGGGCGTCATGCCGGGCGCCAGCGCTTCGAGCGCCGCGATCGCGCAAGCCGCGTTGACGCGCTGATGCGCGCCGGCCATGGCCGGGTGCGGCAGGCCGTCGAGGCGCCGGTCGGCGCTCACCCAGCACCAGCTGTTCCGATCCTCTACGATCCGAAAATCCCTGCCCAGCCGCCAGACCAGCGCTCCGATCGAGCGCGCATGCGCCAGGAGGCTTTCGGGCGGCTCGGTCTCACCGAGAATGACTGGCCGATTTTGCCGCATGATGCCTGCCTTTTCGAAGCCGATAGCGGCACGATCGGCACCGAGCCATTCCACGTGGTCGACCTCGACCGATGTAATCACGGCCACGTCCGCGTCCAGCGCATTGACCGCGTCGAGCCGGCCACCGAGGCCGACCTCCAGCAGCCAGACTTCGCAGCGGGCCTGAGCAAACAGCCACAGCGCCGCGAGCGTGCCGAACTCGAAATAGGTCAGTCGGACTTCGCCGCGCGCATCGTCAACGCGCTGGAAGGCCACCATGATGTCCCCGTCCGCCGCCGGCGCGCCGCCGATGCGAATGCGTTCGTTGTAGTCGAGCAGATGAGGCGAGGTATAGGCGCCCGTGCGCCGTTCCCCGAGCAGCATCGCCTCGAGGTAGGCCACGCAGGAACCCTTGCCGTTGGTGCCGCCGACCGTGATGACGCCGCCGGGCGGGACCTTGACATCGAGGCGCGTCAGCACCTGCCCGACACGCTCGAGTCCGAGGTCGACGGCGCGAGGGTGCAGCTTCTCCTGCCAGTCGAGCCATTCGGCCAGCGTTGCGAAACGCATGTCGGCGGAGATTGTGTCAGGCGGCGCTGGGTGCGGACTTGCAGAGCTTCGCCAGCAGGTCGGCGATCTCGTCGCGCAGCTTGCGCCGGTCGACGATCATATCGAGCGCGCCGTGCTCGAGCAGGAACTCGCTGCGCTGGAAACCCTCGGGCAACGTTTCGCGCACGGTTTGCTCGATCACGCGCGGGCCGGCAAAGCCGATCAGCGCTTTCGGCTCGGCGATATTGATATCGCCGAGCATGGCAAGGCTCGCCGAAACGCCGCCGGTCGTCGGATCGGTCATGACCGATATATACGGAATCTGCTCACGCGCGAGCTGTGCCAGCGCGGCGCTGGTCTTCGCCATCTGCATGAGCGAGAAAAGCGCCTCCTGCATGCGCGCGCCGCCGCTCGCCGAAAAGCAGATCAGCGGCCGCCGTTCGCGGATCGCGAGGGCCACCGCGCGCGCAAAGCGCTCGCCGACCACCGAGCCCATGGAGCCGCCCATGAATGCGAATTCGAAAGCGCAGGCGACGACGCCCATACCCTTCAACGTGCCCGAGCGGACGACCAGGGCGTCTTTCTCGCCGGTGCTCTTCTGCGCCTGACTCAGCCGGTCGCGGTATCTCTTGCTGTCGCGGAATTTGAGCGGGTCCTGCGGCTCGAGCTCTTCGGCAACCGGCTCGCCGCTGCCTTCGTCCAGAAAGCTGTCGAGACGGTCGCGCGCGGCGAGGCGCATGTGGTGAGAGCACTTGAGGCAGACGAACAGGTTGCGCTCGAGCTCCGCCCGGTACAGCACCGCATCGCAGGCGGCGCACTTGATCCACAGTCCCTCGGGCACCGACCGGGTGCGTCTCTCGGTCTTGATGCGCGAGGGCATCAGCTTCTCGAACCAGCTCATAGCGCATCATACACAGGCACCGGGCCCGTTTTGCAATCGCCTCGCTGTGCGAAGCGACGAGCTTCAGAGCAATCCTTCGCCGGGGTTCGCCGGCGCCGGCAGGCCGAAGGCGGCCGGGTACCGCACCGCACGCAGGTACAGGCCCGCGGCGGGCGCCGTCGGTCCGGCCAGGCGCCGGTCCCGGGCCGCAAGCAGCGACGACACCCATTCCGGCGGCTCTTCTCCGGCCCCGACTCGAAGCAGCGCGCCCGCGATGTTGCGAACCATGTGCTGCAGGAACGCGTTGGCCGTGATGTCGATGCGGATGAGCTCGCCCTGCCGGGTGACTTCGAGCGTCCGAACCTGCCGCACGGGCGTGCCGGCCTGGCAGCCGGCGGCGCGGAACGCGGAGAAATCGTGCTCACCCACCAGCAACGCGGCGCCCGCCTGCATGCGCGATGCGTCGAGCGGGCGCAGCTCCCAGTGCGCCCTGTCGCGCATGAGGCCCGATCGGACGCTCCGGTTCAGGATGACATAGCGGTAACTGCGATCGAGGGCCGAGAAGCGCGCGTGAAACTCGTCGGGAACCTGCCGCGCCCATAGGACGCCGGCATCCCGCGGCAACCGGCTGTTGGTCCCGAGCACCCACGAACGGGAGCTGCGGAGCGCTTCGCTGTCGAAATGAACGACTTGTCCCAGCGCGTGGACACCGCTGTCCGTGCGACCTGCCGCCACGACCTGGATACGGTGATCCGCGACCGCGGAGACGGCATCTTCCACGACGGCCTGCACGCTGCGCGCATTGGCCTGCGCCTGCCAGCCG
>JBOIDB010000024.1:0-33935 GCA_050740235.1 Gammaproteobacteria bacterium
CTGAAAAACAACCCTTGCCGCAGCCGTTCGCTGTAACGCCGTAGCCGGTTCGGCGACAAAGGGACACGATCACGAATGCCGCAGGAGGACGCCATGCATACAGCGACCGTGGATACCGAAATATCGACGGCGGTAACGCCGGCGACGTTCGCCTCGCTCGGATCACGCTTTGTCGCTCAGATCGTGGACGCGCTGGCGATGTTCGGCGTGTTCTTCGTGCTGGGCAGTTTTTTCGCGATGCTGTTCGGCGGGGCGACCGAGAGCGGATTCGAGTTCACCGGCTTCGCGGGGGGGCTGTTCATCGCCGTCGAAATCGTGCTGGTCCTGGGGTACTTCGTCATATCCGAGGCACGCTGGGGCGCGACGCTCGGCAAGCTCGCCGCCGGGATTCGCGTGCAGTCCACGAACGGACAAGGGATCGGTTACGCCGCCGCCCTGGTCCGCAATCTGATGCGCGTCGTCGACATGCTGCCGGCCTTCTACCTGACCGGCGTGATCAGCATCCTGGTCACCAGGCGCAATCAGCGCCTCGGCGACCTGGTTGCGGATTCAGTGGTCGTACGCCCGCAAGCCGGACGCGGTCTGCGCCTGGCGGGACTGGCGCTCGCGGTCGCGCTTTGCGTCGGCGGCTACCTGCTCGGAATGCGACTGGCGATTCAGCCGGATATAGAGCGTCGGGTGAATATGTCCCGCGCCGCTTCCGCTGACGTTGCACCCGATCCGACGACCGATACGGCATCCGGAAGCGCAATGGTCGAAGACGCGGCGGCAACGCCATGGAGCAGCCGCGGCTGGGTACAGCGTGAAGGCGACACGTACGTGAACCCTGAGCACAACCTGCAGCTCGTCGTGCCCGACGGCTGGACAATCTTCGATGAAGGGTCGCGCGACCCGCAATTTCTCTGGCTAATGGGAAAACTCGAGCCGGACGGCAAGCAGAGGATGTTTATGGGCTTATTTGCGGAAGACATGCAGGGCATGAGCGACGAAGAGTGGTTCGACGCGCAGTTCCAATTCATTCGCGACGCCACACTCACCATCGGCGACCAGACACGGCCTGCCTTCGAGATCCTCCGGACGGGAGAGACCCAGCAGCCCGGCGTGTATCAGATTCGATTCACCCGCATCGACAACGGCATGCGGGGGCATCAGCTCTTTTTTGTCCGTGACGGCCTGGGCTATACCGTTACGCGGAACGCATCCGCCGATGCCAGCACCGAGGAGATCGCCGATCTGGAACAGATTCGCCAGTCGATGGACCTGCGCTGATGCCCGGCCGGCAGTGGTACGTGTTCGCCGCCGCGATCTTCGTCGTCGGCATCGCGTTGTCGGTTCGATACCTTTTCACGAGCGTCGGAGAACTGGGAGACGAGTTGCCGCAGATAGTCGTGCCCGGCGCCGCCGAGCTCAGCTTGCAGGAGCCCGGCACCTATACGATCTTCCACGAGCACGAAAGCATCGTGGACGGTCGCTATTATTCGACCCGCGAAAATCTGTCCGGCCTGGAAGTCGGTGTCGTGTCGGCGGTCACCGGTGAAGCCGTGCCGATCCGGGCGCCGTCCGCGCACATGACATATTCGCTGGGGGGTCGCTCCGGCGTGTCGGTGCTGTCTTTCGACATCGGACAATCGGGCGACTATCGGATTTCGGCAGGCTATCCGGACGGCCGCGACAAACCGCGCGTAGTGCTCGCCGTCGGTCACGCCTTCGGATCGAAGCTCTTCGGCACCATCCTCGGCGGACTCGGACTGGCGATGCTGAGTCTGATCGTCCCGGCCGCGATCGTGGCCGTGACCTTCGTGAGGCGACGCCGCGCGTCCGCGCCGACAGGGCCGGTGGCCGCTTCCTGAAGCGGATCGGCAATGCATCGGCATTTCGACATGCAAGACAAGCAAGAGCGGTCGCCTCGTAGTACCGAAGAGAAGGTCAATTTTCTGGTTGCCGGACTCTTTGGCCTCATCGCGATCGTGGTTGCGCTGCAGCGCCCGTTCGACTGGCGGAACACTCTCGCTGCGCTCGGCTTCACGGTGTTCTGCGTTGCCTGGACGGGCATGTACTCTCGATTGAAAAGCGAGCTGCCCGACCATCCACTCGCGCGGGCCAGCTTGTACGGGTTCCGATTGACCTACCGCGGTCGTCGAAAACAACGGCTGCTGCCCTGGCGCATCATTCGCTTCCACTTCGAGCGCCACCGGCTGGATTTATGGTCTACGCTTTTGATTGCCGGTCTGCTGATGCTGATCGGCACCATTCCGATCCGATTCGGCGATTAGATGTCGTGTTTCGAACCTTCGAGAGGTAACAGACGATGAATACCGGCATACGATTCCTTGCCTTCGTCGTGCTGGCGGTGTCGGCCGGTCCGGCACACCGGGCGGTCGCCCAGGCCGAGGAAGACTTCGGACCCGCACCGCAGCAGACACCGCAGGAAGCACCCACGCCGGCAACGGCCCCGGCGCAGACTCAATCCGCGCAGATTCAAGCGGCGCAGCCGACGGTGATCGCGAGCACGGACGGCGAGCAGCCGGGCATGCGCGTGGAGGTGACGGAGCTCAAGCGCAGCGGCGGGGGCGTCGTCACGCTCAAGTTCGCGCTGATCAACGACTCGAGCGAAGAGTTCAGTTTTGGTTACGACATGGGCGATGGCAGTTTGGGGGCGACCGATATCAGCAGCATCGGCGGCGTGCACCTGATCGACAACGAGGGCAAGAAGAAGTACCAGGTGATTCGCGACGCGGACAATAAGTGCGTCTGTAGCCGTGGACTGGACGATCTCGAGCCCGGATCGCGCTTGTGGCTCTGGGCGAGGTTCCCGGCGCCGCCCGCCGATGTGCAGAGCCTGAGCGTCATGATTCCCCACTTCATCCCCATGGATGGCGTGCCCCTCAGCCAGTAGGCGACCGGGAGAGCCGTCATGCAACGCCGTCTTTCAGGACTTTTGGGGCTGCTTGCGGCCGCTTCTTTGCCGGCATGGGGTCAGTCGGGAAACGTCCTGGACCTGAAACACGATGTCACCGATCTGAAGCACACGATCGAAGACCTGGGCGGCGCCGCCAGCGATCTGGCAGTCCAGGAGACCGATACGGAGATCCGCATCGACCTGGCCGCGGACGTGCTGTTCGAGTTCGACAGCGCCGAGCTTCAGCCGCAGGCGGAAGAAGCCCTGGCGGAGGCCGCCGCGCTGATTCGCGAGCGCGCCACCGGCACCGTGCGCATCGAGGGCCACACGGATTCGAAGGGCGACGATGCATACAACCTGGCGTTATCGGAGAAGCGCGCGAACGCCGTGCGCGACTGGTTTGTCGGCGAAGGCGGTTTGAGCGACATGAGCTTCGCCACGAAGGGGCTGGGCGAGTCCGCACCCGTCGCGCCCAATGAGAAGCCGGACGGCTCCGACGACCCGGAGGGAAGACAGAAGAACCGGCGCGTGGAGATCCGCGTGGAGAAATGAGCAATTCCGGACAATTTTCCATCGCAGCCCGGCGCCGGGGCAGCTTGAAGCTGATCGGCCGGATACTGCTTTTCCTCGCGTTCTTCTTTCTGCTGCTCGAATGGCAGGAGCGGGATTACTCGGCGCGCGGCGAGATCGTCGAAGCCGTGGTTACGCAGAAAGTCGTGCAGCGCCGGGCGCGCACGTCCGGAACAGGCCGACGAACAGATCATGTGATCTTTTATCGGTTCAGCACGCCCGAGGGTGAGACTTTCGAGGGTCGCTCGGATGTGTTGCTCGAAACCTGGAATCGAACCCGCGAGGGCGGCCCCGTGACGGTCGAATACAAACGCGACTTTCCCGGCACGAATCGCATCGTCGGCCAGGTCGCCGGCGCCGGCTTCTGGTGGAAGGCCGCCGCCGTGCTGGCCATGCTGGGCCTGGCGGCGCTGATTCTCGACCGGCGCAAGGCGTCCGAAACGCTCGGCCCTCCGGGACCGGATGGACCTCGACCTGTCGAATCCGCGACGCCGGATACCCCGGCGAAGCGACGATCACGGCGTTAAGCCGCTACTGCGTCGTCCTGGTCTCGTTGAAAATGTCCACGTGAAGCTTCCATTCGCCGTCGACGCGCTTCCATAGCACCAGATATTGTCCGGAAACCGGCGCAGCGTCCCTGGGCGTCGTCGTGTAGCGGCCGATCTCGTAGACGAGATCGTCGCCGAGCGGCTCGAGCTCCTCGGTGGTGAGCTGCACATCCTCGACGCCGGAGCCGAGCTTCTCCTTCCAGAACTCCTCGATGGCTTCGCGTCCCTCGGTCCTCGGACCGCCGGCGGGCAACAGGATGGCGCGCTCCGTATACATGTCGCCCATGCCCGCGGCGTCGCCTTTCTTCTGCAAAACTTCCAGCTTCGCGTTCGCTTCATCGATCGGTGTGCTGTCCATGGTTTCCTCCGCGTTCGATGACGACGGCATCGAGAACCACAATACGGTCGCGACGACACCTGAAAACGTCCTGCGCATCATCACCTCCGCCGATCAACGCTCGCAACTGTCATGCGTGTATCGTGCCAACTCCGGAGCAGGCGCGTACGGTCACAGTCGACGCGCTCCTACGCTCGAGCAGTGCCCGCCTGACCTTGCACAAAAGGCGGCAACCGGTATGCTGAACGCGGAGCTTGCGACCGATGGAGCGACGATGTCGGAGACAGCGCCCGATGTCACAGCGGCACGGTATGCGATACGCATGTCCGTTCAGCTCACCCTGATCCTGGCGCAGTGGGCGTGCCAGCCTGTCCAGGTGAAGCCTCCCGACCCGTTGGTTGCCGAAGGTGAGCGTCTGTTTTTCGAAGAGACGTTCGCCGGCAACGGCCGCACCTGCGGATCCTGTCATCGGGCCGAGGATAATTTCACGCTTACGCCGGCATTCATCGCCACGCTGCCGCCTGATGATCCGCTGTTCGTCGCCGAGACCAATCCCGATCTCGGTCAGGGCTTCGAAACTCCGCGCCTGACGCGCGAACTCGCCATGATACTGGAGAACCTCGACGGCTTCGAAGATCTGGCCAACCGGTTCACCATGCGCGGCATCCCGCACACGCTCGGCATGCGCAATACCGTGGCGAGCGCGGCCGGGCCGCGCACGGGCTGGTCCGGCGACGGCGCTCCGGGCGATGGCACGCTCAGGTCTTTCGCGACGGGCGCGGTGATCCAGCACTTCACCAGGACCACGGCACGTATTCCGGGCGTGGACTTCCGCCTGCCGACGGATGAGGAGCTCGATGCCCTGGAAGCCTTCCAGCTCTCGCTCGGGCGTCAGGAAGAGCTCGAGCTGCCGCTGCCACTCAAGGGCCTGATCGCCTCGCGTGGCCAGGAAATCTTCATCGACGCCACGATCGGCAAGTGCAATGCCTGTCATTTCAATGCAGGAGCCAATGCCGATCCGCGCATCTTCGGGCAGCAGAACGACAACCGTAACTTCGACACCGGCGTCGAGAACCTGCCCGATCAGCCGGCGGATCTGACCGGCGAGCGGGTGCCGCCGGACAACGGCTTCGGCCGCCCGGAGGGCAACGGCGAATTCAACACGCCGAGTCTGGTCGAAGCGGCGGATACCGGCCCCTTCTTTCACAATAACGCCGTCGAGACGATCGAGGGCGCAGTCGCGTTCTACAGCGGCGCTGCTTTCAACGGCTCGCCCGCCGGCCAGCTCCTGGCGTTGGCCACCGGCAGCGGCATCGAGCTGGAGGCGACGCAGGTCGTCGAGGTCGCGGCATTCCTGCGGGTGATCAATGCGCTGGAGAACATCCGCGAAAGCCTCGCCCGATTGAAGATCGCCCTGGAGCCGGGAAGGTACGGACACGACCGCGCGGACCGCGCCTTGCAGCGCGTCGTACACGAAACCCGAGACGGAGCGGACGTGCTGCGGGGTGGCGGCCTGCAACCGGCCGCCGTGGCGCATCTCGAGGAAGCCTACCGTTTTGCGCGACGAGCGTTGGAACGTGAGGACTCCGCTCGGCAGGGGCTGGTACGCGCGGCAATGGATGAGCACGAGACCGCACGGAGCGAGTTGGTGGAGGAAGGCGCATGAAAGGCACACACGCGCTGTTGATCGTGTTATCGATCGCCGCGCTCGCATCGCCGGGCGATGCGATTGCGCAGGAGGCGACCGAACGATACATCCCGATCGGCGAATCGCCGGGTGTCTCCGGTGAGGAAACCTATCTCGGCGAATGCGTCCGTTACGACTCGCAGGACCAGGTTCTGCAGGTGCAAGGCAGGGCGGGTGAACGCAGCATCAGGCTTACGGAGCATACGCGCATCTGGCTCGACCGCAGCCGGGCCCGCAAATCCAATCTCGTCGGCGATACCGACGATCTCGTACCGGGGCGGCGCATCGAGGTCAAGTATGTCGATCCGGAAGACGAAACCGTAGCGGACTGGGTAAAAGTCGAAATCGCCGAGTAACACTGTCATGCCTCCGCGGGCAGGCCTTCTATCGGCGGCTTCCATGCCTTGCCGCGCGGCAGATCCGGCGGCTTGCGACCCCACGTGCCGCGCACGAGCTTGCCCGTGAAGTGGCTGACGATCAGCCGGTGCACGAGATTCATCTTCGGCAGCAGACCGTGAAACCCGGCGCCGGCCTCGAGGATGCGATCGGCGATCTCGAAGTAGCCGAAGTCGTCCGCGGAGACGCAAACCTGCTTCTCGACCGGCACGAATGCCGACCGCGCGCCGAGATAAGGGACAGTGCCGTCGCCCGTGAACACGCGCTGCGCGGGTTTCGCATCTCTCCACTGATCGACGCGGTCGGCATCGCGGATGACGAATTCCGGCTGGCCGCCGGCAAGGCGGATGGGCAGGCGCACGCGCGTCGGCTCGCCGACGCCCACGATCGCCAGCCAGTCGTCTTGCCTGAGCCTGGCCTGGCCGAGCCGGAACGACTCGAGCCTTTTGCGGTGAGCGCGCGCCGTCGACAGCATTCGGCTCAACAAGGCTTCGGCCTGTGTCCGGCGGTCCGTCTTCCTGAGCCCCCATAATCGAATGGACTCCGCGATGGTCTGCAGGATGCTCGGCTGCCACAGCGCCAGGTCGTACAACGTGCCGCGGAGCCCTTCTTCCGGCTCGACGGCACCGGCGAAGCTCGGCAACAGGTGGTAGAGCGCCGGCGTCAGCCGGGCGACCTCGCGCTCGCGCGAGCTGTCGGGTTGCGGGCCCAGGGCCGACTGCCCGGTGGCAATCTTGACGGGCGCCTCCGGTGAGCCGCGAAACGGAGCTCCGAGCGTGACGACTTTTCCGACCGGCGCGCGTCGGCCGGCGCGTTCGAGATAACCCGCGACGATGACGCCGCCCATCGAATGGCCGACGAGATCGACCCGCGGCGCGCGCGCAAAGCCCGCGCGCTCGTAATGCGGCATGATCTTCGTGCGCCCGATGACTTCGTCGACGAAGCCGGCGAGGCGTTGCTCGGCCTCGTCGAGCGGCATGCGCCAGTCGTACGCGAACGGGTACACAGGCGTCGGCTTGTCCTCGCGCTGCGTGAGGTTGTAGCGCAGCTCCTTGACCAGCTCGTTGTACGGAATGCCGAACATGTGATCGGCGACGACTCGCGCCGGCTCGGCGCGCTCGTAACGCAGATCGTCCGGATGCAGCGCGATTTCTTCGTATCGCCGCAACAACGCCGCCCACACGGTGCGCGGGTTCACATCGTATTCGTCGCGCATGGACGAGGCCGTGATGCCGGGCACGACGACGACGGGATTCTGGAATGCCATCTCGCCCGCAAGCATACACTGTGGTCGCCGCGCCTTGACAAGCACGCCAGTCATCTGAAAAATGCTCCGCTTCGCGCATTTCTCCCAGCGCCCCTCGCATGATTGAAATCAACGAGCTGACAAAGACTTACGGCAGCCTCATTGCCGTCGACGGAATTTCGTTCTCGGTATCGCCGGGCGAGGTGCTGGGCTTCCTCGGGCCGAACGGCGCCGGCAAGTCCACGACCATGAAGATGATCACCGGCTTCGTCGCTCCGAGCGCGGGCAGCGCGCGCGTCTGCGGCCACGACGTCGAGACCGCTCCTCTCGAGATCAAGCGCCGCATCGGCTATCTGCCGGAAGGCGCGCCGAGCTACGGCGAAATGACGCCGCGGCGTTTTCTCGATTTCATTTCCGCCGTGCGCGGGCTCGACTCCGGGCGAAAAAAAGCGCGGCTCGAGGCCGTCATCGGCGAGTTGCACCTCGGGCCGGTGCTCGACCAGTCGATCGAGACGCTATCGAAGGGCTTCAGGCGCCGCGTCGGCCTCGCGCAGGCCATCCTGCACGATCCGGAGGTGCTCATTCTCGACGAGCCGACCGACGGTCTCGACCCGAACCAGAAGCACGAAGTGCGCGAGCTGATCAATGCCATGTCGGCGGACAAGATCATCGTCATCTCGACGCACATCCTCGAGGAGGTCGAGACAGTATGCAGTCGGGCGATCATCATCGCCGACGGCCGTATCGTGGCCGACGACACGCCGCAGGCGCTCGAAGCGCGTTCGCGATACCACAATGCCGTGAGCCTGCGGCTCGCGGATTCCGCCCGGCTCGCCGCCGTGCGCGCGGCGATCGATTCCCTGCCGCAGGTGGCAGGCACCGAGCTCGACGGCGCGGGCGAGCGGTTGACCGCTTTCCCGCGGGACAACGCGCTGGTCCTGCCGGCCGTCAGCGAGCTGGCGGCGCGCGAGCGCTGGGAAGTGCTCGAGCTGCACCTCGAGTCGGGCCGCCTCGACGAAGTCTTCCGCGACATCACCGGCGGCATTCATTGATGCGAAACATCTCGATCATTATGCGGCGCGAGCTGGCGAGCTATTTCGCGACGCCGGTCGCCTATGTGTTCATCGTCATTTTCCTCCTTCTGGCCGGTTGGTTTACGTTCTACCTCGGCAACTTCTACGAGCGCGGCCAGGCCGACCTGCTGCCGTTCTTCAATTTCCATCCGTGGCTGTACCTGTTTCTGGTGCCGGCGATCTCGATGAGGCTCTGGGCGGAGGAACGCAAGAGCGGCAGCATCGAGCTCCTCATGACGCTGCCGGTCACGATGGCCCAGTCCGTGATCGGCAAGTTTCTCGCCGCGTGGTGCTTCACGCTCATCGCCCTCGCGCTGACATTTCCCATCTGGATTACGGTCAATTACCTCGGCGATCCGGACAACGGCGCGATCCTTGCGGCCTATGTCGGCAGCGGGCTCATGGCCGGCGGCTTTCTCGCCATCGGCGCCTGTTTCTCCGCGGCGACGCGCAATCAGGTCATCGCTTTCATTCTCACCGTGGTCGTCTGCTTCCTGTTCCTGCTGAGCGGAGTTCCACAGGTGCTCGGTATTTTCAGCGGGTGGGCGCCGCAGGCGCTCGTGGACGCCATCGCATCGCTGAGTTTCCTGACGCACTTCTCGGACATCGCGAAGGGGCTAATCGACCTGCGCGACCTGATCTTTTTCGCCCTCGTGATCGGCTTCTGGCTCGTCGCGAACACGATAGTGCTCGACTGGAAAAAGGCGGACTAGATGACCGAGCGGAAGAAACATACGCTTGGCGCGTCCGCGCTTGTCATCCTCGCGGTGCTGTTCGTCGCGTTGATCATCATCAGCAATGCGCTGCTCCGCGGCGTGCGGCTGGACTTGACGGAGAACCAGCTCTATACGCTGGCGCAAGGCACGCGCAACATCCTCGATTCGATCGAGGAGCCGATCAATCTTTATTACTTCTTCTCGGAGGAAGCGACGGAGGATGTCCCGTCGCTGCGCAGCTACGCCAACCGCATCCGCGAGCTGCTCGAGGAGTTCGCGCTCGAGTCGGACGGCAACCTCGAGCTGCACGTCATCGATCCGCAGCCCTTCTCCGAGGAAGAGGAGCGCGCCGCCGCCTTCGGCCTGCAGGCGGTGCCGACCGGTCAGGGCGACGAATCGATCTACTTCGGACTTGCCGGCACGAATGCCGTCGACACGCAGGCGACCATCCCGTTCTTTCAGAGTGAGAATGAAGAGTTTCTCGAGTACGACGTCGCCCGGATGGTCTACGAGCTGATTCATCCCGAGCAGCCGGTCATCGGGCTCTACACCACCTTGCCGATGACCATCGGCTTCGACGCGGCGACCCAGCAGATCCGCGAGCCCTGGGTCGTCGTCAGCCAGATGAATCAGCTCTTCGACGTGCGGCCGCTGGACGAGTCCATGGACGGGCTCGACGAGGTGGACGTGCTGATGCTGGTGCATCCCAAGAGCCTGTCGGAGAAGGCGCTCTACGCCATCGACCAGTTCGTGCTCGGCGGTGGCAAGGCGTTGATCTTCGTCGACCCGCATTCCGAATCGGACGTGCCGCCGCAGGATCCCACCAACCCCTATGCGGCGATGCTCGCGAGCACCGCTTCGGACCTCAAGCGGCTGTTCGAAGCCTGGGGGATCCGTTACGACAGCGGCCAGGTCCTGGCGGACTGGCGTTATGCGCTGGAAGCCGCGACCGCAGGCGGCGGCACGGCACGTCACCTGGCCATTCTCGGCCTGACCGGAGATGCGCTGAACCCGACGGATATCATCACGGCGGGGCTGGACAGCCTGAACGTGGCAATGGCAGGGATGCTCGGCGTCGACGAGGAGCAGTCGCTGAGCCTGACGCCGTTGCTCGAATCGAGCGACGAAGCGATGCCCATGCAGGCCGGCCGCTTCGCGCAGCTTTCGGATCCGACAACCCTGCAGAACGGCTTCGAGCCGACCGGCGAGCGTTATGTCGTAGCCGCGCGGTACGAAGGCGAGGTCGCCAGCGCATTTCCCGACGGTCCACCCGGCGATTCGCAAGCTGAGGAGCCGCCTGCCGGGGATGCGGCCGAGAGCGCGGTCGACGGCGCTGAAAGCGACGAGTCGGACGCGGCAACCGCAGACGGGGATCCCGCGCAAGACACCGAAGACGATGCGCCACAGGACGCCGGCAGTGCTGAAATCGGCGGCGCAGGCCACCTCGACGCGTCGAAAGGACCCGTCAACCTGATCGTCGTGGCCGACAGCGACGTCCTCTCGGACTGGTTGTGGGTGCGCACGCAGAGCTTCTTCGGTCAGCGGATCAGTACGGCCTGGGCGAACAACGGCGATATGGTGGCGAATGCGCTCGACAACCTGACGGGCAGCAGCGATCTGATCAGCATTCGCGGACGGGCAAGCTTCTCGCGGCCTTTCGAGAAGGTCGAAGCACTCGAGCGCGAAGCCGACGAAGCATTGCTGGCGAAGGAGAAGGCGCTGCAGGCGCAGCTTGCGGAAACGGAGCGCCGATTGACCGAGCTGCAGGCGAACCGCGATGATCAGAGCGCAATGATCCTCACCGACGAGCAAAGCGCGGAAATCGACAGGTTTCAGGCCGAGAACCTGCGCGTACGCCGCGAGCTGCGGCAGGTGCGCCACGATCTCGACCAGAGCATCGAGAGCCTCGGCACCTGGCTCAAGATCATCAATATCGCGCTCGTGCCGCTGCTGATCACGGTGGCCGCGCTTCTGTTGCTTCTGTTGCGCAGAAAGCGTCGAAAGACCATGCGCCCCGCGGCAGCGCCGGCCACGTAGCGCGGAGCGCGAGCGAATGCAGGGAAGGCAACTGACGATTCTCGCCGCGATCGCGGCAGTCGCCATCCTGGCGGCCATCTGGGCCTCGCGGGAGCGCGTACCCGACGCCTCGTCGTCCGTCGGGGGCCGCCTCGTGCCCGGTCTCGAAGAGGACGTCAACGACGTCACGAAAGTCGAGATCGGCGCCGGTGAGGGACCGCTCGTGACCATCGAGCGTACCGATGATGCATGGGTGATCGCGGAGAAATCCGGTTACCCGGCTGACGTCAACAAGCTGCGCGAAACACTGCTCGGCCTGTCGATCGCCGAAGTGCTCGAGGAGAAGACCTCGGACCCCGAGAACTATGCTCAGCTCGGCGTCACCGATGTGATCGCGGAGGAGGAGCCCGGCGCTCACCTCACCATCACGGGACTCGGCGAGCCCGTCGAGCTGGTCATCGGTCAGACGGCGCGCGGCGGCAGCTCGACCTATGCGCGCCGCGCCGGCGAGGCCACCGCGCTGCTCGTCAGCGGCAACCTCGACATCGACCGGCAGCCGGTCGACTGGCTGCATCGCGACGTGCTCGACGTGACCGGGGACACCGTGCAATCCGTCTCGATCGTCCATCCGGAGGGGCGTAACGTCGAGATCGCCAAGGAAAGCCGCGACCTGCCGGATTTCACCGTCGCCGAGATTCCGGAAGGCCAGAAACTCGTCTCGGCCGCGGAGACCAATTCGCTGGCCTCGGCTCTGACCGGTCTGAGGCTCGAGGACGTCGAGCCGGAGGAAGCGTTCGAGCCGGAAGAATCGATACGCTCGACCTACCGGCTGTTCGACGGCAAGGTCTTCACGGTATACGCGTTCGAGATCGACGAACGGAAGCTGATCCACGTGCAGGCCGATTTCGATGCCGATCTGGCCGAGCGCTTCGCGGTGGCCGAGGAGGACGAAGCGGCAGCGGCCGCCGACGAAACGCTGGCCGGCGACGCGGCCGGGACCGGCGAGACGGCCGCGCCGGCCGAAGACGAGGCGATCGAACCCGAGGCGGCGCCGGAAGACGCTGCCGAGGCGACGTCCGCCGCCGAAGAAGAAGCACCGGCCGAGGCCGATGACGAGACGAGCGATGCCGAAGAATCGGCGGCCGGCGCCGCGGAAAAGCTTCGCATCGCCATGGATGCCGCGCGCGAGGAGGCGGAAATGCTCGACGCGCGCCTCGAGCCCTGGATCTTCGAGATCACGGACTACAAGTACGAGCAATTGACGCGCGCTCCGGACGACATCTTCGAGCCCACCGTGCCCGAGGGCGAAGCCGAAGGCAGCTGACGGCCCGCGGCGCGTCTGTTTCCAGGCCTTTCCTCCACTTTCGAGACTGGCGCACAGCGCTCCCCGAGTGACATGCTCGTGCTTGGCGCTGAGCCACGGCTGGTTCAAGTGTCATACATGCGGCGAGAACGGGCCGCACGGTTCAACCGCGTCTACCCAAGGAGGGAAGTCATGCGCGAGCTTACTGTTGAGGAGCTGACACACGTCAGCGGCGGCGACAGATGGGACTTTCTGACGAATTCCAGGGACGTTGCCCGGGCCAGCCGATTTGCAGCCAGCCTCGGGCTGGTGTACGGGTCTTTCGAGGTCGGGTTCGCGTTCGGCACGTGGCTCTACGACAACGGTGTGGGAGCTGCCTGGAACCGCTTTCTCGACGAACGGATGGCCAATTGAGCCCATGAGGCCCCCCGGCGGTTGCGCCGATGCCGACCGCCGGGCCTTTCTTCGGCAATTGACGGCGCCCGCCGCATCGCCGCGTTGGAGGAAGAGAAATTGACACAACGCAACGCACGGCTGTTGAGCACGATATTCCTGCTGATCAGCGCGCCTTTTCTGCTGTTCGCGGTTCGAGGATTTCTGAATGAGGCCTACGCGAGCATGTGCCTGGACATGTTCATGGCGCTTTGCATGATCGCTGCGGCAGCCGAACCTGAATTCCTGACACGAAAGATGTCGGAGGTTCTGGCAATCCGCTCAACCGCCGACGGCCAGTTCGATGAGTTGACGGAGCTCGGCGGATTCGCCGAACTGTGCTTGATGATCGCGACGATCAGCCTGCTCGGCTGGGTTGTCTTCAGATTTTTCTGACCCGCTCTCCGTAAGCGCCTTTCGTCATGGACGACGAATCCCTCTTCCGGCGCGAGGCGATCGCGCATCGCGGTGACCGCCTGTTCGGCGGCGCTACGCTCCCTCGCCCGCTCTCGCTCACGCTCGTCAGCGCGTTCGCGCTGGCCGTCGCCGCGGCGTTGATCGCGCTGCTCCTGCTCGGCACGTATGCCCGCAAGCAAACCGTCGTCGGACACCTCGCGCCGGCCGGCGGCCTCGTCAAGATCGTGCCGGCGCAGCCGGGCACCGTCGAGCGCAGCCTGATCCGCGAAGGCCAGCGCGTCGCGGGCGGCGAAATCCTGTTCGTCATCTCGACGCGGCGAAGCGGCGAGCAGCTCGGAGACGTGGATGCGCGCATTCTCGACGAGCTGCGCGTGGAGCGCAGTGCGCTGAAGCGCCAGATCGAACGGCAACGCGAGCTCGACATCATCGAGGCAGCGGCAAGCGCACAGAAGGCCGCGGATATCCGCGGGCAGCTGCGGCTGCTCGAGCGCCGGCGCGCGAGCCTCGATGATCGTGTGGCACAGCGCACGCAGATTCTGCAGCGGCTGGCGCCGGTCGCCGCTGCCGGCCATGTCCCCCGCATGCGGCTCGAGGAAGCGGAGGCGGCGGTGCTGGAGGCGCGCATCGATCGGCAGGTCCTCGATCAGGACAGCGCCCGGCTGGGTGCGCTGCTGCGCGCGCAGGAACTCGAGATCGACAGCCTGCCGGGGCGACAGGCCATCCGCATCGGTGAGTTCGAGAAGGCCCTGAGCGGGATCGGCCGCAGGCTCGCCGAAGCCGGCATGCGCCGCAGTCATACGATCGCGGCGCCCGTGGCCGGCAGCATCGGCAGTTTGCAGGCGCACGTCGGCACAGCCGTCGTGCCGGGCCGCCCGCTGGCTACGCTCGTGCCGGAAAGCGATGAGCTCCGCGCTGTGCTCCTGGTGCCGGCCCGGGCGATCGGCTTTCTTGCGCGCGGCCAGCGCGTGCGGCTGCGCTACGCGGCGTACCCGTATCAGAAGTTCGGCCTCTATGACGGCACGATCGCCGGTATCGGGCGCACCATCCTGCTGCCGGAGGAAATGCAGGGGCCCGTAGCCATGCCTGAGCCTGCGTATCGCGTGACGGTGCGGCTGGCGCAACAGTCCGTTTCGGCGGACGGACTCGAGCTGCCGCTGCGACCGGGCATCTCGCTCGAGGCGGACATCATCCGCGATCGCCGGCAGATCATCCATTGGCTGTTCGAGCCGCTCTACGGCGCCATCGCGCGCAATCGATGAGCCTGCCCACGCTGCGCCTGTTCGGCCGGCGCCGTGCCCCAATCGTGCTGCAGACCGAGGCCGCCGAGTGCGGGATCGCGTGCGTCGCCATGGTGGCGGGGTTTCACGGCCTCGAGCTGGATCTCAACGCGCTGCGGCGACGCTGGGGCGCCTCACTCAAGGGCACGAGTCTCGTTCGCCTCATGGAGATGGCGCAGGGGCTGAAGCTCGATTCGCGCGCTCTGCGTCTCGACCCGGTCGATCTCGGCCGGCTTCGCCGGCCCGCCGTCCTGCACTGGAGCTTCGATCATTTCGTCGTGCTCGAGCGCCCCGCCGGCTCGGCCGTCGAGATCATCGATCCGCGGATCGGTCGCCGGCGGATTTCCATCGATGAGCTGGCCGCGAGCTTCACCGGGATTGCGCTCGAGCTCACGCCGGGCGGCGAGTTCGTGCGCGGACGCCGATATTCCACGCTCCGGCTGCAGGCGTTCTTCCGCCATGTGTCCGGCCTTGCGCCCGCGCTCGTGCAGATGCTCTTGCTCTCGCTGGTGCTCCAGATCTTTGCCCTCCTCGCGCCGTTCTACAGCCAGATCGTCATCGACGAGGTGGTGGTGTCCGGAGATCGCGACCTGCTCGGCCTGCTGGCGCTCGCGTTCGCCCTGCTCATGCTGATCCAGGCCGCGATCGGCGCATTTCGATCGTGGGTGATCGTGTATCTCGGCTCCCTGTTGCGCTACTCGTGGTCGGCGCGATTGTTCGGCCGGCTCCTGAGCCTGCCGCTCGAGTTCTTCGAGAAGCGGCACATGGGCGGAGTCGTATCGCGATTCGGCTCGCTGCAGGCCGTGCAGTCGCTCGTCACGCAGACGATGGTCGAGGCCGTCATCGACGGGTTGATGGCCGGCACGACGCTGATCGTCATGTTCCTTTACGATGCCAGGCTCGCCATGCTCGTCGCTGCCGGCGTTACGCTCTACGCCATCGCGCGCCTGATCTTCTTCTTTCCGCATCGCCTGCGCGCTCGGGAAGCGCTTGTCGTGGACGCGCGCCAGCAGTCTCACTTCATGGAATCGGTGCGCGCCATTCAGGCCGTCAAATGCTTCGGCGGAGAACAGCAGCGCGAATCGTCCTGGCTCAATCGGCTCGCCGACACGATCAGCGCGGACGTGCGCGTCCGCAGGCTCGAGATCGGCGAACAGCTCACGCGCGGCCTGCTGTTCGGGCTCGAGAGCGTGGCGGTGATTTTCATCGGCGCGCTGGCGATCCTGGACGGCCGGTTCTCCGTCGGCATGCTGGTCGCGTTTCTCGCTTACAAGACGCATTTTGCCGCGCGCGCCGGCGCGCTCGTGGACAAACTCGTCGAATACCGCCTCGCATCCGTCCACCTCGAGCGGCTGGCGGACATCGTGCATGCGGAGCCCGAGCGCGGATTGACCGCCCCGACGGACATGGCGCCGCTACGCGGCAGCATCGAGGTGCGCAAGCTCTCGTTCCGATACTCCGAGGCGGATCCGCTGGTGCTGGACGGCATCGAGCTCGAGGTGGCCGCCGGGGAATGCGTGGCCCTGACGGCGCCGTCCGGCTTCGGCAAGTCCACGCTGCTCAAGCTCATGCTCGGCCTGCTCACGCCCAGCGCCGGCGCGATTCTGGTGGATGGCCGCGATATCCATGGCGGCAACATCCGGAGTTATCGCCAGCAAATTGCCAGCGTGATGCAGGACGACCGGCTTCTCGGCGGCTCGCTGGCCGACAACATCGCGTTTTTCGACGCGCGGCCCGACGAATCGCGCATCGAGACCTGCGCGCGCCTGGCTTGCATCGACGAGGAAATCGCGGACATGCCGATGGGTTATTACAGCCTGGTCGGAGACATGGGCGCGGCGCTCTCCGGCGGGCAGAAGCAGCGCATCCTGCTCGCTCGCGCGCTCTATCGCGAGCCGCGTATCCTGTTCCTCGACGAGGCGACGAGCCATCTCGATGCGGCCACGGAAGCACGCATCGCATCGATGCTCGCCACGCTGAAAATCACGCGAATCCTGATCGCGCACCGCCGCGAAACGCTGGCGCGGGCGGACAGGGTCGTGCGCCTCGACCAGCCGATAGTTTCCTCGTAGGGCGGAAATTCATTCCGCCGTTCTTTGCCCTACGCCGGGTGGCCGATTGAAATCGGCCCTACGATGAAGGTCTCGCTCTCTGGCGGGCGGCGTATTCCTCCACTGCGGTCCACACACGAAGGATATTTCCGGACAGGATCTTGTCGATGTCCGCCTCCGTGTAGCCGCGTTCCAGCAGGCCCGCGATCAGGTTCGGGTACATCGACACATCCTTCAGGCCTTCCGGCAAAGAATTGCCGACACCGTCGAAGTCCGATCCCAGACCGACGTGATCGATACCGGCGATCTCGACGACTTGGTCGATATGATCGAGCACGTCCTCGAGCTTGGCGAACGGGAACTCATGACCCGCTCTGTAGGCCTTCTGAAATGCCTTCACCTCGTCACTCTCCGGATCGAGCCGATTGGCCGTGACGAATTCGTCGCGCCGCGCCTGGTACTCCACGAACCAGTCGTTCGCCTCCGCCGTGAGGAAAGACGAGCCGAAGTTGATTTGCATGACGCCGCCGTTTTCCCCCAACGCGGCGATCATCTCGTCGCTCATGTTGCGCTCGAACCCGGGCGTGAAATGACGCGCCGACGAGTGCGACGCGATCACCGGCACGCGCGTCACCTCGATGACGTCCCGGAAGGCCTCGTCCGAGATGTGCGAGACGTCCACCATAATGCCGAGCCGGTTCATCTCGGCGACCAGCGATTCCCCGAACTCGCTCAGGCCGTGCCACGGACGCAGCGTGTCGAAAGACGAGTCGGCAACGTGATTGCTCTTCGAATGAGCCAGCGTGATGTAGCGGATACCTCGATCGAAGAAGTGGCGCAGGTTTGCGAGGTCGCCGTCGATCGGCGCGGCGTTCTCCATGCCGAGCGCCAGGGACATGCGGCCGGCGATGAAATTCGAACGGACCTGATCCGGGGACGTGGCGACCGCGAACTTGTCGGGTGAAGCGGCGGCCAGCTCCTCGACCATGTCGATGAGGTCGTCGGCCAACGCCGTCGCATTGCCCTCCGTCTCGAACTCCGCGGGGATATAGATCGACATGAACGGCGCATCGAGGCCGCCGGCGACCGCGCGCGGATAGTCGAAGTCGCCCGACTCGGTGCGCCGTGACACGTCCTCGAACTCCTCGCGCAGGCGATAGGGAACATCGATGTGCGTGTCGACGATGAGGTGCTCGTGGGCGATACGGCGCGCTTCCTCGAGCCTTGCGGCACCTTCGGGTGACCTGTCGCATGCCGAAGCTAATGCCACGAGAATCACGATGATCGACAATCTGCGCATGATTCGGTCTCCTCCGCCGTGCTCGGGCGCGACAGGTTATAACGTGAGGTCGCAACGGGCAATTCTTCGGAAACCGATGGCCGGGGAAAAGTTCCGCGATAGAATGCCGGTCTCGACAGCAGAAGGAATCAGCTCATGCGCCGCTTCGTCGCATGCGTGCTCGGCGCGCTGACCATGGTGGCCGCCGCGCACGCTCAGGAGTCATCACCGAAGGTCGCGATCGCCATTCATGGCGGCGCCGGCACGATCTCGCGCGAGGAAATGACGCCGGCGCGAGAAGCCGAGTATCGCGAGAAGCTCACGGAGGCCCTGCGCGCCGGCCATGCGCGCCTCGAGGAAGGCGCGTATGCGCTGGACGCCGTCGTAGCGGCGATCCAAATCCTCGAGGACTCGCCGCTGTTCAACGCCGCCAGGGGCGCGGTGTTCACCAGCGACGGCGCTAACGAGCTCGACGCCGCCATCATGGACGGTCGGACATTGAGCGCCGGCGCCGTGTCCGGCATCCGCCACATCGCCCATCCGATCGATCTCGCGCGCCTGGTCATGGAGCGCTCGAAGCACGTCATGCTCTACGGCGAGGGTGCCGAGGAATTCGCGCTGGAGCAGGGCATGTCGCTGGTGCCGCAGTCGTACTTTTTCACGCAACGTCGCTGGGATGAGCTCGAGAAAGCACGCGAGGAAGAGCGGCAGCAGCGCGAATCGACGGTGCCGGAATCCGGCACGGTCGGCGCCGTGGCGCTGGACGCGCGCGGCAATCTCGCAGCAGGCACGTCAACGGGCGGGCTGACGAACAAGCGCTTCGGACGCATCGGCGACACGCCCATCATCGGAGCCGGCACGTATGCCGACAACGCGAGCTGCGCGGTTTCCGGCACGGGACACGGCGAATACTTCATGCGCTCGGTGGTCGGGCACGATATTGCCGCCCTGATGCGCTACAAGGGCCTGACGGTCGAGGAAGCGGCCGACGAGGTCGTGATGGAAAAGCTCGTCCAGCGCGAAGGGGAAGGCGGCGTGATCGCCCTCGATGCCGAGGGCAATATCGCCATGCCGTTCAACACGCCGGGCATGTATCGCGGCTACATCGACACGGCGGGACGACTGGTCGTCAAGATCTACGCCGACGAATAATCGCGATCATGCGCATTTGCCTCTGGTCGGGGCCGCGCAACGTCTCGACCGCGCTGATGTACAGTTTTGCGCAGCGCCCGGACACGGCCGTGCTCGACGAGCCGCTGTACGGGCACTACCTGAGGATTTCCGGCGCCATTCATCCCGGCCGTGCGGACGTGCTGTCGACGACGGACACGGACGGCGACAGCGTCATGCGCCGGCTCGTGGAGGAGCCCGCAGACCGGCCCGTCCTGTTCATGAAGCAGATGGCGCACCATCTCGTCGGCCTCGATCTCGGCTTCCTGGCTCGCACGTCCAACGTGCTGCTGATTCGCGACCCGCGCGAGATGCTGCCGTCGCTGACACGCGAGCTGCCCCACGCGGGCCTTGCCGATACCGGGCTGGCGCGCCAGCACCGATTGTTCGACGACCTGCGCGGGCGGGGCCGGGAGCCGCCCGTGCTCGATGCCGGCCGGCTGCTTGCGAATCCGCCGGGCGTGCTCAGGTCGCTGTGCGCGCGGCTCGGCCTTCCATTCGATACGGTCATGCTGCACTGGCCGCCCGGGCCGAAACCCTACGATGGCGTGTGGGCGCGCCACTGGTACGCGAATGTGCATGGCTCGACGGGATTCGCGGCTCCGCGCCCACGGTCCCGGGATTTCCCGGACGCGCTGCGCCCGCTGCTGGAGGAATGCCGGGTGCACTACCATTATCTGCTGCCCTTCGCCATCGCGTAGGCCGGAGTTCGTTCGGCCATGAGGCTGGCCGCCATCGCGCCCACGCCGGGTCATGAGATACGCTCCAGGCATGAATCAGCTTCCCGATCCCCGTAACGCCGACATTCTCGTCTGGGTGGGCGACGGGCTGAAGCCGCGCGCCGAAGCGAAGGTTTCCGTATTCGACAGCGCCGTTCAGGGCGGCGATGCGGTCTGGGAAGGTCTGCGTGTTTACGACGGACGCATCGCCGAGCTCGATGCGCATCTGGACCGGCTGGCGGATTCGGCGAAAGCGATGGCCTTCGAGACCGTTCCCGGACGCGACGAGATCAAGGCGGCGATCTTCGCCACGCTGCAAGCCAACGGCATGCGCGACGACGTGCATGCCCGCCTCACGTTGACGCGCGGCGAGAAGCTCACGTCGGGCATGAATCCGCGCAACAACCGTTGCGGCCCCTGCCTCATCGTGCTCGCCGAATGGAAGCCGCCGGTCTACGGCTCGCGCGCGCTGCGGCTGATTTCGTCGTCCGTGCGCCGCAACTCGCCGCAGTGCCTCGACTCGAAGATCCACCACAACAATCTGATCAACAACATACTGGCCTGCATCGAGGCCAACGCCGCCGGCGCGGACGGCGCGGTGATGCTCGACCTGAACGGATTCGTGGCGGAAACCAACGATACGAACGTCTTCATCGTGAAGCGCGAGCGTCTCGTGACGCCGACTGCCGACAGTTGCCTTCCGGGCATCACGCGCCGGATGGTCATCGAAATCGCGCGCGAGGAGTCGATTCCGCTCGACGAGCGCAACGTTTCGCTGACGGAAGTCTACGCAGCCGACGAGATGTTCACGACCGGCACGATGGGCGAGCTGGCGCCGGTCGCCGGCGTCGACGGTCGCGCGATCGGCAACGGCGAAGCGGGCCCGCTGACGCGACGCCTGCAGGAACTGCACAGGCGCCGTGCCCGGGAGCGCGGCGAGCCGTTACCGTTTTAGCTGACGAAACGGATCGGACCGTCCCCGTCGAATCGTCCTCAGTCTCCGGTCGGCGCCGGCGCGTTGCGGGACCTGCGCAAGGCCTCCTGCGCAGCTTCCTGATCGGCGCGGCGCTCATCGGCCGATGTGCAAACGCGCGTCATTCTGTGCGAACCAGTGCGCTTGATCTGCGTACAGCGCAGGCGCTCTTCCTCCTCCACCTGTGCGTTGTAGAGGGCGAGCTTCTCCTCCTCGCTCATCGCCGCCTTCTCTTCCTCCGTGAACTTGGGACCGCTGGCGAGGCTCGATTCGGCCTGCGAAGCACACCCGGAGAGGCCGACGACGCCGGCGGCCAACAAGGCGGCAGAAACGAACAATTTCATTGATTTCTCCAGAGCGTGATTTCAGGCTGGTTTGCCTGTATGGCCGCATTATACGAAGAATTTCGTAGAATGCAAGCCGCCGCTCGGAGAAGTATCCGGCGGGGAGGAATTATGCAGCGTGGGCGTGAAAAAGTCCGCGCTGTCGCAGCGAAATCACGACCTTGCCGGCCGGATGCTAGCCACCGCCGCCACCGCCGCCACCGCCGGTTACCGACTGGCCGGCGCCGCCCACTCTCGCGTTGTCGCCGCGCGTGCTGCGCAGAGCCTCCCTGGCCGCCGCCCTTTCCAGCTCGATTTCCGCATGGGTCCTGCAGACGCGGTCCTTGATCCGCGAACCGACCCTCTGCACACGTTTGCATACGAGCTGATCCTTCTCGCGCACCTGCGCGTTGTAGATCGTCAGCTTTGCATCTTCGCTCATCGCGTCTTTCTGCGCCTCGGTGAACTTCGGTCCCGCCTGGACATCCCGGGTCGTCTGCGATACGCATCCCGAAACGGACACCAGCGCGGTGATGAGCAGGCCATTCAGCAGTGTCATTTTCACTGCTCTACTCCTCGATCGGCGGAAATCAGTCTTCGGCGCGGTAGATGGTCTCGACGGCGCGTCCCTGCGAGCCGATGCGATCGCCACGGCACAGGCGTGAACCAGTGCGAATCACGCAGTCGGTATCGGCCGCCGACGGTGCGCTGCCGTCCAGCTCGAACTGAATGGTGCGCGCGATCCTGCGATCGATCGGCGCTCCATCCAGTTGATACGGCTCGAAGCGCCATTCGCGCACCGTATCGGCGACCTCGCGATCGAAGACGCCTTCGGGATTGGCCGAGACGATGCGCACGTCCTCCACGCGGCCCCTGCGCGTCACGGTGAACTCGACGGTCACCGCACCTTCGATGCCCTTGAGGCGCGCGCGGCGCGGGAAACCCGGCTGCGTAACGGTTATCGGCGTGCCGCCGGAGAGCACCGGGCCGCCCGGCGCCGGATCCGTCTCCGGGGCAACGGTCTCCTGCTGCAGAGCCGCCGTCACCGGACGCGCCGGTTCCGCAGCAGGCTCCCGCAGCATGGCCAGGCGCGTTTCCGCGCGCCCGCCGTCCGCGGGCGCAGCTTCGGAATCCGGGTTCGCCGGCTCGCTGATTGCCGGCTCCGGAATGGAGGTTTCGGCCGGCGGCGCTTCTTCGACCGCAGGCACCGGTTCGTCGATACCCACCGGCGACGAATCGGGCTCAGGCTGACCAGCCGGCTGCGGCGCTCGCGCGGCGGACGCAACGGACGGTATGGTGGCCGACGCCAATTTTTCGGACGCCACATCGGCCGGCGCGGCGTCGGCTGACGCCGAGGCAACTGGCGCCACGTCGACGGGCGGGTTTGGCGGGGCGACGGCAGACGCCGGTTCTTCAGCCGGAGCCGACGGAGTCTCGACCGCGACGGGCTCAATCTCCCGCGGTATCGCAACCGGCGGCGCGTCGACCGTCGCGGATCGCGGCTGCGCCGCGCTCGGCTCGGACTCGAACACCGCCGGGGCCCCGCTTTCGACAATTGCGGCCGGCTCCGGCCTGGTCGCCGGCGCCGGTTCGACCGATGCGGCCGGCACATCGAAGCTTTGCACGGCAAAATGCAGCGACGTCATGACGCTCGTGCCGGCGGCCGCCAGCAGGATGCCCAGCAGCCAGTGCGCAGCGCCGCGCTGCGGCGCCGGCAGGGCAACGAGGCGGTTGATGCGGCTGATGAGCTGTCCGCCGTCCGCGGCCATGCCCATGCAGGGTACGGCGGCGCGCAGCCCTTCCATTTCGGCGAGCGCGCGTGCGTAGGCGAGATTGTCGCCGGACTTGGCCACCACCAGATCGTCGCAGCAGAGCTCGCGCTCCTCGCGGATGCGCGACGACATCCAGCGCACGGCGGGGTGGTAGAACAGCAATGTCTCGACGGCAACCTGAAAGAGATTCACCGCGTAGTCGAGGCGTCGGATGTGCGCCAGCTCGTGCGCGACGAGCAGCTCGAGCTGTTTCGTCGTCAACCCGAGCAGGGCGGCCGGCGGAATCAAAATCACGGGCTTGAACCAGCCGATGACCATCGGCACATGTACCAGCGCCGACTCCAGCACCTGCACGGGACGGCGAATTCCGAAGCCGAAGCGCAGGCGCTCGGCCGCATCTCGCCACGACGGCGGCAACGGCCGGGTGCACGACCGTACCAGGGCGCGCACCTCGGCCCATTCCCGGGCCAGGCGACACGAGAGCACGAGCACGCCGGCGAACCAGGCGAGCACGAGCCAGGGCAGCAGGGCCTGCAGCATCGATTCGACACTGGACCACCAGTGCGCACCGGCCACGCCGGTCACGACGATCGCCTGCGACACGGCGGTCGCCACTCCGGCCGCGGGCGCGCCGTCGAACACATACCAGAAGGTCACAACGGGCGTCAGGGCGAGGCCGGCGAACACGCACAGGCCGGCCGCATACCGCAGGCCCGCCGAGGCGCGCGCGAGCACCTTCATGAGCAGCGCGAAAATCGCGCCGGCAGCGGCTCCCTGCCAGAGAAAATGCAACAGCGTCCAGCCGAGCGCCTCGATGCCGGCGTCGAGCAGAACCTGACTTGCAGCGCTCATGATTTATTCTCCTCGATGCGGGCCAGCAGGCTCCGTATCTGTTCGAGCTCTTCGGGCGTCGTCTGCTTCGAATCGCCGAGCGCCTGCAGCACGAGCTGCGATCGCGATCCGTCGAAAGCCTTGTCGATGAGATGGCTCATGAGCTGCCGTCGGGTCTCGTCCTTGCTCACGCGCGGGGTGTAGACGTGCGCGCGCTCCGAGTCGTCACGCTCGACGAGTCCCTTGCGATGCATGATCTGCAGGAACTTGAGCACGGTCGTGTAACCGACGTTGTCGTCGTGCGAGAGATGGTCATGAACCTGGCGCACGGTGCTGGGCCCGAGCTCCCAGAGAGCCCGGAGGATGCCGAGCTCGGCGGCTGTGGGACGCGGCAGCGCTGTGGACCTGGCGGCGTGAGTCTTCATGTTCATGTCGGTGGCCCCGCTCGCCCTGACAAGGGGAACTCGAGTATAGATCAAAACGAACTCATTCGTACATAGTCCGGGACGACGCCTGGCCCGGCAGCCAGAACTTGACCGCGACACCGCCGCCCTGCCGGTTGGCAAGCTGCAGGCGGCCGCCGTGCGCCTCGACGATCTCCCGGCAGAGCGGCAGCCCGAGCCCGGTGCCGGTCTGTTTGGTCGAATAGAACGGCAGCAGGGCATTCTCCAGCACTTCCTCCGACATGCCGTGCCCGCGATCCAGGACGCGCAGGCTCGATCCGTCGGGATGCGTTTCGATCTCGACCTCCACGGCTTCCGCCGGCGAGCCGGACTCGTGAGCGTTCTTCAGCAGGTTCATGAGCACTTGCTGGATCTGCGCCGGATCGAAGCGGCCGGCCGTTGGCGGCAGCCCGCCCCGCAACCGGAACGCCGCCGTGCGTTCGAGGGAATCGAAGAAGGAGCGCCAGTCGACGGCCTCGACCCTCGGCTGGGGCAGCTTGGCGAATCGGGCGTAACTGTCGATGAAAGAGCGCAGATACCCGGAGCGCTCCTCGATCGTCGAGAAGATGGCATCGAGCGAGGGAGGACATATTCCCGGTTTCGAACTCGCCGAATCCGTGGACGTTGCCAATCCCGGATTTGTGGGCTCAGGAGTGTTTTCCATCTCGCTTGCGATCCGCCGGCCCGAGTGCGCGAGCGAGACGATAGGCGCGAGCGAGTTGTTGAGCTCGTGGCCGATGACGCGGATGACCTTCTTCCAGGTGGCCGCCTCCTGCCGGCCAAGCTCTCGCGTGAGCTGGCGGATCAGGTACAGGTCGTGCGGCCGCGCGTTCAGCACGAACTGGCGATGCGAGTAGTGCCAGGTCTGGCGCTCACCGTCGACTACCGCGGTCAGCAGCCCGTCGCCGTGCCGTTGGCCTACCTCGCGCAGCGCTTTCGGCGCCTCGTCGAGCACAGCAGTGAAGCGCGCCCCTTCGAGTTTTCGGCCGTGGTGCAGCAGGTGTCGAGCGGCGAGATTGCTGTATACGACGACGTCGCCGGGCGCGGTCAGGACGGTGGCGATCGGTGCGCGCTGTATGACGGTGTCGAGCAGCAGCTCCCGCTGATGGATGCCCTGTCGTTCCTCGCGCAGCACGCCGACGAGCGCGTTGTACGTGTCAACGAGATCCCTCAGCTCGTCGTTCCTGGAGCTGGCGATGCCGATGCTGAAATCGCCGTCGCGCAGGTTCGCGACACCGTTGCCCAGCGCGCGGATCACTCGCGCCATCGGGGCTGCTAATCGCCGCGCGCCGAGCAAGGCCAACGGGAACACGATGGCGAACGCGGCCACGGCGGCCAGCCAGACGTTGTCGATCAGGCGCGTGAGCGCCGCCGTCAGCGCGACCGCCGCGAATGCGACGATACCTGCCAGCGCAAGGAGCTTGCCTTCCAGCGAGAACCTGAAGAATGGGGACATTCCTGATTCATTTCCTCGGCCGCGAGAAAGAAATCACGGATTAATGGGGACATTCCTGATTTATTGGTTTGCATCGGCCTGCTGCCTGCTGCCTGCTGCCTGCTGCAGCCGGATAATAAATCAGGAATGTCCCCATTAATCTAGCGCATGCCGAGCTTGTCCATGCGCCGGTAGAGTGCCTGGCGGCTCAGCCCCAGCTCGCGCGCGGCTTCCGCCACCACTCCGCCGGCCCGCGCCAGCGCGGTCTCGATGTCCGCCAACCCCGGCGTGTCATCCGTGCGCGCGCCGGCGCCGTGCTTCAGGTCGATGCCGAGATGCGCGGCGTCGAGCTGCTTTTCCGGCGCCATCAGCATGGCGCGCCGGATGGTGTTCTCCAGCTCTCGCACGTTGCCGGGCCAGTCGTATGCGAGCAGCAGCCGTTCCGCAGCCGGCGCGAGCGAATATCCCGGCTGCAGAAAATGACGGGCGAGCGGCAGAATGTCGTCGCGCCGGTCGGCGAGCGGCGGCAGCTCGAGCTCGATGACGTTGAGCCGGTAATAGAGGTCCTCCCGGAAATGTCCCGCCGCGATGGCCGCCTCGAGGTCCGTGTTCGTCGCGGCGATAACACGCACGCGGACCTGCCGCGTACGGCTGCTCCCGAGGCGCTCGTATTCGCCGCTTTGCAGGACCCTGAGCAGCTTGACCTGGCCGTCCGGCGACAGGTTGCCGATCTCGTCGAGAAACAGCGTGCCGCCGTCTGCGGTTTCGAATCGACCGGTGCGGGCTTTCGTCGCGCCCGTAAATGCCCCCGCCTCTGCACCGAACAGCTCGGCTTCGACGAGATCGCGTGGAAACGCGCCGGCGTTGACTTTCACGTACGGGCCGTCGGCGCAAGACGAGTTCGCCTGCACGATATCCGCGATCCGTTCCTTGCCGGAACCGTTGGCGCCCGTGATCAGCACCGGCACATTGGAGTGTGCAACGCGCGTGGCGATCGAGACGATCTGCAGCATGGCGTCGCTTTCGAAGACCATGCCGCGCACGTCATAGTCTGCCGCAAGCTGTTCGCGGGCGCGGCGTCGGGCCGCTGTCAGCTTGCGCGCCTCCCGTTCGGCGGCGCGCAGCCGCAGCAGGTTGCGCGCGCTCGTCAGCAGCCGATCGTTGTCCCACGGCTTGCCCAGGTAATCGGCGGCGCCCGCCTTGACCAGCTCGACGGCAGTCTCGAGGTGGGTCCAGGCCGTCAACAGGACGATCGGCACATCCGGATAACGTTTGCGGATGTCGTGGAAGAGCGCGACGCCCTCCTCGCCGGACGTCGTCTCGCGCGCGAAGTTCATGTCCTGTATGACCAGATCCACGTCGTCGCGGGCGAGTACGGCGAGGCCGGCCGCCGGCGATTCCGCGCTCAGCACGCGCAGGCCGTGCAGCTCGAGAAGCACTTCCAGAGCGGTGCGCACGCCGTGCGCGTCATCGATGACGAGGATGGTCTGCATGGCAACTCCTCGCCGGATTGTACAAGGAGCGCGATAACCCGGGGTCTGACCCCGATTTTCTTACACCGTGCGTGTGGCGATGGCCGGCGCGATCGATGCCGCGCGCCGGGCAGGTCCGAGCACCGCAAGCTGTCCGAGGATCCAGAGTGTCACGACGCCGACGGGGATATATATCCAGTCGAGCTTCGGCAGCTCGAACGTGCGGACCAGCCAGTAGTTGAACGCGACCGCCAGCACGCTGCCCAGCGCCACGCCGCCGGTGGTGATCAGCCAGTTCTCGACCATGAAGTAGCGCAGGATATCCAGCCGGCTCGCGCCGATCGCCCGCCGCGTGCCGATCTGCTTCGTGCGGCTCTTCACGCTGAAGCTTGCGAGCCCCACGATGCCGAGCGCGGTCACCGAGACGAGCAGGAAAATCACTGCGCCGAGCAGGGTCGCCATCATCCGGTCCGCGCGGTAGCTGTCGGCGGCATATTCCTCGAGTGAGCGCGGCTCGCGCACGACGCGTTGGGCATCGAGCTCCGCGAGCTTCTGCTCCACGAGCGGCATGAGCTCGTCGCGCCGGCCCGGCTCGGCGCGGATCACGTATCGCACGAAACCATAGTCGATATGGGCCGGAAACAGCACGACCTCGTTCAAGCGATCCGATCCCACCCACGACCCGTGCATGTGCTCGATGATGCCGACGATCGTGGCAGGCTGACCGAGGCCGTCGTAGATCGTCTTGCCGAGCGCATCTCCGTCGGGGAACAGCCGGTCCGCGAACGCTTGCGTCATGATGACGGAGTCGACGAACACACTGGAATCGGGCGCCAGGACCTTGATCTCCTCGGGCCGGAAACCGCGCCCGGCCATCAATTTGACGCCAAGCGTTTCTATGGCGCGCTCTTCGACGGGAAAGTAGTTTGCACTCGGAGGGTCCTCCTGTCCTGGCTCGACGTGAAAGGTAGTTGCGCTGCCGCCGCCGCTCAGGGGCACGTTCAGCATGGTGGTCGCGTCAATGACGCCCGGCAGGTTTCGTATCAGCTCGAGGTCCGCGCGGATGCGCTCACGGAAGTCGACGTCGTCACCGAAACTCCAGCTCAGGACGGTGAATATGTTCGCAACGTCCATGCCGGTCGGACGGCCGATCAGGTCCAGCCGCTGCTTGATGATGAACGAGGCATTGACCACGACAGCGAGCGTGACGGCGATCTGCAACGCAACGAGCAGAACGCCGGCCTTGTTTCGCAGCATGGCGCTCAGGATCGGTCGGATTTCCATGAATGGCACTTCTACTGTGTTTTCAGGTGGGCCGCCGGCGGCGTCAGGCATGCCCGCCACGTCGGGAAAACTCCCGCCGCGAGGCTCGCGAACAGCGCGATGGCGATCGCCAGCGCCACCAGAACCGGATCGAGATGGGCGAGCTTCTCGAATTCGCCTCCGAACGAACGGATGCCCGCCAGGCCGATGAACGCGAGGCCGAGCCCGAGCAGACCGCCTGCGACGCCGATCAGCCCGATCTCGACCAGGTGCTGCACGAAAACGGCTCGGCGGCTTGCGCCGAGCGCGCGCCTCAGTGAAACCTGCGGCGCCTTGCCGGCAAATTTTGCGAGCAGGAGGCCGACGGTGTTCAGCAGGCAGACGGCGAGGAACATGAAGGCGAGACCGACGAGGACCCGGTTGTCGTCCTGCACGACCTCGTTGACGTCGAGCCACTCGCGCGCGTTAGTCAGGCGATTGTTGAGCGGCCGTTCGAACCGTCCCAGTCTCTGCTGCTCCCGGACGTAATTGTCGATGAACGCCTGGTACTCGCGGACCTGCGTCCCCGAAGTCAACTCGACCCAGTACTGAATCCAGACGCATTCGGAGTTGAGGAAATCCTGGAACGTGTTCAACTCCTCGTCCTTCCAGCAGTTGGTATTTCCGCCGGTGCGCACCTCGAGCGGCTCGGTCAGGCTCAGCGGCAGATAAACCTCTTCCGAGTCGTTGAAAGGCCCGTTGTTGAGATCGTAGACCTTCGGCACCGGATTCCAGTCGTCGAGCACGCCAATCACACGGAAGTAACGGTCGTCGATGCGAATCTCGCGGCCGACGCTGTTCTCGCCCCCGAAAACCGTCTCATTGGTTTCCTTCGACAGCACGATGACCGACTGCGCTTCGTCGTCCGCCGCACGATCCCAGCCGCCCCCGTGAAGGAACGGCACCTCGAACAGATGGAAGAAATCGCCGTCGGTCATGCGTGCGGAGGCGAGAAACGGCCGCACCTGCTCGTCGTCGGGCACGATCGTGAAGTTCGACACGAACATGGCCGCCCGATGCTCGGCGATATCGGACTCGCGCAGGGTCATGGCGTCGCGCCAGGTCAACTCCCACGGTGCGGGATTCTCCTGTGTCGTATTGTTCGGATATGGCTCGTTCGGGTCCCAGCCATCGAGCTGCACGGCATAGACCACGTCGCTTTTGCTCGCGATCGGATCGATCGACATGAGGTAGTACACCGTGAGCGCCGTCATGCACACGCCGATCCCGAGCCCGATCGCCGCCACCATGAGCGTGCTCAGGATCGGATTGCGCTTGAAGCTCAGCAGCGCCAGTCTCAGGTAATAACGCAACATTGTCCGTGCCCGTCAGGCGCAGGAGCGCGCTTCGAGGGCCGCGGCGGGCGGATCGAAGGGCTCGAGGTCGGACACCTTGCCGTCCATGATGTGGATGCTGCGCTCGGCGCGCCGCGCGAGCTCCGGATCGTGCGTGACCATGACGATGGTCGTGCCGCGCGAGTTGATGTCCTCGATGAGCTCGAGGATCTGCCGCGCCATGAGCGAGTCGAGATTGCCGGTCGGCTCGTCGGCGAGCAGGATACGGGGGTGGCCGGCGAGCGCGCGCGCAATGGCGACGCGCTGTTGCTGCCCGCCCGACAGCTGCGCCGGAATGTGCTTCTTACGCGAGCCCAGGCCCACCATATCGAGCGTGCTCTCGATGCGCCGGCGCCGTTCGGCGCCATCGAAGCCGCGGTAGCGCAACGGCACATCCACGTTGTCGAACACGTTCAGGTCCGGAATCAGATTGTAGCTCTGAAAGATGAAGCCGATCTTCTCGTTGCGCACGCGCGAGCGCTGCCGATCGCTCAGGGCGCTCACTTCCTCGCCGTCCAGCAGATAGCCGCCGCCTTCGAAGGTCTCCAGCAGACCGGCGATGTTCAGGAACGTCGTCTTGCCCGAGCCCGAGGGTCCGGTGATCGCGATGAACTCGCCCTCTCGAACGTGAATGCTGAAATCGCGCAGCGCGTGCGTCTCGACGAGGTCGGTGCGATAGATCTTGCTGACGTGTTGCATCTTGAGCATGAGCTTTTCCCGGTTGGAAACATTTGACAGGCGGGCCGAGTCAGCCGGCACACCGCTTCAATCATTCACGAGCACGCTTTCGGCGCCGTCGAAGACCGTCGTGTCGGAGACGATGACGACCTCGCCGGCCTCGAGACCGCGCAGGATCTCGACCTCGCTGACGCTGACGGCGCCGATGCCGATGTCGCGGCGCCGGGCAACTCCGTCGCTGAGCACGTAAGCCACACGGCCGCCGCCGCTGTCGATGAAAGCGCCGCGCGCCAGCTTCAGCGCGTCGTCTTTCGACTCCAGGATGACGCGCGCGGAAACGCGCTGGTTCTGCCGCAGCCCGTCGGGCACTTCGCCCTCGAAGCGAATGCGGCCGGTGACCTGGTTGTTCTGCACTTCCGGAGAAATGGCCGTCACCGTCGCCGGGTAGGTCTCGCGCCCGTAGCTCACCTCGGCGTCTTGCCCGAGCGCGAGATCGTCGCCGTAGCTTTCGGGCACGCGGATCTCGACCTCGAACGCCGACAGGTCGACGACGGTGAGCAGGGGCGCGTTGCGCTGGACGTTGGCCTTCTGCGCGACGACGAGGTTGCCGACGATGCCGTCGACCGGAGAGGCGACCGCGAGTGCGGCAACCCTTCGCTCCAGGTCCTTCACGACGAGCCGCTGGCGATCCCGCAACAGCGCCGTCGTCTCCAGCTCGAACTGCAGCGTCTCGCTTTCCAGCGCGGCGTTCTGCCTGGCATGCTCGAACCGCAGCCGGGCGGTCGAAAGATCGTCGCGCGCCTTTTCGTAATCGCGTTCGCTGATGACCTGGTGCTCGTAGGAAGCCTCGGCGCGGCGCAATTCACGATCGGCGGCTTCGATCTCGACCTGCGCGAGATCGATCTCCTGCTGGTTCGCGAGCCGCTGCTTGCGCGTTTCGATCGTCTGGCGTTCCAGGTCGATCTCGAGCGACTGCAGCGTCGCGCGCTCGCGCTCGAGCTCGTTGGTCAGCTCGGGGCTTTCCAGGGTCGCGAGCGGCTCGCCCTTCGTGACGCGTTCGCCGGCCTGCACCTGAAACGTGACCGTGCCCGGAGCTGACGCATAGAGCGTCGGGCTCACGGCAGCCACGACCGTGCCGGACACCGACACGTCGCGCACGAAACGACCGCGCTCGACTTCCGCCAGACGCAGCCTTTCCAGGGAAACCGCAACCTCGGTGCCGGAATAGGCGCGCCAGGCGGGATACGCGGCGAGCGCGCCCAGTCCGACGGCAACCAGCACGGCGGCGATGATGATCCATCTCCGTCGCTTTCGCGGACGCGGATCGAGCGGCGTGTCCTGGCCGGAGGTGTCCTGGATCGGCGCGGGTTTGCCGCGTCGCGGCAGCGTGGCGACTGCCATCAGCGAAATCTCCGAGCGGCCGGCAATGCGGATTTCATGGTCGTCTGCATTGCACGGCATGTGCCACCGCGTGGGCTCGCGCCAGGTGACGGATTTACAACGAATTTATTCGATTGCGTCGGCGCCCGGCCGTGTCCGCGGCCGGACACCCGGACACCGGGCGGACAGGGAAACGGGGACAATCCTGAATTCGCATTCGCGAAATCAGGATTGTCCCCCTGCAAAATAACGGTGCAGGTACGCCGCGAAGGAGATGTCGTCCGCGGCTTCGATTGCGCGCTGCTCGGCGAGCGAGTTTTTTGCCGCTTCGCGGAAAGCCGCACGCCGACCTTCCTGCACGGAGCCCAGCGCGAGGAAGTACGCCTTGTGTGCCTCCGACATCTGCAGTCCGAACGGAAAAAAAGAGAGCCCGCTGTCGCGCATTCCGGCCAGGATACGCGCGGACGGCGTGAGATCGGAATCCTCGACGGCACGTCCCTGAACCTCGAGCGCGATGCCGTAGGGACGTTCGGAATTGCCTTCGTCGAGCAGATCGCACACGCCGCGCATGCGATCCACGATCTCCCGCGCCCAATCCTTCAGCGGCCGGTTGCCGTCGCGGTCCCTCAAGTCCAGCGCGGGATCGCGACCCCGGTGCGCAACCTGGTGGTAGTTCGCCTCCAGCCCGGGCTGCTCGTCGCCCTCGATCGGCGGGCTGTCTGCGAGCAGGCAGAAAATCAGAAAAGCCTCCAGGAACCTCAGCTCATGGCGGTTCACGCCGACCGGATCGAAGGCGCTAACGTCCAGCGCGCGCAGCTCGACGTACTCCACCCCGCCGCGGCGCAGAGCGTGAGTCGGCCGCTCACCCGACTGCGCCACTCTTTTCGGCCGGATGAAGCTGTAGTACTCGTTCTCGATCTGCAGGATGTTGGCGTTGAGCTGCCGGTGGACGCCGTCGACGACGACGCCGATCTTCTCGTAAGGGGCGTGCGGCGTCGTGATGGCGCGCGTCAGGCCGTCTATGTATTCGTCGAGGCTGTTCAGCGAGATCGACAGGCTCTTCTGGGTCGCGTTGCGGTAGCCCAGGTCGCTCATGCGCAGCGATGTGGCGTAAGGCTCGTACAGCGTTCCCGCGTCGAACTCCGGCATCCTCGTCTTCCGGCCGCGCATGAACGACTTGCACACGGCCGGCGAGCTGCCGAACAGGTAGAGCACGAGCCAGCCGTGCCGCCTGAAATTGCGCAGCAGGTCGAAGTAGGCGCGCGACCGGAAAGCTTCCTGCGTCTCACGGTTGCGCTCGATCTCCTCGTAGATTGGCCAGAACCGCTCCGGCAGCGAGTAGTTGAAGTGAACGCCGGAGATGGCCTGCATGGCGCGCCCGTATCGATAGCCGAGGCCGCGCCGGTAAACCGTCTTCATCGTGCCGACATTGGAATCGCCGTAACGGGCGAGCGGAATGCTCGACTCCCCGGCGACCGGGCACGGCATGCTCGTCGCCCACAACAGTTCATCATCGAGGTTCTCGTAGACGAACTGGTGGATGTCGCAGAGGAACTGCAGAGTTTCCCAGGTTTCGCCGAACGGCGGCGTGACGAACTCCATCAGGGCCTCGGAGAAGTCCGTCGTGATGTGCGGATGCGTCAGCGCGGAGCCGAGCACCGCGGGATGCGGCAGGCGCGACATGCGGCCGCCCGGCTCGATGCGCAGGGACTCTTTTTCGAGTCCCTTGCGGCCGCCGGCGAGCCCGCCGTCCGCTGCGTGGCGGGTCAGCGCGGCCAGCCGTCGTTCGAGCGTCCCGTTCACGTCCCTGCGCAGTCGGTCAGAACGGAATCCGTCCTGTGAGCATGTCCCTGAAC
>JBOIDB010000025.1:0-9023 GCA_050740235.1 Gammaproteobacteria bacterium
GGACATTCCTGATTTCGCGTACGCGAAATCAGGAATGTCCCCACTCCGAGCCCCGCATCAGCACAGCTACCGCCACGATGAGGCCCGCTTCGTCGGTCAGCGTCACGTGGCCTTCGCCGATGCCGAGCCGCCGGCACATGGCGCGGCCCCGCTGCGAGAAGATGATCTCCGGCTTGCCCCACCCGTTCTGCACGATGCCGACGTCGCGAATCCACATGCCGTGCGCGAACCCGGTGCCCATCGCCTTGACGACCGCCTCCTTGCCGGCGAAACGCATGGCGATAAATCGCGCGGGCCGTTTCTGCCGGGCGAAGACCGCGAGCTCCTCGGGCATGAGCAGGCGATCGGTGAAGTGACGGCCGAATCGCTCGAGCGTTCTCTCGATGCGGTCCAGACGCACGACGTCCGTGCCGATGCCGAAGATCACCGTCTTCGCGCCGCTACGATGAGCCGCTTCATATCGACGACGGCCGCGCGCAGGCCGTCGAGCACGGCGCGTGCGATGATCGCGTGCCCTATGTTGAGCTCGGCGATCTGGGGAATAGCCGCGACCGGCTCCACGTTGTGATAGTGCAGACCGTGTCCGGCGTGCACGACCAGGCCGAGCGTGTCCGCCTGGCGCGCTGCTTCGACGACGCGCGCGAGCTCCCGCCGGCGCGCCGTTTCTCCGCGAGCATTGGCGTAAGCGCCGGTGTGCAATTCGACGACGGGCGCGCCGGTCGCGGCGGCCGCCTCGATCTGAATCGGATCCGGATCGATGAACAGCGACACGCGAACGCCGCGCGCTGCCAAACGCGTACAGGCGTCGGCGATGCGCGCGGATTGGCCGGGCACGTCGAGGCCGCCCTCGGTGGTCAGCTCCTCGCGGCGCTCCGGCACGAGGCAACAATCCTCGGGCTGCGCGTCGCTCGCGATGGCGAGCATCTCCTCGGTCAGCGCTATCTCCAGATTCATGCGGGTCTGCAAGACGTCCCTGAGGACGCGCACGTCGCGATCCTGAATGTGCCGGCGATCCTCGCGCAGATGCAGCGTGATGCTGTCGGCGCCGGCCTGCTCCGCAAGGACCGCGGCGTGCACCGGATCGGGATAACGCGTGCCGCGTACCTGCCGGAGCGTGGCGACGTGATCGATATTGACGCCGAGCGCCATCTTCCCGGCGTTCAAGATCCTCTTCCTTTCATGGCGCGGAGCACCTCGCGCGTCTTCAGCGGCCGGCCGCCGAGATAATGTTCGAGCGTCGTCCGGAGCAGGCGACGCGCATCGCGCAGGCTCTGCTCGTCGTTCAGCTCGCCGCTCGCGAGCGCCAGCAGCGAAGCCCCCGCATACACGTCGGCACCGTTCCCGTCAGCTTCGCTCGGACCCTCCTCGAAACGGAAACGATACCGGCCGTCCGGTCGCACGGGCAGGGCATTTACGATATCACGCTCGAGATTGAGGCCGTATCCCAGCTCATCCAGCAGGCTTTTCTCGAAACGGCGCAGGCTGCGCGCGTGCGGCGGCCCTGCGGCGAGCTCGGCCAGCGTCTGCGCATAGCGCGCATACAGCGACGGGTGCGGGTCGTCGCGTTCGAGCAGCCGCAGGATCAGCTCGTTGACGTACCAGCCGCTCATGAGCGCTTCGCCGCCGAGCGGCACCGATGGGCCGGCGCCCTCCGCACCGGTCAGCGTGTGCAGCGAGCCCCGGCCCGACCACGACAGCAGCAACGGCCGGAACGGCTGTATCGCGGCGCGCAGGCGCGCTCGCGGCCGCCGGATGCCGCGCGCGACCGCCGCGATGCGACCATGGCGGCGTGAGAACGCGTCGATGATCCGGCTGGACTCACGATACGCGCGCGTGTGCAGGATGAACGCCGGCTCGAGCGTCGCTCTTTGCAGATCGCTCACGGGACGTGGTCCGATGGATCGCCGTAGCCGAATTCGCGCAGCGCGCGCTCGCTGTCGGACCAGTTCTCCCTGACCTTGACCCACAGCTCGATGCGAACCGGCCGTTCGAGGCGCGCTTTCAGATCGAGACGTGCGGCGCGGCCCGCCTCCTTGAGCAGCTTGCCGCCTTCGCCGATGACGATCGCCTTCTGTCCGGGCCGCTCGACCCAGATGACGGCGCCGATGAGCACTCCCTTCGGCGCCTCTTCGTAACGCTCGATCTGCACGGACAGACCGTACGGCAGCTCGTCGCGCAGGCGCCGCATGAGCTTTTCGCGAATGATCTCGGCGGCGATGAAACGCATGCTGCGATCGGTGAGCTGCTCGGCGGGAAACAGCGCGGGCGCGTGCGGCAGACGATCGACGATCAGCCCCGGCAGCACCTCCAGGTTCGTGCCTTCGAGCGCCGAGGCCGGCACGATCTCGCTGAAGCTTCCACGCGCGGCAACCTGTTCGAGGAAAGGCAGCAGCCGCGACTTCGGCGCGATCCGATCGCACTTGTTGACGACGAGCAGTGCCTCGACATTCGAGTCGGCAATGCGCCGGAGCACGGCCTCGTCCTCTTCGGTCCACGCGAGCGCCTCGATCACCATCAGCGCCACGTCCGCATCAGCCAGCGAAGACGCCGCCGTGCGGTTCATGAGCCGGTGCATGGCGCGCGGCCGGCTCCGGTGCAGGCCGGGCGTGTCGATGAACAGGATCTGCGCCCGGGACGTGGTCAGGATGCCGAGGATCCGGTGGCGCGTCGTCTGCGGCCGCGGCGTCACGATGCTCAGCTTTTCGCCGAGCAGCGCATTGAGCAGCGTCGACTTGCCGACGTTCGGCCGGCCGACGATCGCGGCGTAGCCGCAACGGAAATCCTCAGCCAACATCAACGCGCAGCCCGTTGCCGGCGAATATGCCGGGAACCCCCCGCATCAAGTGGGGTAATCCCGGCCTGCGACAGGCGGATCATACAATCGAATTTACACCGAGTTCCTCGAGCACCCTTCCGGCCGCAGCCTGCTCGGCGCGCTGCCGGCTCGTCCCCGAGCCGAGCTGCCGTATGCCGAGAGCAACGACCGAGCACGCGATCTCGAAGGTCTGCTCGTGGGCACGGCCGGAGACTCTCTCGAGCTCGTAAACCGGCAATCCGAGCCCCAGCGACTGCAGGTGCTCCTGCAGGCGGGTTTTTGGATCCTTGAGCGCGGCCGCTTCGGGCAGGGAGGCCAGCCGCTCGGCGAACAGGCGGTGCACGCAGCGCTCGGCGACCTCGAACCCGCCATCGAGGTAAACCGCACCCAGCACCGCTTCCAGGGCGTTCGCGAGAATCGACCGGCGCTGAAAGCCGCCGCTCTTCTGCTCGCCGGCGCCGAGCATGATGCGCTCGCCGAGCGACAGGTCCGCCGACAGGGCGGCCAGCGAAGAGCCCTTGACGAGGTTCGCCCGCAGGCGGCTCAGCGTCCCTTCGTGCTCCTCGGGACGCAGCCGGTAGACGCTGACGGCAATCACGAAATTGAGCACGGCGTCGCCGATGAATTCGAGGCGCTCGTTGTTGTCGGGTCCGGCGCTGCTGTGCGTCAGCGCGGTTTCGAGCAGCTCTGGGCGGCGGAACCGGTAATCGAAATGTGTTTCGAACCAGTCCGCCGTCCGCATCAAAGCGCGATCTCGACGCTCTTGTCGAATGCCACGATGAAAGAGATGTTGCCGACGAACGACGTGCGCTGCTCGTACTGCGCGGCAACGACGTAGCCGGCATCTTCCTTGGTAATCTCGATGTCGTCGGCAGCGATCGTATTCAGGCTCTCGACCACCATGCGCTTATCGATGGATCTGCGGATATCCGTGCGCGTGGGATTCTGACCGTCGTACTCCTTCTTCACGCCCTCGAGCACGCTGACGACCTTGTAATGGTTCAGATAGAGCGGCAGCAGTCTCAAGCCCGCGAAGCCGATCAGACCGATGATGATCGCGAGTATCAGCATGCCGATGGCGGTCATGCCCTGCTCGTTTCTGCGCATAACCTCGTCCCCCCTCTTTGCGGACCCTACTCGATCCTGTCGCCGATGCGGCTCCAGATCGGAGCCTCGCCGGTCCAGTCCCAGTTCATCCAGATGCGTACGGCTTTGCCGACGAGGTTTTCCTCGGGAATATAGCCCACGTCGGAAAAGCGGCTGTCATGACTGTTGCCCCGATTGTCGCCCATCACGAAATAATGCCCCTCCGGCACCTCATACTCGCCGTTCGGGCTGTAGCCGTGCGGCACGACGAGTATCTGATGCTCGACTCCGTCGAGGTGCTCCACGCCTACGCGCGCGCCGCCCGGACCGGGACCTTCGTACGGGCCGTTCACTTCGGACTCGATCGGCCGGCCGTTCACGTAAAGTTGCTTATTATAATAGCGAACGCGGTCGCCCGGCAGTCCGATGACGCGCTTGATGAAATTGACGCTCGGATCGGATGGCAGCCGGAAGACCACGACGTCGCCCCGCTCCGGCTCGCCGAGCGAGACGACCTTCGTGTTGACGACCGGCAGACGCAGGCCGTAAGTGAACTTGTTGACGAAAATGAAATCACCGATCAGCAAGGTCGGCACCATGGAGCTCGAGGGTATGCGAAACGGCTCGTACAGGAACGAGCGGACGATGAGCACGATCAGGATGATCGGAAAAAACGAGCGGGCGTAATCGACGATGACCGGATCGCGAGACGCCTCGTCGGAGCCGAAGCGGCCCGCTTCGCGCTCGCGTTGCGGTTTGAAGAGCAGCGCGTCCGCTGCCCAGATGACGCCCGTCACGACGGTTGCAACGACGAGAATCAGTGCGAAATCAATAACCATCGAACCCTCTGCCGGACAAATGGCGTATTAGAGCCTATTTCCGCTCGGCTTGCAGCACGGCCAGGAAGGCTTCCTGCGGTATCTCGACCGATCCTACCTGCTTCATACGGCGCTTGCCGGCCTTCTGCTTCTCCAGCAGCTTGCGCTTGCGCGTGACGTCGCCGCCGTAGCACTTCGCGGTGACGTTCTTGCGCAGCGCCTTGACGGTCGTGCGGGCGATGATGTGATTGCCGATGGCCGCCTGAACGGCGACTTCGAACATCTGCCGCGGAATCAGCTCGCGCATCCTTTCGACGAGCTCGCGGCCGCGCGCATGGGCGGCGTCCCGGTGCACGATGATCGACAGGGCATCGACGGTTTCCCGGTTGATCAGGATATCGAGCCTGACGAGCGGCGCCGGCTCGAAGCGCTCGAAATGATAGTCGAAGGATGCATACCCCCGGCTCACGGATTTCAGCCGGTCGAAAAAATCGAGCACGACCTCGGCGAGCGGCAGGTAGTACTCGAGCGACACCTGGCTGCCGAGATACTGCATGCGCTTCTGCACGCCGCGTTTCTCGACGCAGAGCTTGATCACCGCGCCGACGTGAGACTGCGGCATCAGGATCGTGGCGCTGATGACCGGCTCGCGAATCTCCGCGATCTGGCCGGGCGGCGGCAGCTTCGCGGGATTGTCGATGGACAGCGTTTCCCCGCCCGTGGTCCGCACCTCGTAGATTACGGTCGGCGCCGTATTGATCAGGCTCAGGGAATACTCGCGCTCGAGGCGCTCCTGCACGATCTCCATGTGCAGCATGCCGAGGAACCCGCAGCGGAATCCGAATCCGAGCGCGCTGGAGGTCTCCGGCTCGTAATGCAGCGCCGCGTCGTTCAGGCGCAGCTTGCCGAGCGCGTCGCGGAAACTTTCGTAATCGTCGGCGCTCAGCGGGAACAGCCCCGCGAACACGCGCGGCTTGACCTGTTGAAAGCCCGGCAGCGCTTCCTTCGAAGGCGCGTTGGCGAGCGTCAGCGTGTCGCCGACCGGCGCGCCGTCGATTTCCTTGATGCCGGCGATGACGAAGCCGACCTCGCCCGTGCCGAGCGATTCGCGGTCGCTCATCTTCGGCGTGAAGCGCCCGAGCTGATCGACGACGTGGCTGCGGCCGGTCGACATGACGAGCACCTTGTCGCCCACGGCCAGCCGGCCGTTGACGACGCGCACCAGCGAGACGACGCCGACGTAATTGTCGAACCACGAGTCGATGATGAGTGCCTGCAGCGCGCCGTCGCTGTCGCCGCGCGGCGGCGGAATGCGTTGCGTGATCGCCTCCAGCAGGTCGGCGATGCCTTCGCCTGTCTTGGCGCTGACCTTGAGGGCGTCCGCCGCGCCGATACCGATGATCTCCTCGATCTGGCGGATCACGCGGTCCGGCTCGGCGGCCGGCAGATCGATCTTGTTGATGACCGGCACGACTTCCAGCCCCTGGTCGATGGCCGTGTAGCAATTGGCCACGCTCTGCGCCTCGACCCCCTGCGCGGCGTCGACGACGAGCAGCGCGCCTTCGCAGGCCGCCAGCGAGCGCGAGACCTCGTAGGAAAAATCCACGTGGCCGGGCGTGTCGATGAAGTTCAGCAGGTAAGTGCGGCCGTCACGCGCCGTGTACTCGAGGGATACGCTCTGCGCCTTGATCGTGATGCCGCGCTCGCGCTCGAGGTCCATGCTGTCGAGCACCTGCTCCGCCATCTCCCGCTCGCTCAGGCCGCCGCAGATCTGGATGAAGCGATCCGCCAGCGTGGATTTGCCGTGGTCGATATGGGCGATGATGGAGAAATTGCGGATGTGCTGCATCGGTGATGCCGGGGAAAACGCGCATTATACGGACAGCCGCTTCACGACCGCCGCAGAATTGCCGGGAACCCACGCATCGAGTGCGGGATCATCCTGGCTACGAAGGCTGTACGGCATGCAGGCCGGTGCCGGCGATTGCCTTCATGGCCGCCGCAGAAATGTCTCGAGCGCGACGCTGTCGAGGCGGCCGGCACAGATTTCCGCGCCGCCGCCGAGCAGCACCGGCACCCGGTTGCCGTAGCGGGCAACGAGAGCAGGATCGCTATCCACGTCGATGATTTCGAGGTCTATTTCGCGGCCGCGGCAGGCAGCCTCGAGATCCTCGAGCAACTCGTCGCAGAGATGGCAGCCGCGCCTGCTGTAGAGGGTCAGCGGAGCCGTTCGACCACCCGGGGCTCGAAGCGCGGATCCATGGCGGCGCGCCCCGCATACCGGCGAAGCCAGAACACGCCGGCGAGAAACCCGGCCGCGCCGATCACGATGACGCCGCCATCGCCGGCCGGGCCGAAAAGCGCCCCGCCCAGCACGGCGCCCGCCAGCAAGCCGATCAGCGGCACGATATAGACGGCGAAGGCGCCGGCCAGCAGGGCACGCTCGGGCAGGCCGATCATGACCTCATCGCCCGCGGTCACGCCCACCACGGCATTGCGCGCACGGACTTCGTACTGCCGTCGTCCGACGAGTCGCGCGAAGATGCCACCGCCGCAACCGTTGCCCGCGGCGCATCGCTCACAGGCCGCGATGCCCGCCCGCGCGACCCAGGCGTGCTGGCCGGCTACCCGGACGACGCGGCCGCGCTCGAGGATCATCGGCGGGCGTCGAGCGTCTGCGGGCGTACCGATTCGGCGATGATCTCGACGGTGGACGCGGGCACCTCCCCGACGGCGGTCACCTGGTGGCCCTCGATCCGCGTCGTGTAGGCGTTCGCCGCGCCGACCCGCGAAAGGCCGTCCAGGGGATCCGGGTCGGACTCGGCCGACTCGACGAACACGGAAACCGATGCGATGCCGTCCGAATAGACGAGGTGCTCCACGGGGAACTCCGAGCCCACCAGCACCTGCCGGTTGGACACCTGCAGGTCGAAGCCTTCCGGCACGCGCACGGCGCGCCACATCGTCGTGTCGCTTTGCGCGACCTCGCGGCCCTCCGACTCGCTGCGATACCACGTGAAGCCCTCGGTATCGGTGGCCGCCTCGAGCGCCGCGTCCGGAATCTCGTCCTGCAGCCTGAAGCTGGCGAACAGGATCTGCTCGACGATGTTGCCGTCCTCGTCGCGCAACTGCGACTTGAGCGGCATGGCGGTGTTCTTGTCCAGCCAGAGCCGGTAGCCGTAACGGTAACCGTCCCGCGGCATGATGCCGATCTGTTGCGTGACCCGGCCGGCCACACGCGCGGTGTCGAGCATGCTGAAGCGATAATAGCGGTCGAGCTTCGCCGAATAAGTCGGCACGGCGGTCAGCAGCGGGTTCATCTGCTCGCGCGACTCGACCAGGACCGCACGCCGGTCGGGCAGGATGCACTGCACCTCGTTCTGCGTGCTGACGATTTCGCGGCCGACGCCGTCGAGGGACATCAGCCTCTCGGCGATCCTGCCGTCCTCGTTGCGATGCACGACCTGCAGCGTCTCCGCCCGCCCGTCATGCATGTGCACGAACACGCCCTGATAGTTGAGCTGCTCGATGGCCTGCGCCATGCGCTCGAGCCAGGCGCGCGCGTCCTGCTCGCTGGCCTGTGCGATCGCCAGGCTCAGCGTTCCGGCGATGAGCAGCAGCGGGCGGACGAATTTGAGTCGCATGCTATTCGGGTTGCTCGCGCTCGTTCGGTTCGTCGTTCCCGGGTTCGTCGTTCCCGGGTTCGTCGATGAGAATGCGCGTCTGCATGGCCTTGCGCCCGAACGTCGTCGCGTACTGGCTGTGATTCATCAGGTAGTTCGTCAGGCGCGTCGGCGGCACGGTCGCCGGCGCTGTGTAGGTCGGCTCGGGAACGGTGACATACAAGGCGGGATCCGCGCTGTTGGCGGCGCTCGCCGGGGGCGGCGGGAGCGGATCGCTGCTGCGCAGGCTGAGCACGGCGACCACCGCAACCGACGCGGCCACGGCGATGCCTGCCGCGGGCTGAAGCACGCGGCCCCATTTGCGCCATATGCCGCTGCGCGCCGCGAACGGCTGCTCGTCGTGCACGACATGCATGACCCTGTCGCGCAGCAGGCCCTGCGGCACGCCCGGAATGGAGTCCCGGACGGCGTCGCCGATGAGGCCGTAGCGATCGAAAGTGCGCCGCAGCTCGCCGTCGCGGCGCATGCGACGCAGCAGCAGATCGCACTCGCGCACCGGCAGCTCGCCGTCGAGAAATGCGGAAATCTGGTCTCTGATTTTGTCACTCACGGGCAGGCCCCTCACTTGAGCAATGGCCGCAGTCGTTTGTCGATCGCCTCGCGGGCGCGGAAGATGCGCGA
>JBOIDB010000026.1:0-4849 GCA_050740235.1 Gammaproteobacteria bacterium
GCGCGCCGCGTGGTCACGTTCCGGCCCGGCCAGAAACTGAAGGCGCGAGTGGAAGCTTATGCTGGAACCAGCGAATAACGACCAGCTGCCGGTGATTCCCGGCAAGCGATACTTCACGATCGGAGAAGTCAGCGAGCTGTGCGGCGTCAAGCCGCACGTGCTGCGATATTGGGAGCAGGAGTTCCCGCAGCTCAAGCCCGTCAAGCGGCGAGGCAATCGGCGCTATTACCAGCGCCAGGATGTCATCATCATCCGCCAGATCCGCAGTCTGCTCTACGAGCAGGGCTTCACCATCGGCGGCGCGCGACTGCAGCTCACCGGCGAAAACGCCCGGGAAGACGTGAGCCAGAGCCAGCAGATCGTCAAGCAGATCCGCGTCGAGCTCGAAGAAATCCTGAAAATTCTACGGCGTTAGAGAGGATAGTTCGCCTTCTTTCCCCGCCCGGCCGGGAAGTGGAGAAGAACAGCGGCTGCCTTTCGTAAAAAACCCCGGCCTGTACAATACCGCCCCTCCGGTCGGGGCGTGGCGCAGCCTGGTAGCGCACCTGCATGGGGTGCAGGGGGTCGGAGGTTCAAATCCTCTCGCCCCGACCAATTCGAGCTTTCTCGCATGCCTGCGCTATCGCGCGAAAATTTCATCCACGTTTGAAAAATCATGCGACTGGTTTCCTTCAACGGCCCGGGCGGTCGTCGCGAAATCGGCGCCGTCGAAGGTGAGCAGGTCATCGAGCTGGCAGGTGGCGAATCTGCGCCGCACGATCTCGAGCTGTTCATTGCCGGTGGCAAGGAATGTCTGGAGCGCGCCAGGCATACGATCGAGCAGGCACCGGACAGCGCACGACACCGACTGGCCGGCCTGCGATTCCGGCCTTTGATCGAAAACGCCGGCAAGTATCTCTGCCTCGGACTCAATTACGCGGATCACGCTGCGGAAGGCGGTTTCGAGAAGCCCGACTATCCGGCCTTCTTCATGCGCTCGCATACCACGCTCGTTGGGCACAACGAGCCGATCGTCCGCCCGCGTGTGTCCGAGAAGCTCGATTACGAAGCGGAGCTGGCGGTCATCATCGGCAGACGCGGCCGTCACGTACCGGAAAGCGACGCACTGGACTACGTGGCGGGCTACTCGTGCTTCAACGATGCTTCGATTCGCGACTATCAGCGCCGCAGCACGCAGTGGACGATCGGCAAGAACTTCGACGCGACGGGCGCCTTCGGTCCCATGCTGGTCACGCCAGACGAGCTGCCTCCCGGCGCCTCAGGGCTCCGCATTCAGTCGCGGCTGAACGGCGAAGTCATGCAGGACACGAACACGTCCGGGATGATTTTCAGCGTGGCGAAGACCATCGCACTGTTGACGGAGTGCTGCACGCTGGAACCGGGCGACGTCATTGCGATGGGCACGCCGGCGGGCGTGGGTTTTGCGCGCCGTCCGCGCGTATGGATGAAACCCGGCGACGTCATCGAGGTCGAGATCGAAGGCATCGGCGTGCTGCGCAATCCGATCGTCGCGGAAGCCGCATGACGTGATACGAAAACTTGTTTTACTGGGTCCCGCCCCGGCCTGCGCCGGGGTGACGGCGCCGGGATGACGATTATTTTTTGGGCGCCAGCTGCTCGTTCATGAAGTTGAAAATCCGCCGGCTCGTGAAATTGAAGCCGAGCGGCGTCATGGCGAGAAACGCCTGCTTGTGACTGTAGCGGAAGCTGATCCGCTCGGGCCGGCCGAGCACTTCCCAGAGCTGGTCGCGCGTGGACTCCGGCATGCAGTTGTCGTTCTTCGAATCGATCATGAGCGCGTGGGCAGGATCGACCCGGCCGGGAAAATTCGCGGCGTCGCCGGCAGCGAATGCGGCATCCATCACCGCCTCGTATTCTTCGAGCGTCCAGTCGAATCGCGGCATGACCGCCTGACGAACGGTGGCGACCCTGCCGTCGCAATGGGCGAATATCTTCCCGGCGTCGACGGCCCCCATCACGAGCACTGTCGCCGCGATGCGGGGCTCGTTCGTCACGACGGATGCGCCGACCACGGCACCGAGACTGAAGGCGACGAGGCCGATGCGTGACGCATCGACATCGGGTTGCTGCTCGGCCCAGTCGATTACGCGCCGGATATCGATCACGGTCGTGACCAGGCGTTCGGCCATCTCATCCGCGAGCGACCGGAAGGCCGATTCGCTTCGTGCCGCCGCGAGCGCCGGCCAGTCGATGAGGAAGTCCTCGCCCATGAGCGCGAGAATGCTGATGTCGCCACGGCTGCGTTTGCGGAAGCTCGACACGGTTTTGTCCGACGGATACTCGTGCGTGCCCCAGATCGGCAGCACGATCACGAGCGGCTTGCGGCCCGGTTCCTTGCTCTGGAAGTACCGTGCGGTCACCAGATTGCCTTCCTGCCCGTTTTCCCCGACGGACGGAAACGCCAGCTCGCGAATCCTGTAGTTCGGCGTCTCCAGCTCGTCGAGCAGGTGGTTGTCGACTCGCACGGCGTGCCGCTCATAGGCGAAAAGCGGGTCGGTCGTCGTTGCCGGAGGCTTGAAGGAACGGCGATCGGGGTCGAACGGGACGTGCACGAAGCTCACGCAGGCTGAAAGAGTTCCTGCCAGGCAAAGCATCGACATGGCACGGACGAGCTTCGGGGGAGCGGCGGGCATTCAGGCGGCGGAGCTGCGGTCGCGGCGCGAGACCTCCTCGACGGGCACGAGCACGGTGTCTTTCGCCGCGCGGTCGGTGTAGAGGATCGGCACTTCGGGCGCCATGTCGCCTTCGACGCGTGGCCCGCGCAGCCAGGCGCCGAGTGCCTTCAACGGGTGCGCGACAGTATCGTCCACCGCCGTGCCTTCGTAGCCGCAGTGAGCCATGCAATTGTCGCACTTCGGATTGCGCCCCGTTCCGTAGCGCTGCCACGGAGTCTCGTCCATGAGCTCGGCAAAGCTCGCCGCATAGCCTTCGTCCACGAGCAGATAGCAGGGCTTCTGCCAGCCGAAGACGTTGTAGGTCGGATTGCTCCACGGCGTGCAGTGATAGGTCTCGTTGCCGGCCAGGAAATCCAGGTACAGGCTCGAGTGGTTGAAACGCCAGGCGCGTCCGCGGCCCTGGCGAAAGATATCCCGGAAGAGCTGCTTGCTCTGCGTGCGCGGCAGGAAGACGTCCTGCCGCGGCGCGTGCTCGTAGCTGTATCCGGGCGACATCGTGATGCCTTCGACGCCGAGCCCGGTCGCGTAATCGAAAAACTCCGCGACCGCATCCGGCTTCTCGCCGCTGAACAGCGTGCAGTTGATCGTTACCCTGAAGCCGCGCTCGAGCGCCTGCTCGATCGCGGCCACGGCCTTGTCGAATACGCCCTCCCGGCAGACGGATTGGTCATGGCGCGCGCGGTTGCCGTCGAGGTGGATCGAAAAGCTCAGGTAAGGGGAGGGCGTGTAGTCGTCCATGCGCCTGCGCAGGAGGATGGCGTTCGTGCACAGGTAGACGAACTTCTTGCGCCGGACGATCCCGGCGACGATCTCCGGCAGCTCCTTGTGCACCAGCGGCTCGCCGCCGGCGATGGACACGACGGGCGCGCCGCATTCGTCGACGGCCGCGAGCGCCTCGGCAACGCTCATGCGCCGCTCGAGAATGTCCTCCGGATAGTCGATCTTGCCGCAGCCGGCGCAGGCCAGATTGCACTGGAACAGCGGTTCCAGCATGAGCACCAGAGGATAACGCTGGACGCCTCGCAGCTTGCGGCTGGCGACGTAGCTGCCGACACGATATTGCTGGAGCAGCGGAATGCTCATGCGTACCTTCGGATCGAGCCGGCGAAATCGTTGCGCAGGCGCTTCCATTCGAGCTTGAACCAGGGCGTGAACCGCTCCGGGCGGTTGGCGATCTCGATGTCGAGCTGCGCGGGGCGCACATAGCGCCATTCGGCGACTTCGTTGACGTTGGCATGAACCGGCCCTTTGGCGTTGCCGGCATAGACCCAGCACAGCTCGTTCTCGGCGCCCAGCTCGCCGTATTTCGCCTGATACCGGAACTTGAAGAGGAACTCCAGCTCGCTCTCGAGCCCCAGCTCCTGCGCGAGCCGGCGATGGATCGCGTCCTCCATGATCTCGCCGCGGCGCGGGTGGCTGCAGCAACTGTTCGACCAGTAGAGCGGCCACAACCGCTTCGATGCGCTGCGCTTCTGCAGCAGCAGCTCGCCCGCATCGTTGAAAACGAACAGCGAGAACGCGCGATGCAGCACGCCCGCACCGTCGTGACAGTAGGCCTTGCTGTCATGACCGATCTCGCGGTCGTCCGTGTCGACCAGGATGAGCTGCTCGGCGTCGCTCGAAACGACCTCGTCTCGCAGTGCCCGACTACTCAATAGTCACCTCCATGGCCTGGTAGCCGGCATCGTGGATCGCCCTGACAACGCGGCCGGCATCGTCGGGGCAAAGCGCGATCATGGACCCGCCGCCGCCGCCGCCCGTGACCTTCGCGCCGAACGCACCGTGATCGCGAGCGATCTGCACCAGCTCCTCGATTTCCCAGCTCGATACCTGCAGCGAATTCAACAGGCCCTGGCACACGTTCATGAGCTCGCCCAGCCGGGGCAGATCGCCGCTCTCGATGGCTTCGGTGCCCTCGAGCGCGAGCGCATCGATCTCGTCGAAAATGCGCTCGTAGAGCGTCGGGTGCCGCTCCCGGGCGGCCCGCACGCGCGCCACCATCTTCGCCGTCAGGCTCTCGACGCCGCTCATGCCGATGACGATTCTGAGCGAGTGCGCCGGCTGGATCAGGCGGATCTCGGGCGGTTCGCCGGCGCGGTATCTCAGGAACCGGCCGTAGGTCGCAACCGCGTTGTCGATGCCGGACGGATGCC
>JBOIDB010000027.1:0-4250 GCA_050740235.1 Gammaproteobacteria bacterium
ACCCGACCTCGAGATACTTGGCCAGAATATTCCGGTAGTCGTTCTGTGCCTTGAGCTCGACGAGGCTCTGGTTGATCTTCCGGGCAGTCTCCGGCGACACGGATGACTTGCTGATCATCAGGCTCACGGGATCCGCCTCGATGACGAACGGATGCGATTCGATTTCCTCGGTCAGGCCCTTCGTGCGCATGACCGACGCCGCGACATACGGGTCTTCCAGAAATCCGTCGATTTCCTGGTTTAGCAGGCGCGTGTAGTTCACTTCGCCGACGGTCGCCGGAACGAACTGATCGGCGTACTGCGCGCTATCCTCCAGCTCGGAGACGCCGCCGCCGTACACATATTCCTGCGTGACGCCGAGGCGGAAGCCCTGCTCGAGGAGGCCCTCGAGGTTCTTCGACGGGTACTCTTCCGCTTCACCGGCGCGCACGTACAGGCCGAACGATTCGTCGCGATAGGGTTCCGTGAAGTACGCGAACTCTTCGCGTTGCTCGTTTTTCGTCGCACCCGTCAGGATGTCGACGTCGCCCGTGCGCAGCAGCTCCAGCAGCGTCGCCCAGTCGCTGGAAACGAAGCTCAGCTCGCAGCCGCTTTTCTCCGCGATTGCGGCGACGATCTCGACGTCCAGCCCATGGACCTCGCCTCCGACGTCCCGGTACTGGTACGGCTGCCAGGGATCCCAGCCCATGGTGAGCTCGCACTCCTCGGCAGGCCCCGGCCGGGGCGCTCTTTGCGCCGGCTCGTCGGCGACCGTTGCCGCCGGTTCCTCGGTCGATGGATCACTGTCGCAACCCGTGAGCACGAGCAAGCCGGCGAGCACGAGCGATCTGCAGGTGGCTGAAAACATGAGGGCACCTCCGGAGCGGGGCCTCGCGTCGAGGATGGCGCAAAGAAAGTATATTCCAACCGCGATGAGAGTTCGACGCGAGCGCGCGCGGGAAGGTTTACAGGAAAACTTTCGTAGGCGCCGGCATAACCTCGCACTCTATGCGGGGGTTGCCGGCGGATTGCCGGAAACGCGCGTCGCGCTTATTCCGGCCTACGGACAGTCGAACCAAGCATGAACGACGCGATCGCCCGGCTGGATGCCGAGCGCCTCGACAGTGCCGGCGTTGAGCTCGATCACGCCGCTGACCAGGTCCTTCGACGTGTAATGCTGCTCCCACATGGGCTCGGTGGCGACGGCGATACTCTCGATGCGGCCGTCCTTGCTCACGAACAGCATGTCGAGCGACAGCGGCGTGTTCTTCATCCACATCGAGACCAGCCGCGGCGGCAGGTAAAGAAACAGCATGCCGCGATCCGGGGGCAGCGACTCCACGAACATGAGCCCGTCCCGCTTTTCCGCGTCCGAGCGCGCCACATAGACCTGAAACTCATGACGCCGGCCGCTCGCGGTCTCGATGCCCAGGGATTCGGTGTCCATTGCTTGCAGTCGCGCTGCCGTCGCGGGCGCCGGATCGGACGCATGCGCAGGGAAGGTTGACGGAATCGGCGCGCACGCGAGCAGAACGGCCGTAATGCCGGCACAAGCCGTAATGCCGTGCCGCAATATGGGGTTTCCTCTGCCGGGCATCCGCCGAATCTACCGGATTCCCGCCGTCATCGGAACGAATGCAAGGCCGGAAACGACGCGACTGCACCAAGCCGGCGTTTCTGGCTTAGACTCTGCACTCTTTTTGTCATGCCGATCGTCGGAGGGGAATGGAAGCATGACGGGACACGCATTCCCGATCGAGGTTCATCCGGTGCTGCCACCGGCGCTGGCGCGGCTGCCCGAGCTCGCCGGCAATCTCTGGTATGCATGGCACCGGCCGACGCGCGCCCTGTTTTCGCTGCTCGATGCCGACCTCTGGAAGCGCACGCGGCACAATCCCCGCGTCTTCCTGAAGAGCGTCGCGCAGGACAAGCTCGACAGCGCTGCCGCCGACGCCAGCTATCTGCAGCGCTATCACGCGGCGCTCGCGGCGTTCGACAACTATCTGGAGCGCGCCTCGCGCAGCTATCACGGCCCCGAGTTCGCCGGCGAAGACCTGATCGCGTATTTTTGCGCCGAATACGGCTGGCACGAAAGCTTTCCCAACTACTCCGGCGGTCTCGGCGTGCTGGCGGGCGATCACTGCAAGACCGCCAGCGACCTTGCGATGCCGTTCGTTGCGGTCGGTCTGCTGTATCGGCAGGGCTACTTCAACCAGACCATCGACAGGGACGGCAATCAGATCGCGCATTATCGCGACCGCAATCCGGACGATCTGCCGGTCGAAGCAGTGCTCGACGGCGAAGGGCGCGAGCTCACCGTCACCTGCGAGTTTCCCGGACGCGACGTGCACCTGAGAATCTGGCGCGCGCAGGTCGGCCGCGTGTCCGTCTATCTGCTCGACACCAATCTGGAATCGAACTCGCCCGATGACCGGGAGATCACGCATAACCTGTACGGCGACGGCGAGGAGCTTCGCGTGCAGCAGGAGATCTGCCTGGGCGTTGGCGGTGTGCGCGCCCTGCGCGCGCTGGGCCTCGAGCCGACGGTGTGGCACATGAACGAAGGCCATGCGGCTTTCCTGGTGCTCGAGCGTCTGCGGGAGGAGGTCGCGAAAGGCTTGCCTTTCGATGCCGCGCTCGAAGCCGTGGCGGCGAACGCCGTCTTCACGACGCACACACCGGTCGCCGCAGGTCACGATGCATTCGACAACGGGCTCGTGAAGGCCTATTTCAAGGACCTGGCGGCAAGGCTCGGCATCGATGACGGGGAGTTTCTCGCGCTCGGACACGATACGAGCAACGACTTGCGCTTCAACATGACGACGCTCGCGATCCGCGGCTCGAGGCATCAGAACGGCGTCAGCCGCATTCACGGCAGCGTCTCCTCGCGCATTTGCGCCGATCTCTGGCCCGACTTGCCGCCGGCCGAAAACCCCTGCGGCTATGTGACGAACGGCGTGCACGTGCCGACCTACCTCGACCTGGCCTGGATCGATCTCTTCGACCGCGAGCTCGGCGAAGGACGGCTCGACCTCGTGGCCGACCCCGACACCGCCGGGCGAATCCTCGCCATCGACGACGAGCTTTTCTGGCGGACCCGACAGGGGATCAAGCGCGAAGCGCTGCACTACCTGCACGATCGGCTGGATGCGCAGTTCCGGCAGACGTTATTGCCGGAGGCGCGCATTCGCAAGCTGCTCGAGCTCGTCGATCCGCAGAACCCCGACGTGCTCACGATCGGATTCGCCCGGCGTTTTGCCACCTACAAGCGGGCGACCTTGCTGTTCCGCGACCTCGACCGCCTGCGCGAGCTGCTTCATCAGGACGGCCGCCCGGTGCTGATCATCTTTGCCGGCAAGGCCCATCCGGCGGATCAGCCCGGTCAGGCATTGATCCGCGAAGTGCACGAGGTAAGCCGCCGTCCGGAATTCGCCGGCCGAATCCTCCTTGCGGAGGACTACGACCTGGCGCTGGCGCGGCCGCTGGTCGCGGGCGTCGACGTGTGGCTGAACCACCCGATCTTTCCGCTCGAAGCGAGCGGGACGTCGGGCATGAAGGCGGCCATCAACGGCACGATCAACCTGAGCGTCCTCGACGGCTGGTGGGCCGAGGCGTATGACGGCGCGAACGGCTGGGCGATCGCACCGCATCCCGAGCGCGGCGACGAGGCGCGGCGGGATCGCGACGATGCCGCCGCGCTGTACTCGCTGCTCGAGGCATCGGTGATCCCGCTCTATTACGGTCGCAACAGCAGCGAGCTCTCGCACGGCTGGGTGCAGCTATGCAAGCGCTCGATGGCGACGACCATGCCGCGCTTCAACATGAGCCGGGTGCTGCACGACTACGCGGCGGGCTTCTACCATCCGGCGGCAGCCTGCGGGCGCGAGCTGCGCCGCGATGACGCGCGCGGCGCCCGGGAGCTCGCTGCCTGGAAGAGCCGCGTGCGCGAAGCCTGGGATGAGGTCGAGCTGCATGCTCTGAACCCGGCGCCTTCGAGCGTGCGTCACGGACAACCGTTCGAGATCCGAGTGCAGGCGAGCTTGAACGGCCTCGCTCCCGACGACGTGCGCGTCGAGCTCGTCGTCGAACCGGAAGACTTGCCGGCCCCGAAGCTCGACGGGCCGCGCGCGAGCTTTCGTTCCAACGGGCCGCCCGGCGACGAATCGCGCCTGCGCGTGGCACTCGCCGCCGGCGAAGCCAACGGGCGCGGCCGGCATACGTTCAGCGGGCAGTGCTCGGTGCCGTGGACCGGGAAGTCGAACCTGCGAGTG
>JBOIDB010000028.1:0-12948 GCA_050740235.1 Gammaproteobacteria bacterium
GGGCGGAATTTCGGAAATCGCGGTCTGACCCCGATTCTTCTTGCGCTGACTATCGGGCTCAGCGGCTGCGCCGGCTTCGATTTCCACAGGACCGCGCCGGTGCCGGCCGAGGTTCAGCCGCTCGTGATCCCCGCGGCAACGGAGGCGGTCGAAGCACCGCCGTTCAGGCTGTCACTGACGGTCGACTTGCCGGCCGGACTTCTGCCGGCGGCGCCCTGTGAGCCGATACCGCCCGGAGATCTGATTGCGCGGGCCCGCGCGAACTTCGCTCTGAAAGCCGTCGAGCGACCGGAAATCCAGCGTCAGCTCGACATGTACGTGCAGCACCCGGAGTATCTCGACCGCGTCTTCACGCGCGCCGGCAAGTATCTCTGGTTTGCGGTCGAGGAGCTGGAGCGCCGCGGCATGCCGGGCGAGCTGGCTTTCCTGCCGATCGTCGAGAGCGCCTTCGACCCGTTCGCATACTCGCACGGGCGCGCTGCCGGCCTCTGGCAGTTCATTCCGGGCACGGGCCGCGTTTACGGCCTTCGTCAGGACTGGTGGTACGACGCGCGGCGGGACGTGGAAGCATCGACGCTGGCAGCGTTGGATTACCTTCAGGCGCTCGGCAAGCTGTTCGACGGCAACTGGCTGCTCGCCGTGGCGGGCTACAACTCCGGGGAGGGCAACGTCATCCGCGCCGTGCGGCGCAATCGGCAGGCGCTCCGGCCGACCGATTTCTGGAGTCTCCAGCTGCCGCGCGAAACCCGCTCCTACGTGCCAAAGTTGCTGGCGATCAAGCGCCTCGTCGCCGACCCTGCCGCTTACGGCATCACGTTGCCGGCGATTCCGGATGAGCCGTACTTCGTGGCCGTGGACACGGGCGGTCAGATCGATCTCGCGCTGGCCGCCGAGCTCGCCGGCCTGGGGATGGAGGAGCTCTACGCGCTCAATCCGGGCCATAACCGCTGGGCGACGCCGCCCGACGGCCCGCACCGTCTGCTCGTGCCGCTGGCGAACAGGGACGCCCTGATAGCGGGGCTCGCTACCTTGCCGCCGGACGAGCGCGTCCGCTGGCAGCGGCATCACATTCGCCAGGGGGAATCGCTCGGCGCGATCGCGCAACGCTACAGAACGACCACGGCCGTGCTGCAACAGGCCAATCATCTGCGCGGCACATTGATCCGCGCCGGCGAGTACCTGATGATCCCGAGCGCGACGGCAGCGGCCGAGCACTACACGATGAGCGAGGCGGCGCGCCTCGAACGCACCGTCAACACGGCGCGAGGCAGCTCCAGGGAAGTCCATCGCGTGCGGCCGGGTGACACGCTGTGGTCCATTGCGCAGGCTCACGGCATCGGCACGCGCACCCTGGCGAAGTGGAACGCCATGGCTCCGGGTGATACGCTCGCAGTGGGCCGGGAGCTCGTCCTCTGGTCATCCGCGGACGCGCAGGTGGGCTCGACGAGCGCAACAGCGACGAACCGGCGCATTCATTACACGGTACGGCGAGGCGATTCGTTGTACGGCATTTCGTCGCGCTTCAAGGTCTCCGTGCCGCAGCTGATCGAATGGAACAGCCTCAACAAGGACAAATACCTGCAGCCCGGCCAGCGGCTGGTGCTGTACGTCGACGTCACTCACCAGACCGGTTGAGAGGTGTAAACGGGACACGCCCGATTTCAAGTGCGGTGAAAATGGGGACATTCCTGAATTCGCGCACGCGAAATCAGGAATGTCCCCATTTTTGATAAAGGGGCCTGAGATTGGGTTTTCTCGACGGCAAGCGCGCGCTCATCGTGGGCCTGGCAAGCTCCCGGTCGATCGCCTGGGGCATTTCGCATGCCATGCGGCGCGAAGGCGCCGAGCTCGCCTTCACGTACCAGAACGACAAGCTCAAGGACCGCGTGAGCGAAATGGCCGCGGAGGTCGGCTCGAAGCTCACGTTTCCGATGGACGTCGGCGGGGACGATCAGATCGATCGGGCATTCGTCCGGCTCGGCGACGCCTGGGACGCGCTGGACATCATCGTGCACTCGGTGGCATTCGCGCCCCGCGATCAGGTCACGGGCAACTATATCGAGGTCGTCAATCGTGAAGGTTTCCGCGTAGCCCACGAAATCTCCAGCTACAGCTTCGCCGCGCTGGCAAAAGCCGGCCGCAAGCTCATGAAGGGGCGCAACGGCGCTCTGCTGACGATGACCTACCTGGGCGCGATGCGCGCCGTGCCGAACTACAACGTCATGGGGCTCGCCAAGGCGAGCCTCGAGGCCAATGTCCGGTTCATGGCGTACGCGCTCGGCCCGGACGGCACGCGCGTCAATGCCATCTCCGCCGGCCCGATCAGGACGCTGGCGGCGGCCGGCATCTCGGGGTTCCGCAAGATGCTCACGCACGTGGAGGAAACGGCCCCGTTGCGGCGCAACGTCACGATCGACGACGTCGGCAACGCCGCCGCGTTTCTCTGCTCCGATCTCGCCGCAGGCATCACCGGCGAGATCCTTTACGTGGATGCAGGCTACAGCACGGTCGGCATGAAGCTCGACTGAGGCTTCACGCCGCGGCGGGCTGGCGCGACGAGTTATTCCGGGGTGCCCTGACCGCCCTTCAGCTGGTCTATCCGCTGGCGGGCCTGCTCCGCGACTCCGGCCTCCTCGGCGGGCGCCTTCTCGATGTAGGCCTCGTAAGACTCGATGGCCTCGTCCGTGCGGCCGGCCTGTTCGAAGGCCGCCGCCTTGTTGAGATGCACCGCGACGAGCGACGGATTGATCTCCAGCACGTTGTCGAAATCCTCGACCGCGCTCGCGACGTCCTGCTTGACGTAGGCGTATATCAACCCGCGGTTCAGAAGCACTTCCTCGAAAGCCGGATCGATCTTCAGGGCTTCGTCGAAGTCCGCCAGCGCCCGATCGTAGTCCTTCTTGTTGTTCGCATAGACGACGCCGCGGTTGAAGTACGACATGGCGTACTTCGGGTTTAAGTCCACGGCGCGCGTATAGTCCGCGATCGCCGGATCGTAATCCTCCCGCAGCGTGTGCATAGCGCCGCGGCTCTGGTAGGACTCGGCATCCTGCGGATTCAACTCTATCGCTTTGCTGTAGTCGGCGATGGCCTGCTCGTAGTGCTCCTGCGCCGCGTGAATGTTGCCTCTGCTGCTCCATGCCTTGCTGTATTCGGGCTCTGCGGCAACGGCCTGGTCGGCCTCGGCCATCGACTGCTCCCACGCGCCCTGGTTGGCGACGACGAACGCCTTGAAGATGTGCACCGCGGTCGCTTCGTCGATATTGCCCGAAGCGGCGTCGTTCACGATCTCCAGCGCCGAAGCCGAGCTCAGATCGAGCGGATCGGCCTGCAGAGCCTGCTCGAATGCCTGGCCGGCCTCCTCGAGCCGCCCTTCAGCGGCCTGCTGAGTGCCCTGCTCGTACAGCGCGTCCGGGGTTTGGCCGTGCGCGCTGCCAATCGCGAGCAGGCTGAGTGCGGTCAATGTCGTTGCAATGGATTTCATCCCTGCCTCCTTCGTGCTCCGTTTGCGGTAGCGATCGGTAAGTGGATTATCTTCCTTTCGAGGTCGAATCAGCGAGCCGGTTCCCTCGGCAGCGCCGAAGCGGCCGGCTCGGCCTGGAGAATGCCTTGCTCGCCCTCGTGGCGTGCTATGACGACCGCCACGCAGGTGTCGCCGAAGATATTGAGCGCGGTGCGGAACATGTCGAGGATGCGGTCGACGGCCAGGATGATGCCGATCGCCTCCAGCGGCAGGCCGATGGCCTGCATGATGATCGCGATCGCCACGAGGCTCGCGGCCGGAATGCCGGCGACGCCGACCGAGGTCAGCAGGGCGATGATCACGACCGTGAACTGGGTGGCGAAGGTCAGCTCGAGACCGTACGCCTGGGCGATGAAGATTGCCGCCACGCATTCGTACAGCGCGGTGCCGTTCATGTTGACGGTGGCGCCGAGCGGCAGGACGAAGCTCGAGATGCGGTTCGATACGCCGGCGTTCTTCTCCAGGCACTCCATGGTGACCGGTAGCGTCGCCGATGACGATGCCGTCGAGAACGCAGTCAGCAAAGCGGTGCTCATGGCGCGATAGTGACGCCACGGGCTCACTCGGCCAACGAAGAACAGCAGCGCCGGCAGCGTGACGACCGCGTGAAAAATGAGACCGAGCATGACGCTGACGAAAAACAGCCCGACCGTCTGCGCGAGCTCGGCCATTTCGGAGGGATCGATGCTGGCCACGACTTCGGCGACGAGGGCGAACACGCCGAGCGGCGCAAATTTCATGACCAGGTCGGTGATCCTCATCATGACCTGGAAGATGCCCTGCCAGAGCTGCCAGAGATGCTCGGAAAACGGCGCCTCGATGCGCGTCATGAAGTAGCCGAACACGAGGCTGAACGTGATCAGCCCGAGAAGCTGACCGTTTGCGGCGGCCTCGACGATGTTCGGCGGAATCATGTCGAGGAATACCTGCGTCAGATCCGCCGCGCCGCGCCCTCCGATCTCCTCCGCCGCCGCCGCGCCTTTCGCCGCGGAAAGGCCGAGAATTTCCCGCGCCGGCTCGCCGTCGACGATGCCGGGCGAGATCAGATTGACGATGACGAGCCCGGTAAAGGTGGCGACCAGACCGGTCGCCAGATAGTAGAAAAGGGTCATGCCGCCCAGCCGGCCGAGCGCGCCGCCCGAGCCGATGCCGGCAATGCCGCAGATGATCGACGACATGATCAGCGGCACGATGAGCAGCCTCAGCGCGTTCAGGAACAGCTCGCCGACGAAGTCGTACATCGCGAAGAAACTGATGCCGAACACGCCGGTCTCGCGGCCGGTGAGCAGCCCCGCTGCGATGGCCAGGATCAGGGCGATGAGGATCTGCCAGTGCAGCTTGAGCTTGAACATCAGTTGCCCCTCACGCCGGAACATGGGGACATTCCTGATTTCGCGAATGCGAAATCAGGAATGTCCCCTTTCGCGAAACCGGGGAATATCCCAGTCTCGCCTGAAACATTGCTCTGTTATCGAACGTCAGCGTTCTCTTCCAGGTCGTCGTTGATTTTTACGCTGGCGTCTGCGCGGATGTCCTCGACGTAGGCGGTGAACTCGCTGGCGCCGCGGACACGGGCGAGTTGCTGGCGCCGTGTATCGAGCTCGGTTTCCGACAGCGCTTCGGTGCTGCCGGCGCGAACGCCGGATAGCAGGTAAACGGCGAAATCGCCGTTGTTGAGCTCCAGCGCCCCGACGGTCGGCGACTCGCCGGTCGGCCGCTCGGCCCGAAAGGCTTCGCTCAGCAGCGCGGTCGGCAGCTCCGGCTCGGCGCGCCCCACGTAGCGCGGCGCGTGAAGCTCGAGGCCGAGCTCGGCCGCGAGCTCTTGCGCATTGCCGCCGCCAACGATCTGCTCGCGGAAATTCCTGCCCGCTTCGGCGGCCTTTCGCTGCGCCTGTATACGCGTCAACGCGGCGACGATCTCGCCGCGTACGTCTTCGAGCGGTTTCACGGTCGAGACCTGGTGATCGCTCACGCGCACGACCATCGCATGATTCTCGCCCAGCTCGAGGATCGGGCTGTTCTCGCCGCCGACGAGCACCGCTTCGTCGAACGCGGCATCGATGACGATCGGGTTGGCGCCGATTTCACCGCCGCCGTTCGTGCGCGAGAACTCCGGAATCCGGTGCAGCTCCAGATCGAGTTGCTCCGCCACGGAGTCCAGCTCACCGGACGTCTCGAAGGCCGCGTCGGCAAGCGCCTGCGCGCGATCGTAGAATCGGTCGTCCGCGCGCTCGGACTTGAGCTCGGCGGTCAGCTCCTCGCGCACGTCGTCCAGGGTGCGCGTCTCGCCGGGCCGGACATCCGTAAGCTCGATGACGTGAAAACCGAACTCGCTGCGCACCGGGCCGCGAATCTCGCCGGCGCTCATGGAGAAGAGCGCGTCGTCGAACGGTCCGGCGAACATGCCGGGCTCGAGCCAGCCGAGATCGCCGCCCGCATTCGCCGTGCCGGTGTCGTCGGAAAATTCTCTTGCGAGCGCGGCGAAATCACCGCCGGACTGCGCGCGTTCCAGCACCGCCGCTGCCCTGGCCTGCGCTTCCTCCTCGGTCGTGTCGTCATCTATCTCGATGAGGATATGGCGGGCGCGCCGCTGCTCCGTGGTGCGGTACCTTTCGCTGACGCTTGCGAAATACTCCTCGAGTTCCTGCTCCGAGACGTCGATGTCGCCGGCCATCTCGTCTGCGCGCACCTCGACATAGCTGAGCGTGACCGTTTCGGGTGTGCGGTATTCGTCCTCGTGTGTCGCGTAATATTCCTCGATCGCGGCATCGTCGATGGATACGCCATCCTCGTAAGCCTCAACGGGAAACTCGACCCAGGCCAGCTCGCGCTGTTCTTTCTCGAGCTCGGCGAATCGGCGCACCTCCGCCTGCGTGGCAAATGCCGTGCGCGTGATTGCCTCCTGAAGCTGGTTGAGCTCGAGCAGATTGCGCTGCTCGGCTTCGAAAGCACTCGGAGAAAGCCCCTGACTGCGCAGGCGCGCGTTGTAGGCGTCGCTGGAGAACTCGCCCCCGACCTGAAAGACCGGCAGCGACTGGATCGACTCGATCACGGCCGCATCGCTGACGCGGTAGCCTGCCTCCTCGGCGCGCTGGCTCAGCAACGATCTGCGCACCATGCCTTCGATCACGTTCCGGCGGATCTGCTCCCGCATGGCATCGGGTATTTCGTCCTGGTAATACTGTTGAAACTGGTTCAGGCGGTTCTGATAGGCGGTGCGGAATTGGGAGAGCGGAATCGCTTCACCGTCGACCTTGGCGGCCTCGTCACGCGCGGCGGTGCCGAAATCTATGCCCCAGAAAATGAACGTCAGGGCAATGAGGCCCAGCACGATGCCGGCGATCCAGCCGGTGATCCTGTCGCGAATTTGCTGCAGCATCGAGAGCCTCCGGGCTCGCTTCAGGACGGACCATAGCAGAAACGACTTGCGGCGCGTCCCCTATTGCAGAACAGGCTGCTGAAACCCGGGTTTTCAGCAGCCTGTTGGCTTGGACTGGCGGAGTGGACGGGACTCGAACCCGCGACCCCCGGCGTGACAGGCCGGTATTCTAACCAGCTGAACTACCACTCCTGATCGGCGGATGGAACACAACGGTTTTTTCACCCGCCGGGAACGCGATGCATTTGGTGGGTGCTGAGGGGATCGAACCCCCGACCTTCGCCTTGTAAGGGCGACGCTCTCCCGGCTGAGCTAAGCACCCCGGCAGCGCGGAATCACGGCTCACCCGGCGGACGCTCGATCGCCATTCAATCGACAATACCCGACGTAACGGATCAGTTTACGGCATCCTTCAGGGCTTTGCCAGCCTTGAACCCCGGCACGTTGCTTGCGGCGATGAAGATGGTTTCTCCCGTGCGCGGATTCCGACCATTGCGCGCGGCGCGGCGTTTGACGGAAAACGTCCCGAAGCCGACCAGCGAAACCTGACGGTCCTTCTTCAACGTGTCGGTTATCGCATCCAGCATCGCGTCCACCGCACGAGTCGCATCCGCCTTGGACAAGTTTGCCGCATTGGAGACTGCGTCGATCAGTTCACCTTTGTTCATTCGGTTACCCTTGATGATTCGTGTCTTTCGCAGGCCGTAGCCCGCCCCTGGCGAGATCAACCGAAACGATACACGCGAGACGGCTCCTTCCTCTCCTCGAGTTCGTCATCGCGTGTGCGGTTGGATCGGATTGCGGCCTCGCCCCACGCCGCCATGCCCGGAATAAAGGGGACTCTTATACCAAGCCTTCGGCCAAAGTTTCAACACGCGCGCTGGACAGCTAATGCGCGTGAAGGGGCTTCTCGCTGCGTTTCGCCGAACGCCGCCGGCGCCCGTCCTTGGCGAGCCCGGCACCTTCTCCCTCCGCCGGCACCGGCAAGTGTTGCAATGCCACCTGCAGGATCTCGTCGATCCACTTCACGGGAAGAATGTTCAGCTTGTCCTTGATGTTTTTCGGGATTTCGGTGAGATCCTTGCTGTTCTCGTGCGGAATCAGTACGGTCGCCACGCCGCCGCGATGCGCCGCCAGCAGTTTCTCTTTCAGCCCGCCGATCGGCAGCACTTCACCGCGCAAGGTAATCTCGCCGGTCATTGCAACATCCGAGCGCACGGGAATCCGGGTCAGAGACGACACGAGCGCGGTGCACATGCCGACGCCTGCGCTCGGGCCGTCCTTCGGCGTCGCGCCTTCCGGCACGTGCACGTGAACGTCCGCTTTCTGATGAAACTCCGGATCGATGCCGAGCACTTCGGCACGGCTCCGCACGACGGTCATCGCCGCCTGAATCGATTCGCGCATCACGTCGCCGAGCTGCCCCGTATGAATGAGCTTGCCCTTGCCCGGCACCGTCGCCGCCTCGATCGTCAACAGCTCGCCGCCGACCTCGGTCCAGGCCAGCCCGACGACCTGGCCGATCTGGTCGTTCTCCTCGGCCCGCCCGTAGCGGAATCGCCGCACGCCGAGATACTTCTCGAGGCTGCGCGGCGTGACGCGCACTTTCCTGTCGCGCGGTTTCAACAGTAATTCCTTGACGACCTTGCGCGCGATCTTCGAGATCTCGCGCTCGAGGTTGCGCACGCCCGCCTCGCGTGAGTAGTAGCGGATGATGTCGCGTATGGCCGTCGTGGAAACGGTCAGCTCGTTCTCGCGCAGCCCGTTCGCTTCCATCTGCTTGGCGATCAGATAACGACGCGCGATGTTCATCTTCTCGTCTTCCGTATAGCCCGGAAGCCGGATCACCTCCATCCGGTCGAGCAACGGCGGGGGGATATTCAGGCTGTTCGCCGTGCAGACGAACATCGTGTCGGAGAGGTCGAAGTCCACTTCGAGATAGTGATCGTTGAACGTCGAGTTCTGCTCGGGATCCAGCACCTCGAGCAGCGCGGAAGACGGATCGCCGCGAAAATCCATGGCCATTTTGTCGACTTCGTCGAGCAGGAACAGCGGATTGCGCACGCCTGACTTGGCCAGATTCTGGATGATCTTGCCCGGCATTGAACCGATGTAGGTACGGCGATGACCGCGTATCTCGGCTTCGTCGCGCACGCCGCCCAGCGACATGCGCACGAAATTGCGATTGGTCGCTCGCGCGATGCTCCGTCCCAGCGAGGTCTTGCCCACTCCGGGCGGCCCGACCAGGCACAGGATCGGCCCCTTCAGCTTCCGCACCCTCTGCTGCACGGCGAGATATTCCAGAATGCGCTCCTTGACGCGCTCGAGGCCGTAATGGTCTTCCTCCAGCACGCGCTCGGCCTCCTCGAGATCGCGGTGGATCTTGGTGCGCTTTTTCCACGGCGCGCGGACCAGCCAATCGATGTAATTACGCACGACCGTCGCTTCCGCGGACATCGGCGACATGAGCTTGAGCTTGTTCAGCTCCGAGGCCGCCTTGTCGCGCGCCTCCTTCGACATGCCCGCCTTCTCGATCTTTTGCTCGAGCTCGACGATCTCGTTCGGCGCCTCGTCCATGTCGCCCAGTTCCTTCTGGATCGCCTTCATCTGCTCGTTCAGGTAGTACTCGCGCTGGCTCTTCTCCATCTGTTGCTTGACGCGGCCGCGTATGCGCTTCTCGATCTGCAGCACGTCGATCTCGCCGTCGATCAGCGTCATGACGTGCTCGAGGCGGCCGCGCACGTCCTGGATCTCGAGGACTTTCTGCTTCTCGGACAGCTTGAGCGACATGTGCGCGGCGACGGTATCGGCCAGCCTGCCCGGCTGATCGATCCCGGCCAGCGAGGTCAGTATCTCCGGAGGCACTTTCTTGTTGAGCTTGACGTACTGCTCGAACTGCGAGATCACCGACCGCGACAGCACCTCGACCTCGCGCTCGTCGTAGTCTTCGCTCTCGCCGAGCATGGTGACGTCGGCCGCGAAGTACTGGCCGATTACGACCTCGTCGATGCGCGCGCGCTCCCCGCCTTCGACGAGCACCTTGACCGTGCCGTCGGGCAGCTTGAGCAGCTGCAGAATGGTCGCAAGCGTGCCGAGGCTATAAAGGTCCCCGACCTCCGGCTCGTCGACGTCTGCCTGCTTCTGCGCGACGAGCAATATCTGCTTGCCCGACTGCATGGCCTTGTCCAGCGCGTGGATCGATTTCTCGCGACCCACGAACAGCGGGATCACCATGTGTGGATACACTACGACGTCGCGCAGCGGCAGAATCGGCACGTCGGACGCAGTGCCAGTCGCAGGCGCTGCCTTGATCTCGTCGGACATGTCTCGCGCTCCCCCAGGTTCGTTGAGACGACCGCCAGATAACCCCCTCGCGGCCGAGTTCGAGGCTCAGGGTCCTATATGTCGACGAAACCTCCTGTATTCAAGACCACGGTCAGGACCCCGTCGTGCGCCGCGGCTGTTCGACCGCGATCAAAGGCTTCTCATCGGACTCATAAATGACGTAAGGTCGCGTCTCCCCGATGACGACCGCTTCGTCGACGACGACCTTGGTTGCATTGGTCATCGACGGCAGCTCGTACATGGTATCGAGCAACACGTTCTCGAGAATCGTGCGCAACCCGCGCGCGCCGGTCTTGCGTTTCATCGCCCGGGCGGCGACGGCCCGCAACGCGTCCTCTCTGAACTCGAGCTCGGCGCCTTCCATGTCGAACAGCTTGCGATACTGCTTGGTCAGCGCGTTCTTGGGCTCGACCAGAATCGTCACGAGCGCCTCCTCGTCCAGCTCGTCGAGCGTGGCGACCACCGGCAGGCGGCCGACGAACTCCGGTATGAGACCGTACTTGATGAGATCCTCCGGCTCGACGTCATCGAACAATTCACCGATATTGACGTCCTTCTCGCTCGTCTTGAGAGTCGCGACGAAGCCGATGCCGCTCTTCTGCGAGCGATTCAGGATGATCTTCTCCAGGCCGGCGAACGCACCGCCGCAGATGAACAGGATATTGGCGGTGTCGACCTGCAGGAACTCCTGCTGCGGATGCTTGCGGCCGCCCTGCGGAGGCACGGAGGCAACCGTGCCTTCCATGATCTTCAGCAGCGCCTGCTGCACGCCCTCGCCGCTGACGTCGCGCGTGATCGAGGGGTTCTCGCTCTTGCGCGAGATCTTGTCTATCTCGTCGATGTAAACAATGCCGCGCTGCGCCTTCTCGATGTCGTAATCGCACTTCTGCAGCAGCTTCTGGATGATGTTCTCGACGTCTTCACCGACATAGCCGGCTTCGGTCAGCGTCGTGGCATCGGCAATCGCGAAGGGCACGTCCAGCAGGCGCGCCAGCGTTTCCGCCAGCAGCGTCTTGCCGCTGCCCGTGGGTCCGATCAGCAGGATGTTGCTCTTCGACAGCTCGACGTCTTCGCTGGTCGCGGGCTTGGCGTGCAGGCGCTTGTAGTGGTTGTACACCGCTACCGCCAGAATTTTCTTGGCGCGCTCCTGGCCGATGACGTAGTCGTCCAGCACCTTGCGGATTTCGTTGGGCTTGGGCAGGCCTTTGTGCGCGGGCTTGGCCTGCAGCTCTTCGCGGATGATGTCGTTGCACAGCTCGACGCATTCATCGCAGATGAACACGGACGGGCCGGCAATGAGCTTGCGCACCTCATGTTCGCTCTTGCCGCAAAAAGAACAGTGCAGCACCTTGCCGCCGTTGCTGCCGCGCGTTTCGTTACTCATGCCCTAATCCCATAGCCCCCTGTTTCCCACCTTGGACCACCAGCACCGGCGCTCCGCCTGCCCGGCATGCCACCCTTATACAACATGTGACCGGAGGGACGCAAAATCCGGGCCGTCGCCAGTCCCAACAAGAACTTAGGCCCGAAAGCGCAGGGAAAAGTTCAGCTAGCCGGCCGGCAGCGTCTTGCGCGTGCGCAGCACCTCGTCGACGAGCCCATAATCCTTGGCCTCGGACCCGCTCATGAAGTAATCGCGGTCGGTGTCTCTTTCGATGCGGTCCAGGGTCTGGCCGGTGTGCTCGACCAGGATATTGTTCAGCCGATCGCGCATTTGCAGAATTTCCTTGGCGTGAATCTCGATGTCCTTGGCCTGGCCCTGAAATCCGCCCAAGGGCTGGTGCACCATGATGCGCGAGTGCGGGAGCGCGAAGCGCTTGCCCTTTTTGCCTGCCGAGAGCAGTACGGCGCCCATGCTGGCGGCCTGGCCGACGCAAATGGTGGACACGTCCGGCTTGATGAACTGCATGGTGTCGTAAATCGACAGGCCGGCCGTCACCACCCCGCCCGGAGAATTGACGTACAAATTGATGTCCTTGTCGGGATTCTCGGATTCGAGGAACAGCATCTGGGCCAACACCAGATTGGCCATATGGTCCTCGATCGGACCGGTGATGAAGACCACGCGCTCTTTCAGCAGGCGCGAATAGATATCGAAGGCCCGCTCGCCGCGCGGCGTCTGCTCGACCACCATCGGCACGAGATGCTGGGCACGGGAAACGTATTCCTCAATGTCGCTGCGGCGAAAAGTCATGATGGGTCTCGTAAGTGGACCGGTCTATCTTACTGAAAGCGTTGCGCAGCAGCTTTCAGTGATCGCAATCCGGGCCGTGGACGTGGCCGGGAGCCCCGTGCGCAGGCCGCATCAGCTCTTCGAAGCCGGTCGCCTGCTGTTTGAGCCTGGCTTCGCCCAGCAGGCTTTCGACGACTTGTTGCTCCAGCGTCATCGCCTCGACGCCCTGCATCAACTGCGGATTGGCGCGGTAATAGCGCATCAAATCTTCGGGCTTCTCGTAATCGCCGGCCAGCGCGGCGAGCGTTTGCTCAAGGCGGCTGCGATCCAGCTCCAGCTTGCGCGACTTGATCACTTCTCCCACCAGCAGACCCAGCGCGACGCGGCGCCGCGCCGCTTCCGCGAACGCATCGTCCGGCAGAAGCTGGCCGAGCTTGGCGGGATCCTTGGCCAGATCGCGCTGCAGGCGCGGCGGCAGCCGCCCCAGCGCCTCCTCGCGCATGCGCCCGACCTCCTGCGCAACAAGCC
>JBOIDB010000029.1:0-2248 GCA_050740235.1 Gammaproteobacteria bacterium
TGCAAAACTCACGCACGGCTCGACGGAGCCACTGCCGAAATTCGGCAACTCGTTGATTGAACGTCGGTTCTCCAGGCCTCTGATAGCTGAGTGCAATCTTTTCAGTTCGTTGGGTGACCGCCGCCAGCTTTATTTCTTCAAGAAGCTACCGGGACGCTCGCTGCTCGACTTGCATTACTGTGGATAACGATGCACAGCTCACTCAGTAGCGTTTCGATCGATACGCCTTCATCGAAAACAGCGCATGCCGAGCGAGCTTGCGCCATGAATCGAGGCGTTTGACCGTATTCTTTCGCTCCATCGTATGGCGCAGGAAATCGACCGCGCGCCAATACTTCAGTTGCCACCTGCCCGGATCCCTGTCGCCCGTTTCGGTGCGTACCTCGTAACCGAGCTCGTCGAGCATCTGCCCGGCGATGCCTTCCAGTCTGCGAACGGCGGCCGAATCGAAGTAATCCTGCCATTTGGTCGGGTTCGCAGCGATCACGCTCACTTCGCCTTTTTCCAGGCGTTTTCGTTGCGGATTCTGCGGCAGCCGCGAGTGCAGCACCTCGTCGGCGAACTCGAGCTGCAGAAATTCGCAGATGCTTCTCATCTGCTGCCGGGGGTCTTGCGTTAGATCCTCATAGCGGATTTCGAGGTATCGCCCGGGCAGTTTCGATCCGGCCGCCCGGCCCATCCGGACGAGCTTCTTCCATCGGTAAACGATCAGCTCCGGCTGCCTGTGCTGCCGGCGGTGGATCGAGCAGGCGACCTCCCGCCCGTCGCGGATCATGTGAACGAACCGGGCGCCCGGGAATGCCGCGGACAGCATCTCGATGTGTTGCACGTGATCCGGTGTTTTCTCGCACCAACGGCGCTTGCCGTGCCTCGCCGCCAGGGATCCGAAGATGCCGTCGAAAACGCCAGCGACCGATCTCGGAAGCGACAACCAGTCGGGCGGAAGATCCGGCTTTGCGCCACCCGAGATTCGTTCGAGCACCGGCATCTGCTCGATGGCAAAGCGTCCGTACGACGTGAAATTCCCGTCGTCCTCGAGACTGCCGAAACGATGCGCCTGACTAATGATGTACGGCATCATGTGCGTCTCGTCCGGCAGCGCGTAGAGTTCCGGATGCCGGCCCAGCGAGTCGAGCATCATGCTCGTGCCGGAGCCGTTCATCCCGACCACGAACACGGGCTCGCAACTGCTCGTCATCCGCCCATCCACGGCTGCTGGACTGGTTTCCTCATGCGGGCTGCCCGGACGCACGGCGCCGCGATTACAGGCCCTCGGCTTTCCGCTCGTGCGCAACCCGCAGCACGCGGCCGAAGCCCTCCTCGATGCTGATCGTCGGCTGCCATCCGAGGACGCTCTGCATGTGGCTCACGTCCGCGTATCGCGAATGCACGCCGACTGGCTTGTCGACCAGCGGCTTGATCTCGGGCTCGTAACCCTCGAGCTTCGCGAACAGCCGCGCAACTTCGCGGAAGTTGGTGAGCGCGCCCGAACCGATATTGATGCCGCTGCCGTCCTCGACCTTTGCCAGAGTACGCAACGCCGCCTCGATGCAGTCGTCGATGTGCACGAAGTCCCGGCCCTGCAGGCCGCTGCCCCAGACCGTCAACGGGGCTTCGCGCTTGGCCGCCCGCAGCGCGATGCTCGGCACCGGGTAGCTCAAGTCCTGCTCTTCGCCGTAGCCGGAAAACGGCCGCACGCAGGCCGTATGCAGGCCGTAGTGCTGATGCGCTATGCGCGCGAGATACTCGCCCGTCAGCTTGGACCATCCATAGGTCATGTCCGGCTGGCCGAGACGGCCGCCGAACTGGATATCGGCCTCCTTGAGAGCCACTGCCCCGCCCTCGCCCTGCAGATCCACGGGGTACGCCGCGGACGACGACGCGTAGAGCAGGCGCTCAGGCTTCGCGCGCACGGCCCAGTTGAAGCACAACGCGTCGAGCGCAAGATCGATCGCCACAGCCATCGGATTGCCGTCGATGGTGGCGCGGCCGCCGATGACCGCGGCGAGATGGAAAGCATCGCCGAACGCCGGTTCCGCAAGCTTGCCGAAGTCGATGCGCCCGGAGAAGAAGTCGCGCGCATCACCATGCACGAACACCACACGGCCGCCGTCGTATTCGATGACGCCGGGCGCGATCTCCGCTCGCGTTTCGGGCTCGGGGAACCATATGTCGGGATGCAAGCCGATCGAGCAGTCGTCGACGATCCACAGCGAATAGCCTTCCTTCAGCAGGCGCCGGGTCAGGT
>JBOIDB010000030.1:0-2211 GCA_050740235.1 Gammaproteobacteria bacterium
TCGAGGATTGCACGGTCCTCGACGAGCTGCTGGGCCGATACGGTGAAGACTGGGTCGAGGTGTTCGGCGAGTTCGAGGCCCGGCGCAAGCCGAACGCCGAGGCCATCGCCGACATGGCGCTCGAGAATTACATCGAGATGCGCGACGCGGTGCGCGATCCGCGATTCCAGTTACGCAAGCAGATCGCCTTCGAGCTGGAGCGCCGGCATCCGGGCAGGTTCATCCCGCGCTACTCGATGGTCATGTTCCACCCGGAAATCCCTTACACCGAGGCGCAGCGGCGCGGCGCGGCGCAGACGGCGATCCTGGAGGAGCTGAGCAGGGCGGCCGGCCGCCCCGATGACGTCGATTTTGCGCGCGCGGATGCGCTGATCCGCGAACGGCTTGGTTGATCAGCCTGCTGCGGGCATCATCTCCAGATGCTCACGCAGCACTCCGCGCAGCCGCTCCTCCCACCAGGGCGCGAGCAGGCGGGCTTTCTCGGCATGCGATTCGGTTTTCTGCGAAGGGTGCTCCGGCGGCGGATAATCGAGCTGATAAACGACCCGTCCATCACGTATCAGGAACAACGCAGGCACCATGGCGACGCCGTATCGGTCGGCGACGGAGTCGCCGTTCAGCAGGAAAACCAGCGGCAGCTTCCTGGCGCGGATTTCCGGCATCGGATCGCCCTGCTCCGCAAAATCGATGGCGTAGACGCCCAGGTCGTGCTGCGCGAACTCGGCCTTGAGCTCCGCCAGCCGCGGCATCAGCGCCTTGCAGTACGGGCACCAGGTCGCCCAGAAAAGCACCAGCACCGGTCGACCTTCGCTGATCGCGGGAAAGCGCACGCGCTCGCCTTCGATGCTTTCGAGCTTCCAGGCCGGCGCCTCTTCGCCGACGCCGGGCATGTCCGCGGCTGCGCCGCCGCAGACGAGCAGTGCCAGCAGACCCAGGCGCGCGGCTGCTTCGGCCCTCACCAGCTGAACGTGTACGAGCTCATCAGCAGATAATCGGCAAACGCCGCATCGCCGTGGCTGCCGTTCATCCTGTCGCTCGTGCTGCTGATGCGGTTCCGCTCGATGGCGATCGGCAGACTGAGATTGAACCTGTGCTTGCCTTTCTGCAGGTTCACCGCCGGTTCGATGTAGATCGCGTAGCCGGGGCGCCGGAAGCCGTCGCTGCCGCCGATCAGGTCCTCGGCCGGCACGCCTTCGGCGCGCAGCGCGAGATCCATGGCCAGCCCCATTGGCTCGGACAGCACGCGCGTGAAGCCGGTGCGCGCCTGGTACGTGTCGGGCACCGACATGATTTCCTCGCCGGGGCGCGAACGGAAGCTCGGCACGCCGTTCGTGTTGCTCGGATTGATCAGGTAAGAGGCGGTGAAGAATGCGTAGCTGCGATCGTCGAACACCTGCCGGTATGCCTGCAGCTCGGCGATGACACCCGTGCCGCCGTCTCCCGGCTGAATCGATTGATCGACCGTGCGCTCCTCGGGGCCGTCCGCCGTGAAGGCGGTATCCGTCGCATCTTCCTCGCCGGTCGGCAGCTTGATGCCGAGACCGAGGGTCAAACCGTTCGCCGAGCCCGGCGCGAGCATCTCCCGGTAGCCCATCAGGCGAAGATCGCCAATGCCGCTCGCCCTCATCGTATGGCGGTTCATGCGGTCATGCTCGTACAAGGAGCTGCGCTCGGCATAGACGAATGGCAAGCTGGCGCTGAAGCGCCAGCGCTCGTCGTGCTGATACGTCAGGGTGTGATCGAAAGTGTGCACCTCGTTGCGAACGTCGGTGCGCTCTTCCTGGCGGTGCTCCTGCTCATCGTCGCCGCGGAAATGGCGATCCGAATACAGATACCGATAGCCGACGCTGTAATCCCAGGTTCCGGCAACGGATTCGTGACCGTCGCCGAGCCCGAGCATGAGCTGCGAAGTCGGCCTGACGACGATGCAGCCATTGGCCATAGCCGCCGCGGGCGCCAAGGTGGCCAGCAGGAATGTCAGATAGCGCAATCGCATGGCGTGGCCCTCTAAAGTTCGGTGCCGAGGACGGCAGCATGCCGCGCGTGGCGAGGACTGTGGTTAAGGGGCAATCAAAGATTTGTGAAACTTTGTTAAGTGTCCGCCCGGTGCCGGCGGGGAGTGCGTGCCCGGGATACTATTCGCGCGTGATCGGCGACAGGCGGCTGTGGTATCTGGAGCTTGTGGCGCTGGCCTCGCTGGCGGCGCTGCTC
>JBOIDB010000031.1:0-33246 GCA_050740235.1 Gammaproteobacteria bacterium
GGGTCTGGCGGCCGGGCTGACTTTCGACGGGGCGGTCGCGGCGGCGGCGCAGGCGGCCGTCGGCACGGCCGCGAGCCTCGGCGGCGATCTGTCGCTCGCGGAGGCGACGGAGCGCGCCACGATCGGCGCGAACACCGCATTGGCAGGCGGCGACGTCGCCGGCCTCGCGGGCGCGTTCGCGCAACACGAGTTCGGGCAGACCGCCGGTTATTTCACCGAGTTCCCCGAGCACATCCAGCTCTACGGTTTCAGCTTCAACACGCAGCTCGGCACGACCGGCGTCGCGCTGCAGGGCGAGGTCTCCTATCGCGACGACGTGCCGCTCCAGTTCGACGACGTCGAAGTGCTGTTCGCGGCGCTGTCGCCGCTCGATTCGGCGCTTGGCACGGGCAACCTGGCCGAATTCGGCCAGCTCGGCGGCTTCGGCGTAAACCAGGTCGTGAGAGGCTACGACCGTTTCAACGTCTACCAGGCGCAGGCGACGGCGACCAAGATCTTCGGGCCGCTGCTGGGCGCCAATCAGGGCGCCCTGGTGGCCGAGAGCGCCATCACGTATGTGCACGACTTTCCGGATCAGAGCCTCGGCGGCCCCAACGGGCGGGGCCTGCGTTTCAACGGGCCCGGCACGCCGGTCAGCGCCAACCTGCCGCTCGCCGATCTGCACTTCGGCGAGGTCGAGCCGATCGATCGATTCGGGACGCAGGCCTCCTGGGGCTACCGCATCGCCGGGCGGCTCGACTACTTCAACGGCATCGGCCCGTGGACCGTTTCGCCGCGCTTCTCGTTCCAGCACGACGTGAACGGCACGACGCCCGGGCCCGGCGGAAACTTCATCGAGGATCTGAAGGCGGTTACCGTCGGCGTCAACGGCAACCTGCAGAACCGGTTCCAGCTCGACCTCAGCTATACCGAGTTCTACGGAGCGGGCCGATACAATCTGGTCAACGATCGCGATTTCATCGCGTTCAGCGCCCAGTATTCCTTCTGAGCAAGAGCCGGTTCGCCAGGGAGCAAGACCCATGCACAAGAGATTCACCATCGCAGTCTTCGGCGCGCTCGCCTCGATCGGCTATGCGAATGGCGCCGTTGCAGCCCTTTCGGAGCAGGATGCGGCGCGGCTGGGCGACGAGCTGACGCCGCTCGGCGCGGAGAGCGGCGCGAACGCCGACGGCTCCATACCGGCCTGGGAAGGCGGCATCACCTCGCCGGCGGACGCCGGTTTCCCCGACTTCGAGACCGGCGGTCACCACCCGGACCCGTTCGCGGACGACGAGGTGCTGTTCAGCATCGACGCGCGCAACATGGCGCAGCACGCGGACCTGCTGTCGCCCGGCCAGCAGGCGATGCTCAAGGCGTATCCCTCTTTCCACATGAACGTCTACCCGACGCACCGCAGCGCCGCATTCCCGGAACGCATTTACGAGGCGATCCGGGAGAACGCCACCCAAGCGGAGCTGACCGACGACGGCAACGGCGTGGAGAACGCCATCATCGGCATTCCGTTCCCGATTCCGCAGAACGGGCTGGAGGTGATCTGGAATCACATCCTGCGCTATCGCGCGGACGCCGCGCGGCGCCACATCGCGCAAGCACCGGTCACGCGCTCCGGCGATTACACGCTGGTCAGGTTCAACGACCGGTTTCTGTTTCCTTACGTCCTGCCCGGCGCTACCGTGGAAGGCCTCGACAACGTCATCATCTACTTCATCCAGGAGGTCGTCGCTCCGCCGCGGCTGGCCGGCGAGATCCTGCTCGTGCACGAGACGCTCGATCAGGCCAGGGAACACCGCAAGGCGTGGCTCTACAATCCGGGCCAGCGCCGCGTGCGCCGGGCGCCGAACGTGGCCTTCGACAACCCCGGCACGGCCGCGGACGGCCTGCGGACCTCCGACCAGTTCGACATGTACAACGGCAGCCCCGAACGCTACGACTGGGCGCTCGTCGGCAAGCGGGAAATGTACGTGCCGTACAATTCCTATCCGCTGCACAGCGGCGAGCTGGACTACAGCGACATCCTGAAGCCGCTGCACATGAATCCGGACCACCTGCGATACGAGAAGCACCGGGTGTGGGTCGTCGACGCGACGCTCAAGGAAGGCACGAGCCACGTCTACAAGCGCCGCACGTTCTACATCGACGAGGATTCCTGGCAAATCCTGCTGGTCGACTGCTATGACAACCGCGATCAGATCTGGCGCGTGCAGGAGGGCCACGTCATCAACTACTATGACGTGCCGAACCTCTGGACGACGGTCGAGGCGACCTACGACCTGCAATCGGGCCGCTATCTCACGCTGAACATGACCAACGAGGAATCGATCACTTACGATTTTGATGTGAGTTACAGCGTTTCGGACTTCTCCCCATCCGCGTTGCGGCGCCTGGGCACACGATAGCGCTTTCAGGGTACCGGGTTTGCGGCATTGAATTTCCGGCGCATGCAGAAATGCGATACTGCAAGCCCGGCACCCTCCTGAGCCTCGTCGCTCTCCTGGCCGCATCGCTACCTGTCCCGGCACAGGGTCCTCCGCCAGGCGAGAACCATTCCATCCTGGCGCCGCTGGCGCCGCAATCGCTGCTCCTCGACGGTGCCGCGGCCGGCGGGCTCATGGCGGTGGTCGGCGAACGCGGACATGTTCTGCTCGCGGACGAAGGCGGCGAAAGCTGGCATCAGATGCGCGTGCCGACGACGGCGACGTTGACCGGCGTCTACTTCAGCGACCGCGAGCACGGCTGGGCGGTCGGACACGATGCGGTCATCCTGCGCACCGCGGACGGCGGGGAGACCTGGGAACGCGTGCACTTCGCGCCCGAGGAGGAGCGGCCGCTGCTCGACGTGTGGTTTTCCGACGAACGGCACGGCTACGCCGTCGGCGCCTACAGTTACTTCCTCGAGACCTCCGACGGCGGTTTGACCTGGCAGGACCGCATCCTCGAAGCCTCGGCCTGGCCCGTCCCCGAGCCGGCGGCCGGCGGTGCGGATGACGAGCTCGAGTACGACCCCGCCGAAGACATCGACGTGCACTACAACGCGATCGCCTCGGCGAGCGCAGGGCGGCTCTACATGGCCGCGGAGGCGGGCCAGATTTTCCGTTCGGACGACGGCGGCCGGACGTGGTGGTCGATGCCTTCGCCCTACGAGGGCTCATTCTTCGGCGTCCTGCCGCTCGGGGGCGACAGCGTGCTCGTGTTCGGCCTGCGCGGCCACCTTTATCGCAGCGACGACGGCGGCGTGAGCTGGGAGGCCGTCGAGACTTCGACGCAGGCGATGCTGACGGACGGGCTGAAGCTGGACGACGGCACCATCGTGCTCACCGGGCTCGCCGGCACGCTGCTCGTCAGCCGCGACGGCGCCCGCAGCTTCGAGCTCGTGCAGTTCCCGAATCGCGAGGGTATCGCCGCCGCGCTGCCCGGCGATGCCGGCAAGCTCTGGCTGATCGGCGAGAGCGGGCTGGACGAGTTCACGCTGCCCGGCGGCGATCGATAACGGCATGAACATCACGCAATTCCTCGAGCGGCTGATCTTCGCCCGTCGCGCGTGGGTTGTCGCCGCGTTCGCTCTCGTCACCGTGTTCATGGGTTTCGCGGCGGCGCAGCTTCGCGTCGATGCCGGTTTCAGCAAGCTGCTGCCGCTCGAGCACGAGTACATGCAGACCTATGTCGAGCATCGCGAGGAGTTCGGCGGCGCGAATCGCGTGCTGATCGCGCTGATCGCGAAAAACGGCGACATGTTCACGCCGGAATTCTTCGCGGCGCTCAAGTCAGCCACCGACGACGTGTTCTTCATCCCCGGCGTCGATCGCGCGACCGTCAGGTCGCTGTTCACGCCGAATGTCCGTTTCACCGAGGTGGTCGAGGACGGCATCGCCGGCGGCAATGTCGTGCCGGCCGACTTCCAGCCGACGGAAGAAGGCCTCGAGCAGGTGCGCAAGAACATACTGAAGGCCGGCATCGTCGGCCGCCTGGTGGCGAACGATTTCTCCGGCGCGATCGTCAGTGCGCAGCTTCTGGAGATCAACCCGGAGACCGGCGCGCCCGTCGACTACATCGAAGTTGCGCATCAACTCGAGGGAAAGATCCGCGCTCCGCTCGAAACCGAGGATTTGAGCGTCCACATCATCGGATTCGCCAAGGTCATGGGCGATATTTCCGACGGCGCGGCGCGCGTGGTGCTGTTCTTCGCCATCGCCTTCCTGATCACCGCGATTCTGGTCTATTTCTATTGCCAGTCGCTGCGCATCACGCTCATTCCGCTGGCCTGCTCGCTGGTCGCAGTGGTCTGGCAGCTCGGCCTGATCCGGCTGCTCGGCTTCGGCATGGACCCCATGGGCATTCTGGTGCCGTTCCTGATCTTCGCGATTGGCGTCAGTCACGGCGTGCAGATGATCAGCGCCGTCCGCGCCGAGGTTTTCGACGGGCTGGACAGCGAGGAGGCTGCGCGCGCCAGCTTCCGGCGCCTGCTGGTGCCCGGCGGCATTGCGCTGGCCAGCGACACGATCGGCTTCATTACCATCCTGCTCATCGAAATCCGCATCATTCAGGAGATGGCGATCGGCGCGAGCCTCGGCGTCGCGGCCATCATCCTGACGAATCTCGTGCTGCTGCCGGTATTGATGTCGTTCGTTTCCTACGACGAGCGCTACCGCCGGCGCCTCATGCGGCGGGCCGACCGCCTGGACCCGGTCTGGCGAGCGCTCGCCTCGGTATCGCGGCGCGGGCCGGCGGCCGCCATCATTGCTGCGGCGATGCTGCTGCTGGCGTTCGGCGCCTGGAAATCGCGGGACGTGCGCATCGGCGACCTGCACCGCGGCGTGCCGGAGCTGCGCGAGGACTCGCGATACAACCTGGACAGCGAGCTCATCAGCGAGCGCTTCTCGATCGGCGTCGACATCCTGTCGGTGATCGTCGAAACCGACGCGGGAGGATGCATCGACCACGGCATCATGACGGCGATCGACGATTTCGCCTGGCACATGGCCAATGTCGATGGCGTGCACAGCGTGGTGGCCCTGCCGGGCGTCGCCAAGATCATCAGCGCCGGCTGGAACGAGGGCAGCCTGAAATGGCGCGTGCTCTCACGCAACTCGCAAGTGCTCGTGCAGGCGGTGAACTTCATCGAGACCAGCACCGGGCTGCTCAACCAGGACTGCAGCGTCATACCCGTCATGTTGTTCACGGAAGATCACAAGGCCGAGACCATTTCACACATCGTCGGCGAGGTGAAGCAGTACCGTGAGGAGCATCCCTCGAAGGAGGTGACGTTCCGGCTCGCCACCGGTAACGTCGGCGTCATGGCGGCCACCAACGAGGAAGTCGAGGCGGCGCAGTTCCCGATCCTTGTCGGCGTGTTCTCCGCAGTGTTCCTGATGTGCTGGTTCACGTACCGGTCGTTGCGCGCCGTGCTGTGCATCATGCTGCCGCTCGGCCTCGTCTCGCTGCTTGCCTATGCGTTGATGGCCTTGCTCGAGATCGGCCTCAAGGTCAACACCTTGCCGGTGGTGGCGCTCGGCGTCGGCATCGGCGTCGATTACGGGATCTATATCTACAGCCGGTTCCAGGCGGTATTGAAGGGTGCCGGCTCGATCCACGAGGCGTACTGGCGGACGCTGAGGATCACGGGCTTCGGCGTCCTGTTCACGGGCGTGACGCTGGCCATCGGCGTCGCCACCTGGATCTTCTCGCCGCTGAAGTTTCAGGCCGACATGGGCATCCTGCTGACCTTCATGTTCCTCGTGAACATGCTGGGAGCCATCCTGCTGCTACCGGCCCTTGCGTGCTGGCTGCTTCCGAGGCACACGGAAGCTTCGTAGCTCCGGACATCCGGCCGGGGAGAAGCGACGCGCCGGGGTTCCGCGAAGAAGTCGACCTGCATTTCGACGATGGGCATGACTGTCGCCAGGAACGGATGCCGTGGCGCCTAACAGGATGTTGAAAAAGCCATCCATGGCTTTTTCACCTTTGCGATCCGAAAAGTGTGATTTTCGGATCGCAAGCTAATGCTCCGGCATCGAAATGACGCTCAGGTCGTGTCGCGGATACGGGATCGTGATGCCGTGCTCTTTGAACAGCCGCCAGATCGCGCGGTTCACGTCCGAGCGCACGTTTATGACGCCGGACTGCGGATCCATGATCCAGATGCGCAGCTCGAGCTGCAGGCCCCGTTCGCCGAAGCCGATGAGGCGCGCCGCGGGCGGCGGATCGGTCAATACGCGCGTGATGCTGTCGGCCGCGCGCTCGAGCAGCTCGAGCGCTTTTTCCGGATCGTCCTCGTAGCTGATGTGCACCGGCAGCTTGATGCGGATTTTGCGATCTGCATAGCTCCAGTTGATGACTTCCGTGGTGATGACCGTCTCGTTCGGGATCAGCGTATCGACCCCGTCGCGGTCGCGCACGACGAGATAACGGCCGCGCAGCTCCTGCACCCAGCCGAAGCGCTGCTCCCCCTGGCCCGTCTGGCCGCCCGCCTGCTGGCCGATGGTGATCACGTCGCCCGGGCGGATGGAACGGTCCATGACGAGCACGAAGCCGGCGATGAAGTTGCTGGCGATGCGCTGCAGGCCGAAGCCGAGGCCGATACCGACGGCGCCCGCGAACACCGTCAAGGCGGTCAGGTCGATTCCGGCGATGCTGAGGGCGATCAGCACGCTCAGCACGATGAGCACGAAGTGCGAGATCTTGATGATGCTCGCGCGCATGGTGATGTTCAGCGACTCGGCGCGCGAGACGCGTCGCTCGATCCATTTGGCGAGCCAGCGCGCGATGGCGACGAACACGCCGACGATCACTAGCAGTCTGAGGATGGACCAGATCGACACCTCGAAGGCGCCGAAGTTGGTCACCGGACGGTTCAGGGCTTCGTATGTCGGCTGGAGCCAGCCCAGCAGGTGCAGCGCCACCGCCGTCCAGATGGCGATGGCGATCGTGCTCTCCCAGCCCTTGATACCGGACTCCCGGCCGAGCGCCACACGCAGCGCGAACACGGCTGCGCGTACGCAAATGAGGGCGAAGCTCAGCGCCAGGACGACGTCGAGCAAGTTGGTCGCCAGACCGAATGCCTGCATGATGCCGCGCCCGATCAGCACCAGAACGAACGCGCAGGCCGGCGGAGCGATGCGCACGACAAGGCCGCGCAGGATTTCGGCCCACGCGTAGCGTTGCGTGAACGACAGCAGGCGTTGCGTGCGCTCGAGCCGGCGCGCCAGATACCAGGCGGCGCCGAGCGCGATAATCACGATGGCGAGTTGAATGAGGAATATCGGCGACTCGATGAATTCGCGCGCCAGGGTGGCCCGCTCGGTCAGCCATTCGAGCCACCGCATTTTATTCCCCGATCGGCATCAGGCGTTCAGATCCGGAATCAGCTCGCTTTCGAGCTTGGTGATCGTATCTTTCAACAGCAGCTTTCGCTTCTTGAGCCGGCGAAGCTGAAGCTGGTCGACGTCCGTGTCCATCGACAGGCGGGCGATGACGTCGTCGAGATCCCTGTGCGCAACGCGCAATTCCTTGAGCTTGCGAGCATTCTTGAACGCCTCGGTATCGACGTTGCCCACGGGAGGATGTCCTACAGATAGCGAGTCCAGTCGCGGCTGTCGTCCCCGAATACGAGAAAGTGCGGGTTGAGGATGTCAGCTTTCGTATTGTAGAGCATCGGCTTGCCATTGCTATCCACCACATGGCCGCCGGCGCACTCGACTACGGCCTGGGCTGCCGCGGTATCCCACTCCGAAGTCGGGCCGAGACGCGGGTATACGTCGGCCGCTCCCTCGGCAACCAGGCACAGCTTCAGCGAGCTGCCCATCGGCACGAGCTCGTGCGGCCCGAGCCGGTCGAGAAAGCCGTCCAGCGAGCTGCCGCCGTGCGAGCGGCTGCCCACGACTCGCACGGGTCCGTCGCCGAGCGCGGCTACGCGAATCGGCCGGGGCTCTTCGGCGGCGTCGCGGCGGAAAGCGCCGGTGTCGGTGCAGCCGAAATAGTCGATCGCCATGACCGGCACGTGCACTACGCCGAGAACCGGCCGATGCTCGTGGATCAACGCGATGTTGACCGTGAACTCGCCATTGCGTTTGACGAATTCCCTGGTGCCGTCGAGCGGATCGACGAGCCAGTAAGTCTGCCAGCGCGAACGCTCCTCGAAGGGGATCGCGCGCGTCGACTCCTCCGAGAGGATCGGCCATTGCGGCGTCAGCGCTTCGAGCCCGGCCTTGATGGTCCGGTGCGAGGCCAGGTCGGCCGCCGTCAGCGGTGAAGTGTCCGACTTCTCGTCGACATGGAACTCCGTGTCGTAGACGGCGAGAATCTCGCCGCCCGCGCGCCGCGCGATATCGACGACGGGCTCCAGCAGGTCGGACGCTCGATGTGTCATGCAGCCCTCCGGGGCAAAACCTATATCATACCCATTCAATGAAGTATCCCGCCAAGGACGCCATTGCCTGGGAGAAGATCGACACCGTGCTGCTCGATATGGACGGCACGGTGCTCGACCTCGGTTTCGACTGCTTTTTCTGGGGCGACTATCTGCCGCGACGCTACTGCGAGACGCACGGCGTCGCTCCGGAGGAGGCGCGCCGCGTGCTCGACCCGCTGTTCGAGGCCCATCGCGGCACGCTGAACTGGTATTGCCTCGACTTCTGGAGCGAGGCGCTCGCGCTCGATATCGCCGCGCTCAAGCTCGAAGTGGCCGACCGCATCTGTTTCCAGGCCGATGCGCCGAAATTCCTCGAAGCGGTGCGCGGCCTCGGCAAACGGCTCGTGCTCGTGACCAACGCGCATCCGGAAAGCCTCGGTCTCAAGCACGCGCGCACGGATCTCGGCCGCTATTTCGACGTCATGATTTCGGCGCACGAGATCGGTTTCGCGAAGGAGGATGCCGGATTCTGGCGCGGGCTCGCCGCGCGCCAAAAATTCGATCCGGCACGCACCCTGTTCGTCGACGACAGTCTGCCGGTGCTGCGCGCGGCGCGCGATTTCGGCATCGCATGCATCATCGCCATTCGCCGGCCGGATTCGGGCGGCCCGCTGCGCGAGGTGGAAGATTTCGCGGCGGTCGACACCCTTCACGAGTTGATGCCCGCCTGAGCCCGTAGTCCGGGACAAGCAATGCGCGCCCGGCGATCGCCGGCAACGAGTTACGCTCCCGGATCGGTGCCCGGGGCATGCTTGTGCCGGCCTGCAGGCATCTCCGTGCGGCTGTCCTGTACAACCTCAGTCGGCGGACTGCCTGCGTCGCGGTCGCCTGCGCGAGCGACGTCCGCCGTCTTCACCGCGCGGCGGCGGCCGGCCCCTGGTGTATCCGCCTTCGGTTCTGCGCGGCGGCGGAGCGGGCGGCGCCAGCTCGGGCAGCAGGGCGGGATCGACCGGCGCGACCGGAATCTTGCGGCCGATGAAGCTCTCGATGTCCGGCAGCGATACGACATAATCCTCGCAGCCGAAGCTGATCGCGTCGCCCGAGGCGCCGAGGCGCGCCGTGCGTCCGATGCGATGCACGTAGTCTTCCGCGTCCTGCGGGAGGTCGTAGTTGAAGACGTGGCTCACGTCCGGCACGTGCAGGCCGCGGGAGGCGACGTCCGTGCCGATCAGGACCGGCAGGTCGCCGTTCTGGAACTGGCGCAGCATGCTCAGGCGCTTGCGCTGCGGCACGTCGCCGGTGATGGCTTCGGCGCGTATCCCGTTGCCCTCGAGGTGGCGTTGCAGGCGCTCCGCGGCGCGCTTGGTGTTGCAGAAGACCATCGTGCGGCGCGCGTCCATGCGCCGCAGCAGGCCGATCAGCAGCGGGATCTTTTCCCGGTTGGAGGGGAAGTACAGCGTCTGGCGCACGCTGTCGGCGGTCACCTTGTCGGGCTCGATGCGTATGAGCTGCGGGTTGTTCATATGCTCGTACGCGAGCTCCATGACCCGATGGGAAAGCGTCGCGGAGAACAGCATGGTCAGGCGCCGGTCGGGCGGCGGCAGGCGCCGGTAGACATAGCGGATATCGCGTATGAACCCCAGGTCGAACATGCGGTCCGCTTCGTCGAGCACCGCGACCTGGATGGCGCGCAGGTCGAACACGCGCTGCTTGTAATAGTCGATCGTGCGGCCCGGCGTGCCGATCAGCACGTCGACGCCCTCGGCCAGGATGCGCCGCTGCTTCTCGTAGTCCGTGCCGCCGAAGGCGAGCCCGAGGGTGAAGCCGGTGTGCTGAGCGAGCACCTCGGCGTCCTTGTGGATCTGCACGGCCAGCTCGCGCGTCGGTGCGAGAATGATGGCGCGCGGGTCGTTGAGCCGGCGTTGTCGCGTCGCGGGGCGGGTCAGCAGATGCTGAAAACACGCCAGCAGAAACGCCGCGGTCTTGCCCGTCCCGGTCTGTGCCTGACCGGCGACATCGTGGCCGGCGAGAGCGAGCGGCAGGGTCTGCGCCTGAATCGGCGTGCAGAACTCGAACCCGGCATCGGCGACGCCCCTGGCGAGCGGTTCGACGAGACCGAGCTCATCGAAACTGATTTCGCTGAGATGGGTCTGCGTCACAAAGAAGCCGGGTTTGCCGGCAATTTACGTCGAAGGGCTTGCAAAATCCGTTCTGTGCAGTACAAAATATCGGTCAAGCGCGTTGCGGCCCGTTCCGCACCTACCATACCCGTCCATCTATACGATTCCGAGAGAAGCCGCAAAAAGCTGCGACATTGTGCCTTATTGAGCACGCTACGTCACTCGGCCGACGCAAACCGAAGCGTGCCTTCTTGCGCACCGCCTCTCCCTGGACCCTTCTCTCGAGCTTCACCGGAGGAAAAAGCAAGTGAGCGATCACATCGTCCATACCTCGGACGACCGTTTCGAAGATGATGTTCTGAAAGCCGACAGGCCCGTGCTGCTCGACTTCTGGGCCGAGTGGTGCGGACCGTGCAAGATGATTGCGCCGATCCTCGACGAGCTCGCCGCCGAGTACGAGGGTAAGCTCCGCATCGCCAAGCTGAACATCGACGAGAACCCGAACACGCCGCCACGCTTCGGCATCCGCGGCATCCCCACGCTCATGCTGTTCAAGAACGGCAATGTGGAGGCCCAGAAGGTCGGCGCGCTGTCGAAATCGCAGCTGTCGGCATTTCTGGAAACCAACCTGTGAGGGGCTACCTGGGCAACTCGGCGCGCGGCCGGGCCAAGACCGGCAATCGCCCCAACCGTCCGAAGGGCAACGGCCGGAAGAATCCGCGTCAGAGAACCGCCGGCTCCGAGATGACCGATGACGGGGATCTGGAGGTCATACCGCGCAGCGAACTCGAAACGAGCAAGAACGCCATGAACCTGACGGAACTGAAGACCCAGCCGGCCGCCGATCTCGTGCAGCTCGCCCAGTCCATGGGCCTCGACAATCTGGCCCGCTCGCGCAAGCAGGACATCATTTTCTCGATCCTCAAGGAGCACGCCCGCAACGGCGAGGACATCTACGGCGACGGCGTGCTGGAGATTCTGCAGGACGGCTTCGGCTTCCTGCGCTCCTCGGACAGCTCGTACCTGGCCGGCCCGGACGACATCTACGTGTCGCCGAGCCAGATCCGGCGCTTCAACCTGCGCACCGGCGATACGGTGTCGGGTCTCATCCGCCCGCCGAAAGACGGCGAGCGCTACTTCGCCCTGCTCAAGGTCGGCGAGATCAACATCGATTCGCCGGAGAACACGCGCAACAAGGTGCTGTTCGAGAACCTGACGCCGCTGTTTCCCCGGACGCGGCTCAAGCTCGAGCTGGGCAACGGCAGCACCGAGGATCTGACGGCGCGAATCATCGACATGGTCGCGCCCGTCGGCAAGGGCCAGCGCGGTCTCATCGTCTCGCCGCCGAAGGCCGGCAAGACGATGCTGCTGCAGAACATCGCCTCCTCGATCGCCTCCAACCACCCCGAGTGCTTCCTCATCGTGCTGCTCATCGACGAGCGGCCGGAGGAGGTGACGGAGATGGCGCGCACGGTGCGCGGCGAAGTCGTCTCGAGCACCTTCGACGAGCCGGCGAGCCGGCACGTGCAGGTGGCCGAGATGGTCATCGAGAAGGCCAAGCGGCTGGTCGAGCACAAGGCCGACGTGGTGATCCTGCTCGATTCCATCACGCGCCTCGCACGCGCCTACAACACCGTGGTGCCGTCCTCGGGCAAGGTGCTGACCGGTGGCGTGGATGCGAATGCGCTTCATCGGCCCAAGCGCTTTTTCGGCGCGGCGCGCAATATCGAGGAGGGTGGCAGCCTGACGATCATGGCAACGGCCCTGATCGACACGGGCTCGCGCATGGACGACGTGATCTACGAGGAGTTCAAGGGCACCGGCAACCTGGAGATACATCTCGACCGGCGCATTTCCGAGAAACGCATCTTCCCGTCCATCAATATCAATCGCTCCGGCACGCGCCGCGAGGAGCTGCTCACGGATGCCGACGAGCTGCAGAAGATCTGGGTGCTGAGAAAGCTCCTGCACCCGATGGACGAGCTGGCCGCGATCGAATTCCTGCTGAGCAAGATGAAGGACACCAAGACCAACGCCGACTTTTTCGACGCGATGAAGCGCTGACGGCGTTCCCCGGACGACTCACCCGGAGGGCTGAAGCCCGCCCTGCGAAACGAATGTAGCGCCGGGAATCAACCGGCCGTTCTTCGCGCGCTCGATCGCCGAGGTTTCCGTAGGGCCGGTTTCAACCGGCCATCTTCTCTCTCGCAATTGCGTGATAGCCGATGTCCTTGCGGTAATATGCTCCGGGCCAATTCACTTCGCCGACCAGCGCATACGCGCCCGCCTGCGCCGCGCGGATGGATTCGCCGAGCGCTACCGCGCATAGCACGCGCCCGCCGACAGTCAGCATCTGGTCGTTCTGGAGCCGCGTGCCGGCATGAAAAATCTTGGCGTCCTCGCACTCGGGCGGCAGGCTTGCGATGCGCTCTCCCTTCGCGTAATCGCCGGGATAACCTCGCGCCGCCATGACGACGCCGAGCGCGCTGCGCGCATCCCATTCGGCCTGAATGCGATCGAGCGTGCCGTCGAGCGCCGCCTCGCAGGCCGCGATCAGATCGGAGCGCAACCGGAAGAGGACAGGCTGCGCCTCGGGATCGCCGAGCCGGCAGTTGAATTCAAGCACTTTCGGCGCGCCGGTCTCGTCGATCATGAGCCCGGCATAGAGAAACCCCATGTAGGGCGCGCCTTCTGCGGCAAGACCCTGAAGCGCCGGTTCGATTACGTCATGCAGGATACGCGCGCGCAGCTCCGGCGTTACCACGGGTGCCGGCGAGTAGGCGCCCATGCCGCCGGTGTTCGGCCCGCTGTCGCCGTCATCGCGCCTCTTGTGATCCTGCGACGTAGCGAGCGGCAGCACATGTCCGCCGCCGGCCATGACGATGAAGCTCGCTTCCTCGCCGCGCAGTGCCTCCTCGATGACGATCTTGCGACCCGCCGCCCCGAACGCTGAGTGGGCAAGCATATCGGTAGCCGCGCGCTCGGCTTCGGCGATGCTTTCCGCGACCACCACGCCCTTGCCGGCGGCGAGCCCGTCCGCCTTGACCACGAGCGGCGCGCCCCGTTCGCGTATGTAGACGAGTGCCGCCTCCAGCTCCGTGAAGCTCCGCCAGGCCGCGGTCGGGATGCAGTGGCGGGTGGCGAAGGCTTTCATGTAAGCCTTCGAGCCTTCGAGTCGCGCCGCGGCGGCGCGCGGGCCGAAGCAGCGCAATCCGGCGGCTTCGAAGCGATCGGCGATGCCCGCGACGAGTGGTGCTTCGGGGCCAACGATCGTGAGCCCGACGTTTTCGCGTTCGGCCAGACCGAGCAGCGCGTCGACGTCATCTGCGGCGACCGGGACGTTTCGGACGCGCGGCTCCTGCGCCGTTCCGGCGTTGCCCGGGGCGACGATGACTTCGTCTACACGTTCCGATTGCGCTGCCTTCCACGCGAGCGCATGCTCGCGGCCGCCGCCGCCGACGACCAGAACCTTCAATGACGGAAATGCCGCATGCGCGTGAACACCATGGCCAGGCCGTGCTCGTCGGCCGCGTCGATGACTTCGCGGTCGCGCATCGACCCGCCGGGCTGGATCACCGCCGTTATGCCGTATCCCGCCGCGCTGTCGATACCGTCGCGAAACGGGAAGAAGGCGTCCGAGGCCATGACCGAGCCCTTCGTGCTCAGGCCCGCGTCCTTCGCTTTCATCGCTGCGATGCGCGCGCTGTGGATGCGGCTCATCTGGCCCGCCCCGATGCCGACGGTGGCGCGTTCCCGGCAGTAGACGATGGCATTCGATTTCACGAACTTGGCCACTCGCCAGGCGAAAAGCAGGTCGCTGATCTCCGTCTCGCCGGGCGCGCGCTGCGTGACGATCTCCAGGTCGGCCGCCGTTACGCGCCCTGTGTCCCGATCCTGCACCAGCAAGCCGCCGGTGACTCGCTTGTAATCGAGCTCCGCCGTCTGCGCTTCGCCGAACGGGCCGGTCGTCATGAGACGGATGTTCTTTTTCCCCGCGAAAGCCTCCAGCGCGCCATCTTCCACGGACGGCGCGAGCACGACCTCGACGAACTGGCGCTCGATGATCAGCGCGGCCGTGGCGGCGTCCAGCGAACGGTTGAAGGCGATGATGCCGCCGAAGGCCGACGTCGGGTCCGTCGCATAGGCTCGCTCGTAAGCCGCGGCAAGATCCTCGCCGGCCGCGGCGCCGCAGGGATTGGAGTGCTTGACGATCACGCACGCCGGGGCGGCGAATTGCCTGACGCATTCGAGAGCGGCATCGGCATCCGCAATGTTGTTGAACGACAAGGCCTTGCCCTGGCGCAGCTCGGCCGTGGCAACGGACGCGCCGCACGCACCGGGCTCCACGTAGAGCGCGGCGCTCTGATGCGGGTTTTCGCCATACCGCAGCTCCGCTTTCCTGCGCAGCGAGATGAGCAGGGAATCGTCCAGCGAAGATGCCTGGCCGGCGCCGGTCAGCGCGGCAAGATATGCGGCGACAGCCGCATCGTAGCTCGCCGTGTGACGGAACGCGCGAGTGGCCAGCGCCAGACGCATCTCGTCCGGCACTCGTCCGTCATTGGCGTCCAGCGCCTCGAGCAACGGCGCGTAATCGCGGGGGTCCGCAAGGACCGTCACGAAGGCGTGATTCTTGGCTGCTGCGCGAAGCATCGCCGGACCGCCGATGTCGATTTTCTCGATCGCGAGCTCGAGCGTGCAGTCGGGCCTGGCGGTGGTTGCGCCGAACGGATATAGATTGACCGCGACAAGGTCGATCGGAGCAATACCGTGGGCTTGGAGGCTCGCGTCGTCGATCCCGCGCCGGGCGAGAATCGCGCCGTGAATCTTCGGATGCAGCGTCTTGACGCGGCCATCCATGATTTCGGGAAAGCCGGTCAAATCCGCAACTTCCACGACGGGCAGCCCGTGTTCCCGGAGCAGCGCCGCGGTCCCGCCGGTCGATACGAGCTCGATGCCTCGCGCGGACAGGCCGCGCGCCAGGTCGACGATTCCGCTCTTGTCGGAAACGCTGAGCAGCGCGCGACGGATGGGGCAGGTGCCGGTCACCTTTGTCGACTTGTTTTCAGTCTCCGGCACTTGCGGGCGTGACGTCAGAGCGGAACAAGTTGACAAAGGTGGCCGGCACCTAGTCCAGCAGCTTGTAGGTCTTCAGTTTCTTGCGCAGCGTGCCGCGGTTGATGCCGAGGATGTCCGCGGCGCGGCACTGGTTGCCGGCAGTATATTCGAGCACGGCCTCGAACAGAGGCTGCTCGACTTCGCGGATGACGAGGTCGTAGAGCTCGCTCGGCTTGTGCCCGTTCAGATTGCGGAAATAGGTGGCGAGCGCCTGCTGCGTGAGATCGCGCAGAGGCTGCTCCTGCGCGGCCGACTTGACGGTCTTGCGCTTCTTCGATTTCTTTTTCGCCACGGCCGGGTGGTCCCCCCTCAACTTCGAACCCACATCGCAAATCCCATGGTCAAATCAAAGGCGCAGGAGCTGCCGGGTCGTGGGATAACGTGCGCGCCGTTCGGGCACCGCCAGCTCTTTTTGATTTGTTGCTGTTGCAGCACGAATGCTGCTTGCCGGATCCGGAAAATTCTCAGCGGAAGTTCGATCGCTTGGATGTGCAGATGATAGCCGGTTCGCGACACCTGTAAAGATTTTTTTTTGCGCTCTTCTGCTTGACGGCGCGCATTACTCCCGGTCGCTGCACCGCACGCGGCGTTGTGCGTCGCGCAAGCAGACATCGAGCTCGAAACCGAACGCGTCCTCTCCTGGATCGACAACCGCAATGTCCGCCTGAACCGGCTCTCCGGGCTCGAGCAGTCGGCCGGTTTCCACACCCTCGCCGGCGTATTCGCGCGGCTCGAGCACGCGCTCGCTGATTCCGTCGCCCCACCGATCGGTGAGCGTCACGTGGATGAGCGGATAAGGTTGCGCGCGCTCCGCCATGTTCGCGAGCGTGGCATGAATGCGCAGCGTGCCGGGCTGTTGCGATTCCGCCGCGGCCGCCGAGGCGACGACGCGGTATTCATCGACGTTCCACTGCGGGTCGAGCGTCACGCCGGCCATGCGGTAAGCGCCTTCGATGACATCGCCTGCCCATGGCAGTGCGACCCAGTCGTTGCGGTTCATGTGCACGAGCTGAATGACGACGCCCGCCAGCAATACGACCGATGCGATGCCCCACAACCAATGGGCGCGCCGTGTGGAGCGTGCCGGCGCCTTCGCCTTGCGGGTCGGCTCTCGGTAAAAACTCAGACCGTCGTCCGGCTGCTCGTCGCGCGTCGGGCGCTCGGCCGGCGCGATGTCTGCAGCGTGTGGTTGCGCTTCCTCCGTCTCGCGCAATACGCCCGGAAAGGTGCTGCCGAAGTACAGCTCGATCTCGCTGTCATCCGACTCCTCGACGAGGATCCCGATATCGCTTTCCTCCTCGAACGCAATCGGCTCCACGGCGCTCGTGTTCGTCGGCGGTTCCTCGGGCGGCTCGTCTCGCGGCATCGTGACCTCATCGTCCACGACGCTCTCGGCGCCGAAGGCGCTGTCGTGGGAGGTCGAGCGGTCTTCGGGCTCTGCGGAGAGCTCGCCTTCGATGAACACTTCGTTCCACCGGTCGTCAGGCAGGCTGAACTCGAGCATCGCATCCTCGTCCGCCTCGCTTCCGGTGGCATCGCCGGCATCCGGCGCCTCGTCTTCCTCAGGGCGTTGTTCGCGCCGATCACCACTCCCGATTTTTCCTGTCGGGCTGCCGCCTGTAGCGTGTTGCCTGCCTTCCGTTTCCGGCGGCTCTTCGGTCAGGCCCGCGCGCGCGTCGAATATGCCGCTGCAACGGCCGCAGCGCACTTCGCCGCCCGCCGCGTCGAGGTCCTTGCGCTCGATGCGGAAGACGGTATCGCACTCGGGACAGCGGGTGTACATGGTTTCCGTGATGCGGCGGTCAACTGCGCCGGATGCCGTCGAGCCGGATCCATTCGTCGCGCCGCTGAGCCGCGACGATATCAAACCACGTCCCAAAAGCATCCGCCACCGCATTGTTCTGGGGGTCGAGCATGCCCGCGAGCACCAGGCGGCCGCCGGGATTCATCACTTCGGCCAGCCCTACAGGCCGAGTCGCTTCTCGAGGTAATGGATGTCCGTGCCGCCCGCTTGAAAAGCGGCATGGTGGCAAATCTCGCGATGCAGCGGGATGTTGGTCTTGATGCCTTCGACGACGATCTCGTTGAGCGCATTGTTCATCCGGGCGATGGCCGTGCGCCGCGTGTCGCCGTAGGCGATGAGCTTGCCGATCATGGAATCGTAGTAGGGCGGCACCGTGTAGCCGCTGTAGACATGGCTGTCGACGCGGATGCCGGGCCCGCCGGGCGGATGCCAGAGCCGGATGGGACCGGGCGAAGGCATGAAGTCCTTCGGATCCTCTGCATTGATGCGGCATTCGATCGCATGGCCGCGCAGCTCGATGTCCTTCTGCGTGTAGGCGAGCCTGTTGCCGGAGGCGATGTTGAGCTGCTCGCGCACGATATCGACGCCCGTGATCATCTCCGTGACCGGATGCTCGACCTGGATGCGCGTGTTCATCTCGATGAAATAGAACCGCCCGTCCTGGTAGAGGAACTCGAAAGTGCCGGCGCTGCGGTAGCCGATGTCCCTGCAGGCGGCCACGCAGCGCTCGCCCATCTCGCGGCGCTGCTTTTCCGTGATGCCCGGCGCGGGCGCCTCCTCGATGACCTTCTGATGCCGCCGCTGCATGGAGCAGTCGCGCTCGCCCAGATGGATGACGTTGCCGAAGTTGTCGGCGAGGACCTGGAACTCGATATGGCGCGGCCGCTCGAGGAATTTTTCCATGTAGACGGTGTCGATGCCGAACGCCGCCATCGCCTCCGACTGGGTGAGCCCGATGGCATTCATCAATGAAGCCTCGGTATGCACGACACGCATGCCGCGACCGCCGCCGCCGCCCGCCGCCTTGATGATCACCGGATAGCCGATGTCGCGGGCGACCTTCAGGTTCTCCTGCGCATCCTCGCCGAGCGTGCCGTCGGAGCCCGGCACGCAGGGCACGCCCGCCTCCTTCATGGTCCTGATCGCGGAGACCTTGTCGCCCATCAGCCGGATCGCGTCGGGCTTCGGGCCGATGAAAATGAAGCCCGAGTTCTCCACGCGCTCGGCGAAGTCGGCGTTTTCCGAGAGGAAGCCGTAGCCCGGGTGGATCGCCACCGAGTCGGTGACCTCGGCGGCGCTGATGATGGCGGGCATGTTGAGATAGCTGTCCGCCGCCGCCGGCGGGCCGATGCACACCGTCTCGTCGGCGAGCAGCACATGCTTCTGGTTGTCATCGGCCGTCGAATGGACGGCGACGGTCTTGATGCCGAGCTCGCGGCACGCGCGCAGCACCCGCAGCGCGATCTCGCCGCGATTGGCGATGATGACCTTGTCCAGCACCGAGCGGCTGCCCTGTCCGTTATTCGATCACGAACAGCGGCTGATCGAACTCGACCGGCTCGCCGTTCCCGGCGAGAATCGCCTTGACGCGGCCGGCGTCATCGGCTTCGATCTGGTTCATCATCTTCATTGCCTCGATGATGCAGAGCGTGTCACCGGCCTTGACCTCGCTGCCGATCTCGACGAATGGCGGAGCGCCCGGGGTGGGTGCCAGGTAAAGCGTGCCGACCATCGGCGCTCGCACCGTGTGACCGTCGGGCACCTCCTCGGCGGCCGGCGCGGCTTGCGGCGGCTGCGCGGCGGGAATTTCGCCGGCCGCCGGCGCGGCCGGCTGCTGCGCCATCACGGCGGCCGGGGCCTGACCGTAACGGCTGATGCGAACCGACTCCTCGCCCTCGGTGATCTCGATCTCGGCGATGCCGGATTCCTCGAGCAGCTCGATCAGCTTCTTCACCTTGCGGATATCCATCAGGCGAACCTCACTTGCCGGTGGCGAGCCAGTTGTCGGCGGCCCGCAGCGCGAGCTGGTAGCCGAACGCGCCGAAGCCCGCGATATGCCCGAGGGCGATGTCGGAAAAATAGGAATGCCGGCGGAAATCCTCGCGCGCGGCGACGTTGCTCAGATGAATCTCGATGAAGGGCACGGCGACGGCTAGCAGGGCATCGCGCAGGGCCACGCTGGTATGGGTGAAACCGCCAGGATTGAAAAGTATGCAGTCCACGCTGCCGGCGGCGGCCTGGATGCGGTCGATCAGCTCATGCTCCGCATTGCTCTGGAAAGCTTCGAGCCGATGGCCGAGCTCCCGGGCCAGCAGGCCCAGATCGTTCTCGATGTCTTTCAGGCTGGCCTTGCCATAGAGGTCCGGCTCGCGCCGCGCGAGCAGATTGAGATTCGGACCGTTCAGCAGGAGCAGGCTTGCCATCTCTTTTCTTGCTTTTTTGCGGGAGATGGGCGCGAGTTTAACCGCGTTCGCGGCAACTAAGTCAACTTTTTACTTGCGTCGGCCTTGTCAGCGGGGGGCGGCACGGCACCGGATGGGCTATTCGGGCAGAATCTCCGCCACCAGGGCGTCGAGCTCGCCGGCCTCGAGCTCGCCCAGGTGGATCCTGTGCACCCGGCCTTCGGGACCGACGAACGCGGTGAATGGCAGCCCGATGAAGTCGACCCCGAAGCCGGAAGCGGCCTCGACGGCTGCCTGCTCCCCGACGAGCACCGGATAGTTCATGCCCATCTCGCCGGCGAACCGGCGCACTTCGTCGGGCTGATCGATCGCGATGCCGATGACCTGAAGCGGGTCGCCCGCATGCGCTTCCTGCAACGCCATGAGCAGCGGAATCTCGCGCCGGCAGGGCGCGCACCAGGTCGCCCAGAAATTGACCACCAGGGCGTCGCCGTCCCATTCCGAAATCGAGCGAAGCTTTCCGCTCATATCGGGCAACGAGAATTCGGGACGTTGCGTGCCGGCGGCGGGTGAGGACGTGCCGACCAGTGCGTCCTCCGGGACGAAGGCGAGCCGATATAGATAGAACCCGCCCGCGGCTGCCGCGGCTAGCAGGACAAGGACCAGGACGGTCCGGATCATGGCGCGGCGCTCACCAACGGTGAGGCAACGGCGCCCTGCACGTGCTCATGAAAATCGTCGGCATCCATGAAGCCGATCAGTCGATAGTTCACGCGCTCGCGGCCGTCGCGCCCGAAGAACGCGATGGTGGGCGGGCCGTAGATGCCGAAACGGTGGAGCAGGGCCTGATCGGCCTCGTCGTTGGCGGTGACGTCGGCCTGCAGCAGCCGCGTGCCGGCGAGCGCCCGCTGCACTCTATCGTCGGTGAACGTGTACTTTTCCATCTCTTTGCAGGATACGCACCAGTCCGCGTAGAAATCGAGCATGACCGTCTCGCCGGCGGCGCCGGCCGCGGCAAGCTCTCGTTCGAAGTCCGCCACGGTTTTGACGCGTTTGAATTCCAGGCCCTCTTTCGCGGCTTGCGTCGTGCCGAGACTGGCCAACGGGCGCAGCGGATCCGCCCCACCCGATGCGGCGCCGACGAGCAGCACGGCGCCGTAAACGAGCGCGGCGAGCCCCAGCCCCTTGATCAGCTTCCGGCCGCCGCCCGCGCCAGGCGGCAGCGGCTCGACGGCGCCGAAAAACACGCCTGCGACAAAGACGAGCCCGGCCCAGAGCAGCAACGTGACCGGTCCGGGAAGGATGCGGCTCGCGATCCAGATCGCCAGGCCGAGCATGAGCACGCCGAAGGCGGCTTTCACGGTGTCCATCCACGGCCCGGCCTTCGGCAGCAGCTTGCCGGCCGAGGTGCCGAACACGATGAGCGGCGCGCCCATTCCCAGGCTCAGCGCGAACAGGGCCGATGCGCCCCGCGCGACGTCACCCGACTGGCCGATCACAGCCAGCGCGGCGACAAGCGCCGGCACCACGCACGCGGTCACGATGAGCGCGGACAACGCGCCCATGATCGCCGCGCCGATCCAGGTACCTCCCTTTTGCCGGTTGCTCAAGGCCGCGATCCGCGACTGGATGGCGGCGGGCATCTGCAGCTCGTAGAAACCGAACATGGACAGGGCGAGCAACACGAACAGCGCGCTGAAGGTGGCAATAATCCAGGGTTGCTGAAATACGGCTTGGACCTGTTGACCCGCAGCCGCGAACAAAGCGCCGGCTACCGTGTATGTGAGGGCCATGCCGAGCACATAAGTAACGGACAAGCCGAAGGCGCGCGCCGGGGTCACGCTGTTGCCCTGGCCGGCGATGATGCCGGACAGGATCGGAATCATCGGCAGCACGCAAGGCGTGAAAGCGAGCCCCAGGCCGGTCACGAAGAACACGCCGAGCATGACCAGCAGGTTGGCCTGCCCGATGATGCCGGCCAGGCGATCCTGCTCGGAGACCGTTCCGCCCGGCGAATCACCGATGAGCGCGGTTGCGGCCGCGATATCGCCAGGATCGAGGGCGGCGAGCTGGACCGTGCGGGCGCCGGAGATCGGCGGATAACAGATGCCGTCCTCGGCGCAGCCCTGATAGCTTGCCAGCAGCGTGACCTCGGCGGCCTCGGGCGAAGCGCGCGCGAACGGGATGTTGGCAGTCACCGTATCGTAGTAAACCTCGGTGTCGCCGAAGTATTCGTCGTGCTTGGGCTCGCCCGGGGGGAGCTCCGGGTTCCCGAGCTGGATGGCCGCATTTTCGGCCTCGAACGCGAACTTGTCCCGGTAGAGGTAATAACCCTCCGCGATCTGCCACTGCACTGTGAGCAGGTTCGGACCCGCGGCGTCCACGACGAATCGGAAGGCTTCCTCTGGCGGCAGAAACCCGGACTCGGCCAGGGCATTACCGGCGAGGTCGCCCAGTGGACCGGCTGCCTCGCCGGCCACGGGGTTCGACAACGCGCCCGAGGTACTGCGCGGCCGATCGAAAAGACCGCCCGCGGCGCGCGCCGGGCTCGAAGGAAGTCGAACATCGGCGATCCAGTTCTGCGGCGGATAGCAGACGCCGAGATCCGCGCAGCCCTGCGACCGGATTTCCAGGCTCAGCGAGTCGGGTGCACCATCGCGCGCGGAAAACGGGATGCGTATCGCGGTCGGCCCGCGATAGATCTCCATGCGGCCGAAGAATTCGTCCTCGTGAATCTCGCCGGCCGGCATCACGGGCTCGCCGAGCTCGATGCCCGGCGTGGCGCTCGCGAAGCTCATGCGCTCGCGATAGAGGTAATAGCCGGGCTCGATATCCCAGCTCACCTCGACCGCGTCTCCCGTTGCGGTAACCGTGTAGGGGTAAGCCTGCTCCGGCGGCAGGATATCCGCCGGGCCCAGCGCAAATGCGCGGCCACCAGGGAACGACAAGGCGGCGAGCCCGGTCAGAATCGCGAATACAGGGATATTCCTGACTTCCGCGCGAGACCGGAGGTCGCGCACCGCGGAAATCAGGAATGTTCCCGTTTTCATGTCGTCGTCCCGGTCAGCCAATCGAGATAGGCGGCAGAACCGCGCTCGACAGGGACTGCGACGAGCTCGGGAAGTTCATAGGGATGCAGAGCCAGAAGGCGCGCTTCGAGGCGGTCGAAGGCGACGGCCGTGGTCTTGATGAGCAACAGGCATTCGCTCTCTTGCTGCATCGCGCCCTGCCAGCGATAAGTCGACACGACACCGTCCAGTCGGTTGACGCAGGCGGCCAGACGCTCCTCTACGAGCGTCCGGGCGATTGTGCCGGCCGTTCCGGCGTCCGGGCAGGTAGTGAGCACCAGCAAGTGGTTCGATGGCATCGCCGGGAGCATACCGCCGCGCCGGACTCAATGTCATGGCCGGGCGGGCAGGCAGTTCCCGAATGCCCCTTGAAATCGCCGTTTTCGTCGCTATGATTAGCACTCCTCACGGGTGAGTGCCAAAGCATCCGCGGCGCCCGCCCCAGTTTGAATCTTCCATTCGGGGCTCGTTCGGGTCCCGTCTGGGGCCGTTTGGGTTTTGAGCAAAGTCAGGAGAAAAGACTATGAAAATTCGTCCGCTTCATGATCGCGTGATCGTCAAGCGCATGGAGGAGGAGCGTACCTCCCCGGGCGGCATCGTTATCCCCGACACCGCAGCCGAGAAGCCCGTCAAGGGCGAGGTGATCGCGGTCGGCAACGGCAAGATCCTGGAGAGCGGCGAGATCCGCAAGCTCGACGTCAAGGCCGGCGACAAGGTGCTGTTCGGCAAGTACAGCGGCACTGAGGTCAGGGTCGACGGCGACGAGCTGCTGGTCATGCGCGAAGACGACGTGATGGCCATTATCGAAGGCTGAGCCAGGTCGAACACTGACGTCGAAGGCTCCAAGGGCCTCCGATACAACAGATTGGATTTGAAGTACGAGGAAAGAGGAATACACAGATGGCTGCGAAAGAAGTCAAGTTCAGCGACGACGCTCGCCAGCACATGTTCAGGGGCGTGAACATTCTGGCCAACGCCGTCAAGGTGACGCTGGGGCCGAAGGGCCGCAACGCCGTGATCGAGAAAAGCTTCGGCGCGCCGACCGTCACGAAGGACGGTGTCTCGGTCGCCAAGGAAATCGAGCTGCAGGACAGGTTCGAGAACATGGGCGCCCAGATGCTCAAGGAAGTCGCCTCGCACACGTCCGACGAGGCCGGCGACGGCACCACGACGGCGACGGTGCTGGCGCAGGCGATCCTGCGCGAGGGCCTGAAGTCGGTCGCAGCAGGGATAGACGCGATGGATCTCAAGCGCGGCATCGACAAGGCCACCGTGGCCGTCGTCGAGGAGCTGAAGAAGCAGTCCAAGCCCTGCGAGGACGACAAGGCGATCGCGCAGGTCGGCACGATCTCGGCGAATTCCGATGAAAGCATCGGCAATATCATTGCCGAGGCGATGCAGAAGGTCGGCAAGGAAGGCGTGATCACGGTCGAGGAAGGCTCCGGTCTCGAGAACGAGCTCGAGGTGGTCGAGGGCATGCAGTTCGACCGCGGCTACCTGTCGCCGTACTTTATCAACGACCAGCAGAGCCAGAGCTCGGAGCTCGAGAACCCGTACGTGCTGCTGCACGACAAGAAGATCTCGAATATCCGCGAATTGCTGCCGCTGCTCGAGAACGTCGCCAAATCGGGCCGTCCGCTGCTGATGGTCGCCGAAGATGTCGAAGGCGAAGCGCTCGCGACGCTGGTGGTCAACACCATCCGTGGCATCGTCAAGGTCTGCGCCGTCAAGGCGCCGGGCTTCGGCGACCGCCGCAAGGCGATGCTGCAGGATCTGGCCACGCTGACCGGCGGCACGGTCATTTCCGAGGAAGTGGGCTTGAGCCTCGAGAAGGCCACGCTCAATGATCTCGGCGAGGCCAAGAAAGTGCAGATCACCAAGGAGAACACAACCGTCATCGATGGCGCCGGCAAGTCCGCGGACATCAAGGGCCGTGTCGAGCAGATCCGCAAGCAGATCGAGGATGCCACCTCCGACTACGACAAGGAGAAGTTGCAGGAGCGCGTTGCGAAGCTCTCCGGCGGCGTCGCCGTGGTCAAGGTCGGGGCGGCGACCGAAATCGAGATGAAGGAGAAAAAGGCTCGCGTCGAGGATGCGCTGCACGCCACGCGTGCCGCCGTGGAGGAAGGCGTCGTGGCCGGCGGCGGTGTCGCGCTGGTGCGTGCCAGGCAGGCCATCGACAAGCTCAAGGGCGGCAATGACGATCAGAGCGTGGGCATCAACATCCTGCGCCGCGCGCTCGAGGAGCCACTGCGCCAGATCGTCAAGAACGCCGGCGATGATGCCGCCGTGGTGCTCAACAAGGTGGCCGAAGGCAAGGGCAACTTCGGCTACAACGCGGCGACCGGCGAGTACGGCGATCTGATCGGGATGGGCATTCTGGACCCGACCAAGGTCACGCGCCTCGCGCTGCAGAACGCCTCTTCGGTGGCCGGCCTGCTGTTGACCACCGAGGCCATGGTCGCCGAGGCGCCGAAGGAAGACGAAGCCACGCCGCACATGCCCGACATGGGCGGCATGGGCGGCATGATGTAAGCCTCCGCAATCGGAGCTGTCGATACCGGAAAAGCCCCGCCGCGAGGTGGGGCTTTTTCTTTGGTTTGCCGGCCGTTTTCGACCGTTGCGCAGGCCGGGGTCACTATGGCAGGATTGCGTGGTGGGTTCACCTTATGGACATCATGTACCATAAGTGTCCATGAATTGCAGGCGGCAGCCGGCAACGGGCTGCCATTCACATGGTCCCGAACGGGGGACGCAGCCATGTTCGACAGATGTACCGGCCTTGCGCTGCTGCTTCTCATGGGTCCGGCACCGCTCTCGGCTCAGGAGGATGCCCGCGCCGGGCCCCTCGACCTCGAAGCGACCCAGGCGAAGGCGGACGCGGCCTTCGAGGCCGGACGCTACGCGGAAGCTTACGAAATCTATCTCGACGATCTCGTGCCCACCGGCGACAAGTACGCGCAGTACATGGTCGGCGTCATGCACCTGCACGGTCTCGGCCGGCCCAGGGACGTGCCACTCGGCGCCGCCTGGATTGCTCTCGCCGCGGAGCGCGGCGATGCGAAGCTCGAAGCCGAACGGGACGCCGTGGCGGCGAAGCTCGGTGACGATGAGCGCAAGACGCGACAGTCGATGCTGCTGGAACTGCAGGCCCGGTTCGGCGACTGCGCCCTGGTCGCGCAAGCGCTGGCCGAAAGCAGGGAACAAGTGGACGCGAGCACGGGGTCCCGGCTTGCATCGGGCGTTTCCCAACCGGTGACGGTCTTGTTCGATCAGGCCGAGGAAGACGGCCGCCTCAGTCAGCGCGACCTGCGCAAGCTGATGCGCAAACGCGAGCGCTTCCTGCGCGACAGTTGCCCGCCACAGGGCGCCTGATCCGTCTTCGGCGTCGAATCGCGATCGCCATCCAACGAGTCCTTTATCGGCGATAATGCGCCGGGCCGCCGCCTTGCGCCCGACCGCATGAAACATCGGGCGCCGGCGCCAGTCATAGGCAACAGAAGGTATGGAAATAATTCGAACCCAGGCCCGGAGCGCAATGCTCGTGCTGCTGCTGATGGCGGCCGGGAGCGGCTTTGCCCAGGACGAGGCGCCGGCTGCGCCGCCGGAGCTCGAAGCCGCCCAGGCGAACGCCGACGAGGCGTTCGAGGCGGAGCGATTCGATGAGGCTTACGAGATCTACCGTGAAAGGCTCGCGCCCATGGGCGACAAGTATGCGCAGTACATGATCGGCCTGATGCATCTGCGCGGCCTCGGCGTGCCGGAGGACAGGCCGTTGGGCGCCGCCTGGCTCGAGCTCGCGGCGGAACGGGGCGATGCCTCGCTGGCGGCCGAACGCGATGCCGTGATGGCGCGGCTCGATCCGGAGGAGCGGGAGAAGCAACGGTCGCTGTTCAAGAAACTGCAGGCCGATTTCGGCGACTGCGCGCTCGTGTCCCGGGCGCTCGCCCAGGATCGCAATCGATTGGCGCCGACCACCGGCACCCGCGTGGCGTCGAACGAGACGCCCCCGGTCAGGGTCATCTATCTGGACGAGACCGAAAACATCAGCCAGATGGAACTTCGCGAGCGCATACGCAAGCGGCAGCGTTTTCTCCGCGAGTACTGCGAATATCGTTGATGCCCGCCGGGCATGTCCGGCTTTTGGGCTGGCACGCGAAAAGCGCTCGAAGAGGCTGAAAGGAAAGGCCGCAAGCGCGCCAGAGAGGAAGATCCCGCGATCGTCCGCGATCGTCCGCGATTAATAGGACGCGGCCGGAGACTGATCGCCGCGCTCGCACCTTCGGCGGCGGGCCGCTTGACGGTTGTCGGAATTCGCGAGCGCTGCCGGGCGCGGCGGCCGTTCGCCTACAATGGGCGATTGCCGCACGAGCCACCCGGCGCATGACCCACACTCGCACGGAATCGACCACCGCGACCCCGTTGCGCGAAATCGTCGAGCGCCAGCTCGCCGAGCTCAGGGCGAGCCGACCGGACGCCGATCGCCGGCTGGGCGACCCGGCGTTCATCGGTCGCCTGCGCACCGTCTGGTCGGCGAGCGATTTCGTCGCCGCGAGCTGCCTGCGGGAACCGGGGCTGCTCGATGATCTGGCGCTCGACGATGGCGGCCCGCGGCGAACCGGTGCCTGGCCGGCCCTGCTGGGAACGGCGACTCAGGGCGCGGCCGATGCCGCCGACTTCGCGCGCCGTTTGCGGCTGCTGCGGCGGAGGGAAATGGTGCGCATCGCGTGGCGCGATCTCGCCGGTGCCGCGCCGCTCGATGCCAGCCTGGCCGAATTGTCCGATTTTGCCGACGCGTGCATAGTTGCCGCGCTGGCCTATGCGCGGCGGGAACTGTCGGGGCGATTCGGCGAACCGCGCGATCCGAACGGCGAGTCGCAGAACCTCATCGTGCTCGCAATGGGCAAGCTCGGCGGCCGGGAGCTCAATTTCTCCTCCGATATCGATCTGGTGTTCCTCTTTCCGGGGCCCGGACGCACCGACGGGCCGCGGGCGCTGGCCAGCGAGGAATACTTTCCGCGGCTCTGCCAGCGTCTGATTCACTATCTCGATGCGGTGACGCCGGACGGCTTCGTCTTTCGTGTCGACACGCGGCTGCGGCCGTTCGGCGCAAGCGGTCCGCTCGCCATGAGCGTCGGCGCTTTCGAGACTTACCTGCAGCAGCACGGACGCGACTGGGAGCGATATGCCTACGTCAAGGCGCGTCCTGTCGCCGGGGCCGACGAGCAGGGGCCGCTGTTCCAGTCGATCCTGCGCCCGTTCGTTTACAGGCGATATCTCGATTACGGCGTCTTCGAATCGCTGCGCCGCATGAAGGCGCTCATCGCGCGGGAATCCGCGCGCCGCGACCTGAGCGACGACATCAAATCCGGCCCGGGCGGAATTCGGGAGATCGAGTTCATCGCGCAGACCTTTCAGCTCATTCGCGGCGGGCGGGATCCGGAGCTGCGCGCGCGCGGTCTGCTCGAGACCCTGTCCCTGCTCGCCGAACGGCAATTGATCGAGCCGCACGTTGCCGCCGAGCTGGAATCCGCCTATCGCTACCTGCGTTGCCTGGAGAACCGGCTCCAGGCCATGCACGATCGTCAGACGCACACGCTGCCGCGCGCACCGCTCGAGCGCGCTCGCCTCGCGTCGGCCATGGGGTGCGCGGACTGGGAGAGTTTCGCAGCCGCCGTGTCCGGGCACCGTGCTCGCGTATCGCGGCACTTCGCGCAAACGCTCTTCGGTGCGCCGGAGGCGCAGTCTTCCGGGGGCCGGCAGCTGGCAGGCCTCTGGGACAGCGACGCGGGCCATGAGGAAGTCGAGGCCGCGCTCGCGCGCGCCGGCATCGCCGAGCCGGAGAAAATGCGCGATGCCCTGTCGCGGCTCAAGGACAGCGGGTTCTACCGGCGCATGGACGAGACGGCGCGAGAGCGACTGGATGCGCTGATTCCGAACCTCGTCGGCGTCATCGGCCGCCTCGAGCCTCAGGAACTGGCCTGGCGACGGCTGGAGCAGATCATCGAGGCCGTCGCCCGACGCAGCGCCTACCTGGCCTTGCTCAACGAGAATCCGGTCGTGCTCGAGCGTTTGGCGTCGCTGAGTGCGCGGAGCGGCTTTCTCGCCCGGCAAGTGGCCAGCTATCCGCTGCTGCTCGATGAGCTGCTCGATCCGCGCATCTTTGAAGCGCCGCCGTCGCGCGCGCAGTTCGAAGTCGATCTGGCGATCCGGCTGGCGCGATCGGAGGCCAGCCTCGAATCGCAGCTCGAGGCGCTCGGCCGGTTTCAGCGCGCGGCCGTGTTCCGGGTAGCGGTGGCCGACCTGAGCGAAGCGCTGCCTCTCATGAAAATCAGCGACCGGCTCACCGACATCGCGGAGCTCACAGTTGAATGCGTTCTGACCCTGGCCTGGAGCGAGATGGTCGGGCGCCACGGCCGTCCGATGTGCGGCCCGGACGGAGAGCAACGCCCGGTCGCCTTCGCCGTCATCGGTTACGGCAAGCTCGGTGGCCTGGAGCTGGGCTACTCTTCCGATCTCGATCTCGTGTTCGTGCATGATTCGGACAATGAAGGCGGGCGCACGGACGGTACGAAGCCGCTCGACAACGCGGTGTTCTTCGCCCGCCTCGCGCGGCGCATCATTCATCTGCTGGGAACGCCGACGGCCTCCGGTATCCTCTACGAGGTCGACATGCGTCTGCGTCCCAGCGGCAATGCCGGCCTGCTCGTGACCAGCCTGGAGGCGTTCCGGCGCTATCAGCAGGAGCGCGCCTGGACGTGGGAGCACCAGGCCCTCGCGCGCTCGCGTGCCGTCGCGGGAGATGCCGGCGTGCGTTCGGCATTCGAGGAGATCCGCCGTGAAATTCTCCGCGGGCACGTCGACCGGGTGAATCTCCGACGCCGCGTGGCCGACATGAGGGAGCGCATGCGCAGCGAGCTCGCGCGCGGCGGAGAGGGGCGCTTCGACATCAAGCAGGATCCCGGAGGCCTCGCCGATCTCGAGTTCCTCGTGCAGTACTGGGTGCTGAGCGGCGCGCACGAACGGCCGGCGCTCATCGAATACTCCGACAACATCAGGCAACTCGAAGCGCTCGCGCATGCCGGCTGCATCGACGCGCCAACGGCCCGCCGGCTGACCGACATCTATCTCACGTACCGGCGGCGGCTGCACCGCATCGCGCTCGACGACGGCGACGAGATCGTCGCCGGCGACGAATTTCCCGCCGAGCGCGCCTGTGTGCTGCAGGCCTGGCGCGCGAGCCTCGGCGTATAATGCCGCCCGCATTCGTGAAAATGGGGACATTCCTGATTTCCGTGCTCAGCCTCGACATGGATGAGGAAATCAGGAATGTCCTCATTTTCCCGGCCGCATTCGATCGGGTTTCAGGCGGAGCAGCAACTTGAAAACGAGGCATGGCGCGGTCCAGGAGCATCTGACCCAGCCAAACGCGAAGAACCACTATGAGGTGACGCGGCAGGACGTGCCGCTGCATTGCCCGATGCCGGGCATGTACCTGTGGAATTCCCATCCGAAGGTCTACCTGCCGATCACCGCGACCGGCAAGGCCAAGTGCCCGTATTGCGGCGCGCTCTACACGCTCACGGATTTCGAGCCCGCGCCGGGGCGTTGAACGCTTGACCCTCGACGGCATCTCCGCGGTCATGATCACCCGCGATGCCGCCGCGACGCTCGCCGATTGCCTGGCCGGCCTCGCGGCATTTCCCGAGGTCGTGGTATTCGACAATGGCTCGACCGACGACACGCCCGCCATCGCCCGCCGCTTCGGCAATGTCAGGCTCGAGCGCGGCGAGTTCACGGGCTTCGGCCCCACCAAGAACCATGCGGCTTCGCTCGCGCGGCACGACTGGATCTTCATGCTCGACAGCGACGAGATCGCGAGCGATGCGCTCGTCGCCAGCCTTTCGCGCGCCAGCCTGGACGATCCGGCGCGGGTGTACTTCATCGAGCGCCACAATTACTTCATGGGCAAGCGCGTGCGCCATGCCGGCTGGGGCAGCGACTGGCTGCCACGCGTCTACCACCGCGGCCGCCACCGGTATTCCGATGCGCTCGTGCACGAGAACATCGTGCTCGGGGCGGCGAGCCGGCCGGAACGGCTCGAAGGCGCGCTCTCGCACCTGGCCGTACGCGAGCTCGGCCAGTTCCTCGTCAAGGTGAACCGCTACTCGGAACTGCGCAGCCGCACGGCGCGGCGAGTGCACTCGCCGGCGCTCATCTTCTTCCGCGCCGGCTGGGCGTTCTTCCGGACCTACGTGCTGCGGCTCGGCTTTCTCGACGGCTGGCGCGGGCTGGTCATCGCGTGGTCGAACGCGAACGGCGTGTTCTTCAAGTACATGAAGCCGTACGCCGAGCGCAGGGCGGCGGAGCGGCGCTAGAGGCGTCTCGAAAATCGCGGAGGAACCTTTGCCCGAGAAGCCAGAATGGCGCGCCCATCCTGAAAACCGCCCGCGGTCCATGCAGGAGCCGGAATGGTGGGGCCATCTCGAAACCGTGGGCGACAGGACGTCGCCCCCGGAGCTTCCAGGGAAGGATTTACAGCGTTTTCGAGATGGCCCCACCATTCTGGCCGCTGGGGTAGGATTTCCCCGCGGTTTTTGAGACCGCCTTCAGTGTCCTGTCCGGTTCCACGGAAACGATGAGAAAGGCGCGTTTCGAAATCTGCCATGTCAATCTGGCGAAAGGCTTCCGGGGCGGCGAGCGGCAGACGGAATTGCTCGTGAAAGGCCTCGCCGAACAGGACATCGCCCAGGCCGTCGTGCTGCGCGCGGGCGCGGGGCTCGAAGACCGGTTGCGCGGCTTGCCGCAGGTCACCGTACGGCCCGTCGGCAGCAATCTGCTTGCGGCGGTCCTCGCGAGCCGCGGCGCGCGATTGCTGCACGCCCACGAGGGGCGCGCCGTGCACGTGGCTTATCTGCGCAAGAGGCTGTCCGGCACGCCCTACGTGGTGACGCGGCGCGTGAACAACTCGCCCAAGCGGGGATGGTTCACGCGTCTCGTCTATCGCCGCGCCGACGCGATGGTCGCCCTGTCGCAGGCCGTGCGCCGGACGCTGGCCGACTGGCAGCGCGGCATCGACGCCCGGGTCATTCCGAGCGCGCTGAGCGGGCTCAAGCGCGATCCGGAGAACGTGCGGCGCCTGAAGGATCGGTTTGCCGGAAAATTCCTCGTCGGCCACGTCGGCGCGCTCGACCGGGCGACCAAGGGCCAGCAGTTTCTCATTCAGGCGGCTCGCGAGATCGAGAACACTCATCCGAACCTGCAGTTCGTGTTCATCGGCGAAGGCCGCGACGAGGCGCGATTGCGCAGGGAAGCCGAGGGCCTCGGCAATGTCACCTTCGCCGGATTCGCCGGCAACGTCGGGGACTGGCTGTCGGCTTTCGACCTTTTTGCGTTCCCCTCGCTGCAGGAAGGCCTCGGCTCGATCCTGCTCGACGCGCTCGATTTCGCGCTGCCGGTCGTCGCGAGCGACGTGGGCGGCGTTCCGGACGTGATCGTCCACGGCGAAAACGGACTGCTGGTGCCGCCGGGAAATTCCGCGGCATTGAAGGATGCCATACTCGCGCTTCATGCCGACAGCGCCCGCCGCCGCGCCATGGGCCGCGCGGCGCGCGACGATGCCGGCCGTTTCACGGCGGAGCGCATGGTCGCCGCCTATCTCGAGGTATACCGCGGCATCGTCCCGGGTCTCGGCAGAAACCAGACTCGCCGTCGCCGTCACGCGGCGTTATGAGATAGGCTCTGCATCCATGATCATCATCACCGGGGGCGCCGGCTTCATCGGCAGCAATCTCGTCGCGGCCCTGAACGCCCGCGGCATCGTCGACATCATCGTCGTCGATAACCTTACGGACGGCACGAAGTTCCGCAACCTCGCCGATCTCGGGATCACCGACTATCTCGATCAGGACGATTTCCTCGCCGCCCTGCGCACGGGCGACGACTTCGGTGGCGACATCCAGGCCGTGTTCCACCAGGGCGCATGCTCCACGACCACCGAGTGGGACGGGCGCTACATGCTGCGCAACAATTTCGAGTACTCCAAGGAGCTGCTGCTCTACTGTCTGGAACACGACCTGCCGTTCATCTATGCGTCGTCCGCGGCGGTGTACGGCGCGGGCCCGAAGTTCAGCGAGGAGGCTCAGCACGAGCGGCCGCTGAACGTGTACGGCTATTCGAAGCTGCTTTTCGACCAGTACGTGCGTCGCGCGTTGCCTTCCGCGCGCAGCCAGATTGCCGGCCTGCGCTATTTCAACGTCTATGGGCCGCGCGAGCAGCACAAGGGCTCGATGGCGAGCGTCGCATTCCATTTCGACCGGCAGATCCGCGAGGACGGCGAGGCGCGGTTGTTCGTCGGCAGCGGCGGTTACGGCAACGGCGAGCAGCGGCGCGA
>JBOIDB010000032.1:0-11063 GCA_050740235.1 Gammaproteobacteria bacterium
CCATACCACTTTATGCAATGGTCTATTGATTTAAAGGTATTATTTGCAATTGGTATCTAACAGGGCTGGAAAAACGCATTCGATGGTACTATAGTGGTCTCTGATTGGTTACCTAGTGGTTACGGAAACGGGTGAGGTCCGCTCATGAACATGAAAAGATCGACGCCGGCCGCCACTGCAGTCGACGGCCGGAACACGGGACGGGCAACGACAAGCTCGAGCTCGGCAGCGCCACAGTTGCCGCAACTCAATCCGCGATGGGGCAGCATGATGAACCGCAAGAGATTCTTTTTTTCGGCTGCAATCGCGGCGAGCCTTGGTCTTGCCGCGCAGGTTCACGCCCAGCAGTCTGAAACCGGCGACCAGTCGCCGGAGCGAGCGGCCGAGCTCGGCACGATGTCTGTGTCCGGCATCCGCGCCAGCCTGGAGCAGGCGCTCGAGATCAAGCGCGACGCCGATGCCGTGGTCGAAGCGCTCAGCGCCGAGGACCTGGGCGAGTTCCCCAACACCAACGTGGCCGAGGCGATGTCGCAGATCCCCGGCGTCACCATCGATCGCCGCTTCGGCCAGGGCGAGCGCGTCAGCATCGACGGCACCGACCCCAGCCTCAACCTGACCTTTCTCGACGGTCATCCGGTAGCGCAGTCGATCTGGCTGTTCGGCGAGCAGCCCAACCGGGGCTTCGACCAGACCCAGATCGCCGCGGAGATCATCGGCCAGCTCGAGGTCTACAAATCGCCCGAAGCGCGCCTGCCCGAAGGCAGCCTCGGCGGAACCGTCTTCATGCACACGCGCAAGCCGCTGGATCTGCCAGCCAACATCATCACCGGCACCTTCGGCCTCAACTACAGCGAGCAGGCCAGCGAGGAGAAACCGAGCATCTCGGCGCTATACAGCTGGAAGAACGCCGCCCAAACGTGGGGCATCGCGGTCGCCGCGCAGCGCTACGAGGAACAGGTCGATCGCCAGGGCTCTGAGATCTTCGGCTATGTGCCAGCGTCGACCTTCCCGAATGCGGTCGGTGTGGATCCCAACGCGCAGGTGCCCAATTTCATCAACGCCGCCTGGTTCCAGCAGACCCGCGAGCGCGACAGCTTGATCGCCAACCTGCAATTCAGGCCGGCCGATGCTCTGGAGCTCAACCTCAGCGGTTTGTACATCAACGAGGATTTCGCCAATTACAATCAGTCTGTCTACAACTTCCTCACGCTGCGCCCCAACGAGGTCGACGCGCTGACCGTCGGCGCCAACGGGATCGTCACGGGCGGCCATGCCGGGCCCGGCAGCCTCGTGGTTTACGACAACAACGTGCGCGGTTCCGAGCCGACCACCAGGGGCCTGGATTTGCAGGGCACCTGGTACGGCGATAGCTGGGACGTCTCCGGCCAGGTCGGCCGGAGCAAGGCCGACAACGACCTCAAGCAGTGGTTCATCGAGCCGATCTTTACCGGCGGCTTCAGTTGGAACATCGACAGCGGCATCACTTTCGACGATCCGGCCGCCGCGCGCGATCCGGCGAACTGGCGCGCGGAAGGCTTCTTCGGCAACCACGGCATCTTCGCGACCGAAGCCGAGGACACTTACGGGCAGATCGATTTCAGCATGGACTTCGACGGCGTGTTCAACGAGTTGCTGGTGGGCGTGCGCCGCCACGAGCACATGGAAGACTTCTCGCTCAACGTCTTCGGCATTCCGCCCGTCGGCGACCTGGCGCAAACCGGCACGATCGGCTTCACAGACATCGAAGGCTTCGCTCCGGATCATGGCCGTCATCTGTACGTGGGCCGCGGCAACGTGATCGCTTGGGTCACCGGCGCCCCGCCCGACTTCGCCAACCCGGATGCGGCCAGCTTCCTCAACAACACCTACACGATCGAACAGACAAACTCCTCGGCCTATGCGCAGATGAACTTCGACAGCGGCGCGCGCCTGCGCGGCAACTTCGGCGTGCGCTACGTGAATGCGAAGATCGAAAGCACGGCCTTCGACCTGGGCAGCGCCACGCCGATGCTGCCGGCGCTCCCGGAATGGCGGGTGATGCAGACGAACGACGACAACTACGTGCTGCCGTCGCTCAACCTGGCGCTCGACGCCACCGACGACGTCGTGCTGCGCTTTGCGGCCGCCGAGGTCGTGGCCTGGGCGCCGTACAACCAGATGGCGCCCAATACCTTCCTCAACGACACCACGCTGACTGGGACCGGCGGCAACGCGGACCTGGGGGCGTACGAGTCGACCAACTACAATCTCTCGGCGGAGTGGTACTTCGCGCCCGAATCGCTGCTGGCGGCATCTGTTTTCTACAAGGACATCGAGAACTTCATCGAAACCGACGCGGCCACCGAACGCCTGTTCAATTCGATCAGCGACGACCCCGATCCGACGGCTTTCCTGAACCTCGTCGCCACCGGTGCCTGCACTATCGACGGCTTCTGCGACTACAGCATCCTGCGCCCGCGCAACGCCGGGTCGGGCGAGATCAAGGGCTTCAACCTGAGCTACCAGCAGCCGTTCGGCGATACCGGCTTAGGCATTGTCTCCAACTACACCTACGCCGACGGCGAAACGGCGGCCGGCAACGACCTGCCCTTCCAATCACAGAACCAGTACAACGTGAGCCCGTACTATGAAAAGGGCCCGTTCAGCGCGCGTTTGACCTACGGCTGGCGCAGCGAATATCTGGCCGGCGGCTTCGTGGCCGGCGCGCCGCCGGTGAGCGTGGACTCGTATGCCGATGTCGGCGCCAGCCTGGGCTGGAGGTTCAACGACATCGTGCAGTTGAGCTTCGATGCGCAGAACCTGCTCGACGAAGAGTACTTCCAATACTTCGCGAATGAGTTCCAGCCGGCCAACCGCTACATGACCGGGCGCCGTTATCAGGTCTCACTGCAGCTGATATTCTGATCGGCGCACGCCGGGCTCATCGGGCTCGAGCTCGCGCCGAACTTGCCCGGTGAGCTCGAAATGCTTGCGATCCGGAGATCACACTTTTCGAATCGCAGCGATGAAAACGCCATGGATGGCTTTTTCATCGGTCTGTCAGGCGTCAATTGAAGCCGTGTGCGGGGCTGTGCGCCATCATCGAGACACATGCGTCGAGCGGATGCCGGACGGAGCGTATAATCGCCGCACGGGGAGACGCTATTCTGATCAACGGAAGTTACAGCTCGTCGAACGACGCCTCCCCGCCCGGACGCACGTCACGATGACTCGCGAGGATGTGGTCCAGCAGCGGGCCGCCGGCCTGCGCGCAGTTTCCACCTCGCCCGTCGGGCGCCGCAGGGCGGCGTAACCTTCCTTGCGCGCGATCGCCGCGGCGTGTGTCCTCGGAACGCTGGCTGCGTGTGCAGCGGGAGGGCCGCCGCCGGATTCCGCTTCCGAGCTTTCGGTGATTCCGCGGCCGAACCGGATCGAGCCGTCTCCGGCTCCGTTTCTTCTCGGTCCTTCCACTGCGATCGTCGCCAGGGGGTCGGAAGACGCACGCTGGACCGCCGTCTGGCTCGCCGAACTGCTGGAGCGCACGGCGGGCATCGAGCCCGAGGTCACGAACGCGGCGTCAGCATCGGCGAACGCGATCGTTCTCGAGATCGCGCCGCTGCGCGGCAGCCAAGACGGGGAAGCGTACCGGCTCGACGTGTCGCCGGAGCGGATCACGGTCACTGCGAACCGCGTGGCCGGGTTGCTCTACGGCGCCGTGACCGTGTGGCAGCTCGCGACGGCCGGGCCGCGGCAAGGCGATGCGATCCGGATTCCCGCCGTGACCGTCATCGACGAACCGCGCTTCGCATGGCGCGGTCTCATGCTGGATTCGGCACGCCACTACGTTCGACCGGATTTCATCGAGCGGATGATCGACTGGATGGCGCTGCACAAGCTGAACGTGCTGCACTGGCATCTGACCGATGACCAGGGCTGGCGCCTGCAGATCGACGCGTATCCGCGCCTGACCTCCGTCGGGGCCTGGCGCGTTCCGGCCGGCGCGGCCGCGGCGGACAACCGCGATCCGGAAACCGGCGAGCCGCGGCGCTACGGCGGTTTTTATACGAAGGACGAAGTGCGCGACATCGTGGCGTACGCGGCCCGCCGCCAGGTCACGATCGTGCCGGAGATCGAGATGCCGGGGCACGCACAGGCGGCGATCGCCGCCTACCCGGAGCTCGGCGTGGGGGAGGCGACCCCCGACGTACCGGCGGACTGGGGCATACACACCTGGCTCTTCGGCGTCGGCGAGGACACCTTCGCGGCGCTGGAAACGATTCTGACGGAAGTGCTGGAATTATTTCCCGGCCGCTACATCCACGTCGGCGGCGACGAAGCCGTCAAGACACAGTGGATCGAGTCCGAGCGCGTACAGGCGCGCATGCGCGAACTCGGCCTCGAGGACGAGACGGCGCTGCAGAGCTGGTTCGTGAAGCGGATCGAGCGTTTCCTCGAAGCGCGCGGGCGGCGGCTCATCGGCTGGGACGAAATACTCGAGGGCGGGATCGCGCCGCGCGCCACCGTGATGTCCTGGCGCGGCATCGACGGAGCGCTGGAGGCAGCCTCGCTCGGCCACGACACGGTGCTGACGCCCTGGCCTACGCTCTATTTCGATCACCGGCAGAGCCCTCTCGCGAGCGAGCCGCCCGGCCGCGGGCTCGTCGTGTCCCTGGAGGACGTTTACCGCTTCGAGCCGATGCCCGACCAGCTCGCGCCCGACGAAAGGCGGCACGTGCTCGGCATCCAGGCGAATTTGTGGTCGGAGCACATCCGCACGGAAGACCGTGTCGCCCGGATGGCGTTTCCACGGGCGGCTGCGCTGGCGGAGGTGGCCTGGTCGCAGCCGGATCGCACCAACTGGCACTCTTTCTTGAGCCGGCTGCCGGCGCAGTTCGCGCGCTACCGCTCGCTCGGCATCCCGTTTGCCACCAGCGCGTTCGACCTGCGCGCGAACGCCGAATGGGTCGGGCGCGGGAAAGTAAAAGTCGAACTGTCCAACCTATCGGGCGCCGGCGAGATCCGCTACACGACGGACGGCTCCCGGGTCACGGTGGCGTCCGCCCGTTACTCCGACAGGTTGCAGCTGCTTTCCGGTACGCAACTGGCGGCGAGAACCTTCCTGGACGGCCGCGCCGTTTCGCGCGAGCTGCGCGGCGAGGTCGGCCGCATGGCGAATCGCCGCGCAAGCCAGGATCTCGAGCTCTGCACCTCCGAGCTCGTTCTCTCGCTGGAGGACGACGCCCCGCTCGAGGGCCAGCGCGCGGTGTTCTTCCTCGACATCATGAATCCCTGCTGGTTGTGGCGGGACGTCGACCTCGACGACGTTAGCGCGATCACCGCCGCGGTGGGCCAGGTGCCTTTCAACTTCCAGTTCGGCGCGGACCGACCGGAGTTCCGGCTGGTCACGCCGCAAACGCCGGAAGGCGAGCTCGAAGTGCGTGCGAACGGCTGCGACGGTGAGCGAATCGCCGTCCTGCCGCTGGGCAAGGCGGCGCGCCGCCACGACGTCAGCGTTCTTTCGGCGGAGCTCGCTGCGCCACCGGAAGGAACGACGGATCTGTGCTTCCGGTTCACGGCAAGCGACGTCGACCCGCTGTGGGCGATCGACTGGGTAGCCTTAAGCCGCGCTGCGCGCTCGGAAGGCGGCGCGCCCTGATGTCCACGCTGATTCTCACCGCGCCGGTGGCGGGCTGGCTGATGCCGCTGGACGAGGTGCCGGACCCCGCGTTCGCCGGACGCATGCTTGGGGACGGTGCGGCGATCGATCCCACGGAATCGACGCTCTGCGCGCCTTGCGACGGCGTCGTCACGATGCTGGCCGAAACGCGACATGCGCTGACGCTGAAGAGCGATTCCGGAATCGACGTCCTTCTGCACGTCGGCATCGACACGGTCCGCCTGGCGGGCGAGGGGTTGCTCGCGCACACACGGCGCGGCGCGAGCGTCCGCCGCGGCGAGCCGTTGCTCGAGATGGATCTCGACCGACTGGCTCAGGAAGCCGCCAGCCTGATCACGCCGATCGTCGTCACGGACAGTCACCGCTTTTCGATAGCCCATCTCAAAAGCGCCGGCCGGATCGCGGTGAGCGATCCGATCCTCGAAGTCGTTGCCGCCGAAACGGGACCGACCGGACCGAAAGAGGCGAGGTCGCGGCCCGACGCCACTGGCAGGGTCACCGTGCGTCTCGAGCACGGCTTCCATGCGCGGCCCGCGGCCCGCCTCGCGCGTTCGAGCCGCCGCTTTCGTTCGCGCGTCTTCCTGTCGGTGCGCGGCGTGGAAGCGGAAGCGGGCAGCACCGTCGGCCTGATGGCGCTCGGCGTATCCCGCGGCGAAACGGTCGAGCTCGCGGGATTCGGCGCCGACGCGGAGAGCGCGGTGCACGCGCTGATCGCCGAGATCGAATCCGGTCTGGGCGAAACGCCCGTGCCGCTGCCGACGCGCGCTTCCGGTCCGGGCCCCGCGGATGCCGCTGCCGGCATCGTGCGCGAACTTTCCGGGACAGTCGCAAGCCGCGGCGTCGCGATCGGAGTCGCGCGACACTTCGAGACCCCGCAGATCGCGGTGCCCGAAACCGGCGCAGGTGTCGAGCGGGAGCGCGCCGCCCTGGATGCGGCGCGCGCAGCCGTGAAAGAGCGGCTCGACTCCGCGGCCGGCGCGGTGCAGGCCGGCGGCGACATGCTCGGCGCGCAAAGCGAATTCCTGAACGACCCCGCGTTGATCGAACCAGCGTACGCCGCCGTCGCCGAAGGGAAAAGCGCCGGATTCGCCTGGCGGACCGCCGTTTCCAGCGCCCGGGAGCGGCTCCTCGCCACCGGCGATGCGCGCCTGGCGGAACGCGTTGCCGATCTCAAGGACGTCGAGGTGCAGGTACTCGAATCGCTAACCGGCCGTAAGCCCGAGGCGCCTCCGCTGCCCGATGCGGCCATTGTTCTCGCGACGGAACTGCTGCCGTCGCAGCTCGGCCGTCTCGATCTCGCCAAGGTGGCGGGATTCTGCAGCGCCGCGGGCGGTCCGACGTCGCACGTTGCGCTGCTCGCAGCATCGCTCGGCATTCCGGCCATCGTCGGAGCGGGTTCCGGTGTGCATGCGATACCGAATGGAGCGCGTGTGCTGCTGGATGCCGAAGCGGGACGTCTGTGCGTCGAGCCCGGAGAAGAGGCGATCGCGAAGTCCGAACGGCGGATCGCCGAGCGACGCTCGCGCCGCGATCGCTTCCTGGAGCAAGCGGCGCGGGATTGCCACACGGCGGACGGATGCCGAATCGAGGTGTTCGCCAATCTCGCGTCGGCGGCCGAGGCCGGGCACGCGGTCCGTCTGGGCGCGGAGGGCTGCGGGCTGCTGCGCACGGAGTTCCTGTTCCAGCATCGCACCGCGGCGCCGACGGCGGAAGAGCAGGCGTCGGAATACCAGGCCATTGCCGACGCCTTGTCACCGCGTCCGCTCGTCATCCGCCTGCTGGACGCCGGCGGCGACAAGCCGATCCCGTACCTGCCTCTGCCACGGGAGGAGAATCCGCTGCTCGGCCTGCGCGGGTTGCGCGTCAGCCTGAAGTATCCCGAGTTGCTGCGCGATCAGCTCACCGCGATCTTGCGCACCGAAGCAGGCTCGGGCTGCCGCATTCTTCTGCCGATGGTCACCGAGCCCGGCGACGTTCGGCGCGTCCGCGAGATGATCGTGGACATCGCGCGCGATCGAGCTGGAGGACACGTCGCCATCGGCGCCATGATCGAAACCCCTGCGTCCGTTGCGCTCGCGAGCGCGATCGCACGCGAGACCGACTTTCTTTCCATCGGCAGCAACGACCTCGCGCAGTACACCCTGGCGATCGACCGGGCGCATCCCGAGCTCGGGCGGGCATTCGACTCCCTGCACCCGGCGGTGCTCCGCCAGATCGCGGCGGTGGTGGACGCCGCCGGCGGCTGCAGCGTGTCCGTCTGCGGAGCGCTGGCGTCGGACCCGGACGCCGTGCCCTTGCTGATCGGGCTCGGCATCAGAACGCTCTCGGCAGTGCCGAACGTCATTCCCGAGCTCAAGGCGCTCTTAGGCAGCCTCTCGCTGGCGGAGTGCCGCGAGCTCGCCGCGGCGACGCTGTCCGAAGAAGACGCGGCGGGGGTGCGGCGGGTCGTCGAGGACGCCGCTTTCGCGCGGCGGCTCACGTGAACGCGCTGCTCGAAAATCTGCAAAAGCTCGGCCGCGCGCTCATGCTGCCGATCGCCGTGCTGCCGGTCGCCGGGCTGCTACTGCGCCTCGGACAGCCGGATCTCCTGGACGTGCCGATGGTCGTCGCGGCCGGCGCGGCGATCTTCTCGAATCTCGGCCTCCTGTTCGCGGTCGGCATCGGCGTGGGACTCGCGCGCGAGAACAACGGCGCCGCCGGGCTAGCCGCGCTGGTCGGCTATTTCGTGACGACCGAGGGCGCGGCGGCGCTCATGAGCGCACCCGCCGGCGAGCTTACCGGACTCTCGGGCGAGGCGCTCGCGGTCGCAAGCCAGACGTACGTTGAGCAGCAACTGACGAAGCTGTCGGTGCTCGCCGGCATCCTGTCGGGCCTGGCCGCCGGTTGGCTCTACAATCGGTACAGCGGCATACGGCTGCCGGACTATCTCGCGTTCTTCGGCGGGCGGCGTTTCGTTCCGATCGCGAGCGGGCTCGCCGCCCTGCCGCTCGCGGCGGCGTTCGGGCTCGGCTGGCCGGTGCTGGAGCAAGGCATGGACGCAGCGAGCCGGGCGGTTCTCGACTCGGGCGAGACGGGTCTCTTTTTGTACGGCGTGCTGAACCGCGTGCTCATCGTGACCGGCCTGCACCACATCCTGAACAACATTGCGTGGTTTTTGCTGGGGGATTTCGGCGACGTCACGGGCGATCTTCGCCGCTTCTTCGCCGGCGATCCGACGGCCGGCGCTTTCATGTCGGGGTTCTTCCCCGTGATGATGTTCGGCTTGCCGGCGGCCTGCCTCGCCATGTACCACGAGGCGGCGCCGGGTCGGAGGAAGTTGGTCGGCGGGCTCCTGTTCTCCATGGCGCTGACCTCGTTCCTCACAGGCATCACCGAGCCGATCGAATACACGTTCATGTTTCTCGCGCCCGTGCTCTACGGCGTTCACGCTTTGCTCACCGGAGCGTCCATGGTGCTCATGGACGTCGTCGGTGTCAGGCTCGGCTTCGGATTCTCCGCGGGACTCTTCGACTACCTGCTCAATTTCAACATCGCCACCCGGCCGCTCTGGCTGCTGCCGATCGGGCTCGCGTACGCGCTGGTGTATTACGCGATGTTTCGCTACTGCATACGCCGATTCAACCTGCCGACGCCGGGCCGGGAAACCGCGGCGCCGCCCGAGCATGCAACGGCCGTTGCAGGCAACGACGTAGCATCCCTCGTCCAGGCGCTCGGCGGTGCGACGAATCTTCTCGCGGTGGACGCCTGCACGACGCGCCTGCGGCTCACCGTGGCGGATCAGGCGCGGGTAAGCGAGGAGGAGCTCAAGCGGCTTGGCGCGCACGGGGTAATCCGCCCTTCCGGCAACACACTGCAAGTCGTCCTCGGGCCCGTCGCGGACCAGGTGGCGGACGACATCCGCCGTCACCTGGGCCGGCAGACATCGGTCGCGGGGCCGGCCGCGCCGGTCGAGCCGGCCGCGCTTCGCGGCGGACCGGGCGCGGATCAGATGCCGCAATGGCTCGCGGCGCTCGGCGGTACAGCCAACCTCCGCGAGGTGCAGAGCTGCGCGGGCCGCATCCGCATCGAGGTGGCCGACCCCTCGAAGGTGGACATCGACGCGGCCGAGGTTCCGGGCATCCGCGCCATCGCCTGGGTCGCGCCGCGAACCGCGCATCTCGTCGTCGACGGCAGGATCGTCGATTGCGCATGCGCACGGGACGAGCTGCTCGCCGCCATGCGTTGAACGAGCAACCCAGACGCCATTTCGATACCTGGATTGGGCGTGCGATTGGGCTCGGACGGCAGTGCGTTCGCGGCTGCTGTCTCCATTGCCATCCTGCCTCTCGTTCACGCGCGAAACGGGTCTTGCACGCGCACGCCGGCAAAGTCCATTCCGTGCTGCAAGTCCTCGGACAGCAACGTCGCACACCGCATCGCGCGCGCCGCCTCGACGATGGCCGCGTCCCAGTAGGAGACTTGCCATCGGGAGCAAGTGGACAGCGCCTGTTGAAGCAACGCGACAGACATTTCCTGTACGCGGAAGCGCAGCCACGACTCCACCAGAGACACGGCCTGCTCATGCATCAGGCGGCTCGGCTTCGAGGCACGCGTTGCCTGCATGTAGAACTCCTGGAGCACCTGAACCGATAGCGCGAGATCATCCGAATCGAGAATTGCCAGGGCGCGTTCATGCTTGTCCCGCTCATCTTCAGCCGTGCTGACTGCATAGAGCAGGACGTTGGTATCAACGAATCGCACGGTCGTGAACGTCGTCGCGCGTCAGGCGGTCACCGGCGCGAAACCGCTCAACCGATGCGAGGGTTTCTTCCTGAATCCTCTTCCGGCGTTCGAAATCCGTCTCTCCGCCGGCGAAGGCGATCAAAAACTCCCGGACCGCCGCGGACAGGGAAGTGCCGCGTTCAGCCGCGCGGATACGGGCACGACGGTGCACTTCCTCCTCAACCGAGACTGTGATATTTTTCATTGGCACAGTCTCGCAGATTTACTGCCGTGAAACAAGCGCGGTTCCCTGGCGCTGCGCGGGCGGATCCGGATCGAGGGGGGTTGCACCCGGGGTGCTTTATGAAATTCCTGTGGCAGTGCCCGAAGGCCGCCGATGCCGCGCTCGTCCTCGCGCACGGCGCTGGCGCCGGCATGACGCACCGGAGCATGCAGGCGATCGCCGACGCCTTCGGTCGTAAAGGCGTCGCGACGCTTCGGTTCGATTTTCCATTCATGGAGGCCGGACGACGCCGAGTCGATTCGAAAGCCGTCGCGACGGCCTCGATCGCAGAGGCGTGTGCGGAGGCGTCGAGACGTGCCGCGCTGCCGCTCTGGCTCGGCGGTCACTCCTTCGGAGGGCGCATGGCCTCGCACGCCGTGATCGATGAAGGGCTCGAGCCGCGAGGATTGATCTTCTGCTCCT
>JBOIDB010000033.1:0-7417 GCA_050740235.1 Gammaproteobacteria bacterium
CCGACCCCGCTGATCATCGAGGCGATGAAGGCGTTGCCGCTCGCATGCATGAGGGCGGCGTGGAAGTCCTGGTCGGCCAGGCGCCCGGCTTCGACGGCGAGCGTGTGCTCGGCCATGTCGTCGAGCGCCCGCGCCATCGTTTCGAGGTGCTCGTCGGTACGCCGCAGCGCGGCGAGCGCGGCCGCCCGCGGTTCGACGATGTTGCGCAGCTCGAACAGGTTCAACAGCAATTTTTCGTCGGGATCGAATTCGAAGATCCACGACAGCACGTCCGGGTCGAGCAGGTGCCAGTTTTCCGGCTGGCTGACCCGGGTGCCGACTTTGGGCCGCGACTCGACCAGCCCTTTCGCCGCCAGGATGCGCACCGCTTCCCGGTACGCGCCGCGCGACACCTGCAGGCGGTCGCTGGCCGAAATCTCGCCGTTCAGCACGTCGCCCGGCTTGTAGCGGCCGGAGACGATCAAGACGCCCAGGTCGCGGGCGATCGACCCGTGCAGGCGCAGCGCCCGGCGACGCGCGCGGGCGTTGGATTTTCGGGCGGATTTGGGAGGGATCGTCACGGCCACGCGGCTATTGTACGACAATAGGGCAACGCGCGGCCTGCCGGGCTTGCCGATACCCGGCGGGCTGGCTACCATCAATTTGTCAGAGTAATGGGTCCACGAGGTGTCGGGTGCGCGAACGGGCGGCGGGTGGTAGCGACCGTCCGCCTCACCGCCGATCGGTACCAACCATGTGCACGAAGCATCTGAGTCGCCGCCGTTTCCTGCATTGCCTGGCTGTCGCGGGCGTTCTACCGGCGGCCGCGCGCGCCGGGGCGGCCGCGGTTTCCTCCATCAACGACCGCATGAGCGGCGATTTCGCGCCGGTGCACGATCCCTGCATCATCCGCGCGGACGGCCTCTATCACGTCTTTTGCACCGGGCACAGCGGCGAACAGCCGGGCCTGGTGCCCTGGCGGGTGTCCGCGGATCTGCTGCACTGGGAGCTTCGCGGCGCGGTGTTCGAAGCAATCCCGGGGTGGGCCGCCGAGGCGGTGCCTGGCACCCGCGGGATCTGGGCGCCCGACGTCGCCTGGTTCAACGGCCGCTATCACCTCTACTATTCCTGCTCGACCTTCGGCTCGAACCGCTCGGTCATCGGGCTCGCGACCAACGCCACGCTCGATCCGGGCTCTGCGGATTTCGCCTGGGAGGATCAGGGACTCGTGACCGCCTCGAACAGGAACGACGAGTTCAATGCGATCGATCCGAATCACGTTGTCGACCGCGACGGTGGTCATTGGCTGGTCTTCGGCAGTTTCTGGAGCGGCATCAAGATGCTGGCGCTCGACCCTGCGACCGGCAAGCCGCCGCATGGCAGGCGCGAACTGCGGTCGCTGGTGTCGCGGCCCGTGCCTGACGGGGCACCGGGCGCCGTCGAGGCTCCGTTCATGATCGAGCGGGCGGGCTACTATTACCTGTTCGTCTCCTTCGACTATTGCTGCCGCGGCGTGGACAGCTCCTATTACATCGTCGTCGGCCGCGCCAGGCAGCCGGGCGGCCCGTTCGTCGGCCGCGACGGCAGGGCGATGATGGACGGTTACGGCACGCTGCTGCTCGACGGCAACCGCCGGTTCCGCGGCCCCGGTCACAACGCCGTTTTGCAGGATCGCGACGAGGACTACCTGGTGTATCACGCCTACGATGCAGAAAAGGACGGCCTGGCGACGCTGCGGATATCGCCGATCGACTGGACCGACGACGGATGGCCGACGGCCAGCTCGTGAGCGCGGCAGTGGCCGACATCCGGTTGCAGGGCATCCGCAAGTCTTTCGGAGCCCAGACCGTCATCGACAACGTGTCGCTCCGCATCGGCGCCGACGAGTTTGTCGTGTTTCTCGGGCCGTCCGGTTGCGGCAAATCGACCCTGCTCCGCATGATCGCGGGACTCGAATCGGTCGACGAGGGCGAGATCTGGATCGGCGACCGGCGCATCGACCGCCTGCCGCCCGGCGAGCGCGGCATCGCCATGGTATTCCAGCATTACGCCCTGTACCCGCACATGACCGTGCGCGAGAACATGTCTTTCGGGCTGCGGAACGTCGGCGTGGAGAAGAGCGAGATCGCGCGCCGGGTGACGCAGGCGGCAGCGTTGCTCGAAATCGGCCCGTTGCTCGAGCGCAAGCCGGGTGAAATCTCGGGAGGGCAGCGCCAGCGGGTCGCGATCGGGCGCGCCATCGTCAAGGAACCGAAGCTGTTCCTGTTCGATGAACCGCTTTCGAATCTCGATGCGGCATTGAGAGCCAGGACGCGCCTCGAGATCGCAGAGCTGCACCAGCGGGTCGATGCCGCCATCATCTTCGTGACCCACGACCAGGTGGAAGCAATGACGCTCGCCCACCGCATCGTGGTGTTGAACAATCGCGGCGTCGAGCAGGTCGGCACGCCGATGGAGATCTACGCGGAGCCCGCCACCGAGTTCGTCGCGGGCTTCGTCGGTACGCCGTCGATGAATTTCCTGTCGGCCGAGATCGCCGCGGCTGGCGACGGCTTCGTGACCGTGCGGCTGCCCGACGGATCGATCGCTGGCACGCGCATCCCGGTGCACGCGATTCCCGCGCAAGCGAGCATGAGGTTCGGCATTCGCGCCGAATCGATCGCAGTATGCGAGCCGGGGAAAGGCACCACGAAGGGTGCGGCCCTGTTCGTGGAACGATTAGGCGACCGCACGCTCCTGCACCTCGAGCTCGAGGACGGTTCGCTCCTCGTCGCCGAGGATGCCAGTAACAGCCGTGTCGCGACCGGCGACACGATCGGCGTGCGGTTCGATGCCGCCGCCGCGCACCTGTTCGACGACAGGCACGGCTATCATGCGACGCAGGAAGCCGGGAACTGACGTGGCAACGTCCCTGCAGGCGGCCCCGGCCATCCGCGGTGTGTCGACGGCGGCACGCCGCGCCGACTGGCGCAACGCTCTCTTCGTGCTGCCCTATCTTTTCGTCTACACCGCGCTGATCGTCTACCCGCTCTTCGCCGGCATGTGGCTCAGCCTGTTCAAGGCCGATTTCTTCGGCGAACGACGCTTCGTGGGCCTCGAAAACTTCGTGCGGCTGTTCTCCGACGAAATTTTCACGGGCGCGGTCTGGAATTCGTTTTATTTCATCCTGCTGACCGTGCCGGCGCTCGCAGTCACAGGACTGGCACTCGCGCTCGCGTTGAACCGCAATACCCGCACCGCCGCCGTGCTTCGGGCGGTGTTCTTTTCTTCGTCCGTTCTGTCCGTCACGATCGTGACCTTGCTGTGGCGTGTCGTCTTCATCCCCGACGGCGGATTCTTCGCAACCGTGCTGGGATTCTTCGACCGGCCGCCCGTTGCGTTTCTCAACGACGAAGACCTGGCGCTGCCGGCCATCGCGATCACGACGATCTGGTGGTGCCTCGGTTTGCCGATGATGCTGTTCCTGGCGGCGCTGCAGCAGGTGCCGAGCGACCTCTACGAAGCGGCCGCCCTGGACAACGCGGGTCGCTTCAGAACCTTGTGGAGTGTCACGCTGCCGTCGATCCGGCGCACCCTGGCCGTGGTCGTGATCATCGAGATCGTGTTGCAATTCCAGTTGTTCGGCCAGGCGCAGCTGATGACGCTGGGCGGGCCGAACAACGCCTCCAGGCCGATCGTATTGTTCATCTACGAAGTCGGCTTCAATCGTTGGGATATCGGCTACGCCGCGGCGGCCGCCCAGATCCTGTTCGCGATGATCCTGGTCGCGGCGATGGCGCAGTATTTCGTCTCACGCCGGAAGGAGGCGCGCTAGCAGTGGCCGCGCGGAGCGGAAGCGGCATTGCGGCGAGGAGTCTCACCGATCGCCTGGTGCTCGTTGCCATGGTGGTGCTCGGCATCGTGATGCTCGGTCCCATCCTGTGGGCCCTGGGGCTGTCGCTGAAGTCGAACAGCGCATTGCTCGTCGATACGGCGTCCGTGCTGCATCCACCGTACACATTGGAGAATTACGCCGATCTCGCCGCCGGCTCCTCGGTCTTTCGCTGGGTGCTGAACAGCATGATCGTATCGCTCGGCATGACGCTCGGCGTGCTCGTGCTGTCCTCGCTGGCGGGCTACGGTTTCGCGCGGCTGGAGTTCCCCGGCCGCGACGTGATCTTCGTGGTGGTGCTGTTCGGCCTGGCCGTTCCGGAGCAGGCGGTCATCATCCCGCGATACCAGCTGTTCGCCGCGCTCGGCCTGCACAACACCTACGCCGGCCTCATGCTGCCGGGAATGGCGATGCCGTTCGGCGTGTTCCTGATGACGCAATACTTCAAGGCGATTCCGCGGGAAATCGACGAGGCGGCGCAACTCGACCATGCTTCCCGCTTTCGCATTTTCTGGCGCGTGCTGCTGCCGATGACCTTGCCGGCGCAGGCGACGCTCGGGATTTTCACGTTCCTGCACGCCTGGAACGACTACTGGTGGCCGCTGATCTCCGGCACCAACAAGGAGATGTACACCCTGACCGTCGGCGTTGCGGCGTCGCAGATCAACTTTGCCGAATCGGAGGGGCTGGGCTTCCTCATGGCGCAGGCGGTCTTCGCGTCGTTGCCCATTTTGATCGTGTACCTGTTCTTCCAGAAGTATCTCGTCCGGGCTGTTTCCGGTGCTGCGGCATGAAGCTCGCGGGCTGCATCCTGGTGTGCGCCCAGGCCCTCGCAGGCTGCGGCGTGTCGCAGGCGCCGAACGAGATCGTCGTGCAACGCTTCTTTGGCGCCTGCGATGCAGAATACGGGCGCGCGCTCGATGTGTCGGCCGCGGAGGGCGAGTGCGGCATCATCACGACGCTCCTCAACCGGTTCAGTGCGGAGAATCCCGACATCCGCGTGACGGTGAGCATCGTTCCATGGCCCGGGTACAACCAGTTGTCGGCGCAACTCGGAGCGGACGATGCGCCGGACGTCGTGACCATGCACGAATCGGCGATCCCGGATTTCCAGTCTCGCGGCCTGCTGGAACCGATGGAGGACGCGCTGCGGGCGGTCGGCGTCGACCCGGCCGAGTTCACCGAGGCGAGCCTCAAGGGCGTCACGAAAGAGGGCCGCATCTACGGGATGCCGTTCGACACCTGGGCGATGTTGTGGCACGTCAACATGAACTACTTTCGCGAAGCCGGCCTGGTGGAGAATGGACGGCCGATATTGCCGCACTCACCCGAGGAACTGCTGGCGCACGCGCGGCAGTTCAAGCAGGCGACGGGCAAACCCTATTTCGTGCAGGCGATGGCCAACCAGAAGCCGGTCTATGCGCGCAACCTGTACACGTACCTGATGCAGCAGGACGCCGCCATCTTCGCCGATCCGCAGCACATCCGGCTGCAGACGCCCGAGGCCCGCCGCGTCGTCGAAATGTTCAAGGCGATCAGCGACGAGAATCTGACCACGAAGAACCAGGATTACGCCGCGGCGACCCGCGGTTTCATGAACGGCGATGGCGGCGTGTACATGGTCGGCACGTGGGTGATCGGCATTTACGAGGCGGAATCACGGAAGGCGGACCGGCCGTTGTCGGGCGGTTATACCGTAATGCCGTATCCGCAGCTTTTTCCAGGCCGGGACGCCTCCTTCGTGGACGGGCACGCCTGGGTGATGCCGGTGAAGGAGCGGACCCAGTTGCAACGCGACGCGGTCTTCCGGCTCATGAAGTTCCTGGCCGAAAACGACTTCGAGTGGGCGCGCACCGGGCACCTGCCGGCGTTCACGGACGTGATCCAAAGCGCGCGCTTCAAGGCGTTGCCGCATCGGCAGAACATCGCCAGGCTTTCGACGACCGGTGCGCCGCTGCCCTCCGACGTCGAGCGCCAGTTTGCGATTCAGGACATCATCGGCGAAGAGCTGGCGCCGGCCATCGATGGCCAGAAATCCATCGATGACGCTTTGGCGGACGCCGAGCACCGCATCAACGAACTGTTGTTCCACCTGCTTTGAGGAGTCCCGTATCGTGACGTACAAACTCTTATCCGGCTTAAGCCTCCCGTCATGTTGAAGACCCGCATCGTCGCCGATCGCGATTTCGTGATTTCAGAACTGGATCGCCGTGTCTTCGGCACCTTCGTCGAGCACATGGGCCGCTCGATCTACGGCGGTATCTACGAGCCCGGCCATCCGACCGCCGACGAGCACGGCTTCCGCCGCGACGTCCTCGAGCTGGCCCGGGAGCTGGGGCCGATCATCGTCCGCTATCCCGGCGGCAACTTCGTGTCGGGATACAACTGGGAGGACGGTGTCGGTCCGAAGGATGAGCGGCCGGTCAAACTCGATCTCGCTTGGGGCTCGACGGAAAGCAACGAGTTCGGCAGCAATGAATTCATCGACTGGTGCCGCGCGGCGGGGATCGAGCCGATGTTCGCAGTCAACATGGGAACGCGCGGCCCGGACGAGGCCCGCAATCTGGTCGAGTATTGCAATCATCCGGGTGGCACGTACTGGTCGGATCTGCGGCGCTCTCACGGTTACGACGAACCGCACGACATCCGATTCTGGTGTATCGGCAACGAGATGGACGGCCCATGGCAGATCGGCCGCAAAACGGCCGCCGAGTACGGACGTCTCGCGCAGGAAGCCGGCAAGGTCATGCGCCTGGCCGACCCGACGATTCAACTTGCGGCCTGCGGATCGTCGCACCGCCAGATGCCGACCTATGCAGCGTGGGAATACGAGGTGCTCGGCCACTGCTTCGATGAAGTGGATTTCATTTCGTTGCACGCCTATTTCCGCAACGACACGGACGACATCGAGAACTATTTTTCCGTCATCGAGGACCTGGATTCATTTATCAGGGAAGTGGCCGCGATCTGCGATGCCGTTGCCGCAGGGCGGCGTTCGCAGAAACGCATCATGCTGTCGCTCGATGAATGGAACGTCTGGTACAAGGCGCACACGCCGGATGACTTGCGGAAACCGGGTTGGCCGCAGGCGCCGAAGCTGATCGAAGAGATCTACAACTTCGAGGACGCCCTGATCGTCGGCGGCGCGTTGATTGCGATGATCAACAACGCCGACCGCGTGAAGACGGCCTGCCTCGCGCAACTCGTCAACGTCATCGGCCCGATCATGACCGAGACCGGCGGGCCTGCCTGGCGCCAGACGATATTTCATCCGTTCGCGCTGGCATCGCGGTTTGCGCGAGGCGAGGTGTTGAAGGCGAAAATCGAAAGCGATACGTACGCGACGGAAACGCACCAGGACCTGCCGTACGTGCTGGCCAGCGTTCTTTTCGATAGCGAAAACGGCGCCGTCGCAATCCTGGTGCTGAACCGTCACCGTACCCACGAGACGGAGGTCGAAGTCGAACTGCGAGGCTTCGGCGGCAAGCTCGATATCACCATCGCCAACGAGTTGCATCACGGGGACTTGAAGGCGGTCAATACAGCGACCGCAACCGACGTCGCGCC
>JBOIDB010000034.1:0-25063 GCA_050740235.1 Gammaproteobacteria bacterium
GTTCGCGGATCCAGGCGTGCAGCTTCTGCAGCTCCGGCGTCGTGCGCAGCGGCCGCTGATCGTCGATCGCGTGCGCTGCGGCGAGCAGCTCGATGGCCAGCACATAGCTGGTGTTGCGGCAGATCGCGAGCAGCTTCAGGCCCGCCCAGGGCGCCATCGCCACGTGATCTTCCTGCCCCGCGGAGGTCGGGATGCTGTCGATCGACGCCGGATGTGCAAGCGTCTTGTTTTCCGACGCGAGCGCGGCCGTTGCAACATGCGCGATCATGAAACCGGATTCGAGCCCCGGCTCGCTGGTCAGGAACATGTTCAGATTCGGGTTCACGCGCCGCTCGAGCAAGTCCGTGCGGCGCTCCGACATGCTGGCGAGCTCGGCCACGGCGATGCTCATGAAATCGCTGACGAAGCCGAGCGGCTCGGCGTGAAAGTTGCCGCCCGACAGAATGTCGTCGCCGAAGATCAGCGGATTGTCGGACACGCTGTTGACCTCGCGCGCGAGGACGCCGGCGGCATGTGCGAGCGTGTCCCATGCGGCGCCGAACACCTGCGGCATGCAGCGCACCGAGTAGGGATCCTGCACGCGGTCGCAATGCTCGTGGCTGCGTTTGATCTCGCTGTCGGTGAGCAGCGCGCGAAACTGTTCCGCGACGCGGCACTGGCCTTCCATGCGGCGAACCTCGTGAATGCGCGCATCGAACGGCGTGTAGCTGCCGGCCAGACCGTCGACGGTCAATGCGCCCGCAAGAATCGCACTCGACAGGAGGTTTTCCGCAGCGAACAGGCCTTCGATGGCAAGCGCCGCGCTGGCCTGCGTGCCGTTCAGCAGCGCGAGCCCCTCCTTGGCCTCCAGCGCGACCGGCTTGCAATCGGCGGCTGCGAGCACGTCGACGCCGCGCAGGAGGCGGCCATCGTGACGCGCCTCGCCTTCGCCGATCAGCGCCAGCGCGAGATGCGCGAGCGGCGCGAGGTCGCCCGAAGCGCCGACCGAGCCTTTCGCGGGAATGACCGGCATCACGCCGTGGTCGAGCAGCGCGAGCAGCGTATCGACCACGCGCGGTTGTATGCCGGAGCAGCCGGCGGCGAGGCTGTTCGCCTTGAGCAGCATCATGCGCCTCACGATCGGGTCCGCGAGCGGATCGCCGATGCCACACGCATGGCTGCGCACGAGGTTGTACTGCAACTGTGTGACCTGATCGGGCGCAATCTGGCGGTTGGCGAAGGCGCCGAAGCCGGTATTGACGCCGTAGCAGATGCGGCCGCTGCGGATCGCCTCGCGGACCCTGGCGACGCTATCGTTCATGCGCGACCGCGCCTCGTCCGCGAGACGGGTACGGGGACGCCGCGCTTCGAATGTCGCGAGCTCCGCAAGCGTCAGATCGCCGCCGGTCAGCGCGAGGTTGTCGGCATTCATATGCGGCGGCCTTCGATATACACGGCGTCCGGCTTGAGACCGCCGAGCTGGTAAAGGAGGAATTCCGGCGCGGGCAGGTCCCACAGCGCGAAATTCGCGCGCTTGCCGGGCGCGAGGCTGCCGATGCTGTTCTCCTGTCCGAGCGCGCGGGCGGCGTGCAGGGTTACGCCGAGCAGCACCTCCTCCGGCTCGAGGCCGAACAGGATCGACGCCATGTGCATGGCCGTGAGCAGGCTTGCGACGGGCGCGGTGCCGGGATTGAGATCGCTGGCTATCGCCATGGCGACTCCGCGCGCGCGCAGCTCCGCGACCGGGGGCTTCTGCGACTCGCGCAGGAAATAGAACGCCGCAGGTAACAGCACGGCCACCGTGCCCGCGTCGGCCATGGCCTCGATGGCTGCCGCGTCGGCGAATTCGAGATGATCGCAGGAGCGCGCGCCGAGCTCTGCCGCAAGCCGCGTCCCGCCGAGATTCGAAAGTTGCTCGCTGTGGGCGCGCAGCTCGAAGCCGAGCGCCCTGGCCCGCGTGAAGATGGCCCGGAGATCGTCCAGGTCGAATGCGATGCCCTCGACGAAGATATCGACGGCGCGCGCAAGGCCTTGCTCGGAGACCGCCGGCAGCATCCTGTCGACGATCTCGGCGACGTAATCCGCCTTGCTCGTTCCACGCGGAACGGCGTGAGCACCCAGAAATGTCGGATAGATCTCGAGCGGCGTGCGCGCATCGAGCGCAGCGATGGCCCGCAGCATCTTGAGCTCGTCGTCCAGCGAAAGCCCATAGCCGCTCTTGATCTCCACCGTCGTCACACCCTCGCTGGCGAGCGCTGCAAGCCGCGGCAGCGTGGCTTCGACGAGCTCCGCCTGCGTTGCCGCGCGTACGGCTTCGACGGTGGAGAGGATTCCACCACCGTCTCGCGCGATCTCGGCATAGCTCGCGCCGCGGAGCTTCATGAGATGCTCGCGCATGCGGTGTCCCGAATACAGCGCGTGCGTATGGCAATCGATGAAGCCGGGCAGCAAGGCGAGGTTGCCGGCATCGACGACTTCTTTTGCATCGCCTTGCGCATCGAGCGCGGCGATGCAGCCGTCGCTGACCGCAAGCGAGCGCGCGCCGGCGAGATGGGCATCGCCATGCATCGGGTACAATCGGGCGTTTTCGATCTTGAGATCGTACATAAGGTCGGGAAGCCCCCGAGCCGAGAGTATGCACGAGGCACTCGTCTTTCAACACATTCTGACGCCGGCCGGTGTCGCCGCGCGACAACGCATTCTCATCGGCGACGGGCGCATTGCCGCCATCGAGCCGGCGGGCAACGACGCCGCAGTCGACGGCTATCTCGCCGTGCCCGGCATGCCGAATGCGCACAGCCACTGCTTCCAGCGCGCCATGACCGGATACGGCGAGGCCGCGAGAGGCGACGACTCTTTCTGGAGCTGGCGCGAAGTCATGTATGCGCTGGCCAACCGCATGACGGCCGATGATCTGTACGCCGTCGCCTGCCAGGCATTCGCCGACATGCTGCGCGGCGGCTACACCAGCGTCGGTGAGTTCCACTACCTGCATCACCTGCCCGACGGCAGTCGCACGACGGCCATGGCCGAGGCGGTCATTGCCGCCGCGCACTACACCGGCATCGGACTGGTCATGTTGCCGGTCTTCTATCTGCGCGGCGGTTTTGATCGCGAGCCGACGCCCGGCCAGCAGCGATTCGTCCACGACGATCTCGCTGAATTCGGTGAACTGCTCGAAGCGATCGTCTCGAGCGGCACGCCCTGCGGCGTGGCGCCGCATTCGCTGCGGGCCGTGCCGGCGGCAAAACTCGGAGAGTTGCTGAACGCTGCGCGCTCCGTGCTCGGGCCGGACTGCCCGGTGCATATACATATCGCGGAGCAGAGGACGGAGGTCTAGGAGTGCATTGAGTCGAACGGCACGACACCGCTGAGGCTGCTTGCCGACAGCGTCGAGCTCGACGCGAACTGGAATCTCGTGCACGCGACGCACGTCGACGAAGAGGAGCTGCAGATGATCCGCGCGAGCGGCGCCCGCGTCGTTTGCTGCCCGTTGACCGAGGCTTATCTCGGCGACGGCGTTTTTCGCGCTGCAAGCTTTCTCGGCGCAGGCGGGGCGCTCGCGATAGGCTCCGACAGCAACGTGCGAATCGATGCGCTGGAGGAATTACGGCTGCTGGAGTACGGGCAGCGCCTGACGCTGCAGAAGCGCGCGTGCCTGGCTGATGCGGACGGCATCGGCATTCCGTTGTGGTCGCATGCCGCACTTGCCGGCGCCGCGGCCCTGCGTCAGCCGGTCGGGTCGCTGGAGCCGGGGCGGCGCGCAGACATCGTCGTGTTCGACGCGCTCGAGCCGCCGCTCGGCGGACCGGCGCCGGAGCGGGCGATGGATGCGCTGCTCACGGGCGGCTCCGCGCGCAACATCCGGGACGTGTACGTCGGCGGCGAGCGCCGCGTCTGCGACGGGCGGGTGGTCGCCGGTGACATGATCGGCGAGCGCTTTGCCGCCGCCATCGGACGGCTGCTTCAGAACGCGCACGAATCCGCGCCGTGAATCCGCCGCCTTTCGTGCATCTCGCGCCGCGGGCGGAAGAGCGGCCGGTGCTCGTCAGCATTCCGCACGCCGGCACGGCGGTCCCGCCGCGGATTTTCGCCACGTTTGCATCGGACGCCATGCGCGGCCTGCCGATGACCGACTGGCACGTGCACTGCCTGTACGACTTTCTGCCGCAGCTCGGCATTGACGTGCTGCAGGCGACGTACAGCCGTTTCGTCATCGATCTGAATCGACCGCCGGACCCGCGGCCCCTGTATCCGGGCCGCTTCGAGACCGGTCTCGTGGCGGGGCAGACCTTTCAGGGCGAGCCGATTTACTCGACGCCGCCGGACGCGGCAGAGATCGAAGAACGCAAGCGCCGTTTTTACGAGCCGTACCACGCACGGCTCGACGATCTGCTCGAAGCCAAACGCAGGCGCTTCGGGCGCGCGGTGCTCATCGACGCGCACAGCGTGGCTTCGTCGCCGAGCCTGCTGCACGGGGCACTCGATCGCGACATCTACCTCGGCGATCGCGACGGCGCGACCTGCGGCTCGTGGCTGCGCGAGTTTTTCGAGCACGCTTTCACGCGAGCCGGCTTGAAGGTGTCCCTCAACGAACCCTATAAAGGCGGCTACACGACCGATCATTACGGCCGCCTGCCGGGCATCGAAGCGTTGCAGATCGAGATGTGCCAGCGCGTTTACATGGACGAGAAAGGACCCGATGCCGCGCTCGGGCACCCACGCTTCGCAGCGACGCGCGAGATGCTCCGCGATATCTTTCAGCGGTTCGTAACTACGATCGCAAGGGGAAATCCGCCTTCGTAGGGCCGATTTCAGTCGGCCATTCCCGGGCCGGCTGGCTTGCGAAACCTGAGCGTCATGCGATCGCTTTCGCCGATAGCCGCGTAGCGCTCGCGATCCTTGTCGCCGAGCCGGTACGTCGGCGGCAGGGTCCAGACGCCTTCCTCGTAATCCTTCGTGTCCTTCGGATTGGCATTGATCTCCGAGGATGCGTCGAGCTCGAAACCGGCCCGCCCGGCCATTTCGACGACATACGCCTCCGGCACATAGCCGCGTTTCGCGCTTTCCCGGGCATCCTGGCCGGGCTCGGCGCGATGCTGCGCGACGCCGAAGACACCGCCCGGCTTAAGCACCTCGTACGCCGCCCGGTAAACTTCCTCTTCGACGCCGTCGTTGATCCAGTTGTGCGTATTGCGGAACGTGAGCACCATGTCGGCCGAGCCGGGCTCGCCGAGCAGGGTCTCGGCCGGCGGATCGAGCGTGACGACCTCGACCTCTCCGTAGATCTCCGGATTCGACTCGAGGATCGCCACGTACTCCTCGTGAAGCTTCGCGCGATATTCCGGCTCGGCTTGCGGCGAAAAGCTCGCGGCCACCAGCCTGCCTCGCTCCTTGAGCAAGGGCGCGAGGATCTCGGTGTACCAGCCCGAACCCGGCCAAAGCTCGATCACCGTCATGTCGCCCTCGACGCCGAAGAATTCGAGCGTCTCGACGGGATGCCGATACTCGTCGCGCGCCCTGGCCTCGGCGGATCGGTGCTCGCCGGCCACGGCCGCGTCGATTCCGCCGCTGCCTTCAGCGGTCCCGGCTGCGCCGCCCGCGGGCAGCGTTTCGGTCGCTGCGCCGGCAACAGCGCCTTCGTCGCCGGCCGGCGCGTCACTCTCCTCCGCGCAGCCCTGCCAAGCGCAGGCGGCCAGTGCTAAAATCCCGATCCGCACAAGCCTCATGTGCCGTCTCTCCTCGTGAAATATTCGCTACCGGATGCGTCGGCCCCTGGCCACCGGCCATCGCCGAGCGTAACCGACTATAGCAGCGCCGCCCGACGGAATGTCAACTGATGCACTGGATCACATTTCCCCTGCGGCTCGAGTCCGCGCGCATGGTCACGCCCAGCATCCTGCATCTCGAATTCAGACGCGCCGACGGTGAAGCGTTCGAGTTCGTTCCCGGCCAGTTCATCAACATCCATTTCGAGCACGACGGACAACCCGTGCATCGCAGCTACAGCGTGGCGAACTCGCCCGAAGGGTCCGACACGATCCAGATTGCCGTTTCGCCCGTGCAGGAGGGACGTGCGACTCGCCTCCTGTTCGGGCTGAAGCCCGGCGACGAGGTCGCGGGGAGCGGTCCGTACGGGCGATTCGTGCTGCGCGACGACCCGCCGTGCCGCTACGTCCTCGCCGGAACGGGCACCGGCGTCACGCCCTACCGCGCCATGCTGCCGGAGCTCGAGCGGCGGCTCGACACGGGCGATTACAGCGCCGATCTGCTGCTCGGCGTCTGGAGCCCCGACGAGCTGCTCTACGGCAGCGACTTTCTGGCCGTCGCGGAACGCTGCGAGAAATTCCGCTTTCATGCCTGCTACAGCCGCGCGGAGCCCGCCGATCCGCAACCGTTCGAGACCAGAGGCTACGTGCAATCCCGGTTCGGCTCGCTCGATCTCGATCCGGAGTCGGACATCGTTTACCTGTGCGGGAATCCGGACATGATCGACGAGGCGATGGTGTTCCTCAAGGCGCGCGGATTTCCGACCGCGCGCCTGCGCCGCGAGAAATATCTTTCGGCGCGCAGTTGAGCGATGCCTTTGCGCTAGCGCTCCAGAGGCTTGTAGCGCAGCCGGTGCGGCTGGTCGGCCGCATCGCCCAGGCGCCGCCGGTAATCCTGCTCGTATTCGGCATAGTTGCCTTCGAACCAGACGACGCGACTGTCGCCCTCGAACGCGAGCATGTGGGTCGCGATCCGGTCGAGGAACCAGCGGTCGTGCGAGATCACGACCGCGCAGCCGGGAAAATCCAGCAGCGCTTCCTCGAGCGCGCGCAGGGTTTCCACGTCGAGGTCGTTGGTCGGCTCGTCCAGCAGGATCAGGTTGCCGCCCGAGCTCAGCACCTTGGCCAGGTGCACGCGGTTGCGCTCGCCGCCCGAGAGCAGCCCGACTTTCTGCTGCTGCTGCGGGCCGCGGAAGTTGAAGCGGCCGACATAGGCCCGAGAGGGCGTCTGGTAGTTGCCGATCTGCATCGTATCCTGGCCGCCTGAGATCTCCTCCCAGACAGTCTTGCCGTCGTCCAGCGACTGGCGTGACTGATCGACGGCAGCCATCTGCACCGACTCGCCAATGCGAACCTCGCCGGCATCCGCGCTTTCCTGCCCCGTGAGCATGCGGAACAGGGTCGTCTTGCCGGCGCCGTTGGGACCGATGACGCCGACGATGCCGCCGGGCGGCAGGTTGAACGACAGGTCGTCGATCAGCAGGCGGTCGCCGTAGCCTTTGCGCAAGCCCTTCACCTCGACGACCAGATCGCCGAGCCGGGGACCCGGCGGGATGTAGATCTCGTGAGTCTCCTGGCGCCGCTGGTATTCGGGTGACTGCAGTTCCTCGAAGCGCTTGAGGCGCGCCTTGCTCTTCGCCTGCCGGCCCTTCGGATTGGCGCGCACCCATTCCAGCTCGGCCGCCATCGACTTGCGGCGGGCTTCCTGCTGCCTTTCCTCGTGCGCGAGCCGTTTCTCCTTCTGCTCGAGCCAGGACGAGTAATTTCCCTGCCACGGAATGCCGTGACCGCGGTCGAGCTCGAGGATCCAGCCGGCGACGTTGTCGAGAAAGTATCGATCGTGCGTGACCGCGATGACGGTGCCGGGATATTCGCCGAGAAAACGCTCGAGCCAGGCGACGGACTCCGCGTCCAGATGGTTGGTCGGCTCGTCGAGCAGCAGCATGTCCGGCGCCGAGAGCAGCAACTGACAGAGCGCCACTCTGCGTCGCTCGCCTCCCGAAAGCTGCTCGATGCGCGCATCCCACGGCGGCAACCGCAGCGCGTCGGAGGCGATCTCGAGCTTGCGTTCGAGCTCCCACGCGCCGGCCGCCTCGATAGCCTCCTGCAACTTGCCCTGTTCCTCGAGCAGCGCGTTCATTTCGTCGTCGCTCATCGGCTCGGCGAAACGCAGACTCAAGTCGTTGAACCTGTCGAGCAGGACCTTGGTTCCGGCCACTCCGAGCTCGACGTTGCCGCGCACGTCGAGCGCGGCATCGAGCCGTGGCTCCTGCGGCAGGAAGCCGATGCGGATGCCGGGCTGCGGCCGCGCTTCGCCTTCGATCTCGCGGTCCTCGCCGGCCATGATCCGGAGCAGCGAGGACTTGCCCGAGCCGTTCAGGCCAAGCACGCCGATTTTCGCGCCGGGAAAGAACGACAGCGAGATATCGCGCAGGATGAACCGCTTCGGCGGCACGAGCTTGGCCACCCGGTTCATGGTGTAGATGAATTGCGCCATGAGTTCGCAACGCGCCTCGAAAAAAGTGCAGAATTATCCGCCAATGACCGGTTCAATGGAAATGGGGGTTTCGGTATTCGCTGGCGCCGAGCTGGCGCGCTACGGTTTCGGCGAGGATCATCCGTTCGGCCCTGACCGCCACGACGTGTTCTTGCGCGAGCTCGAAGCCGAGAGGCTGAGCGAACTCGTGCGCTTCGCCGCGCCGCGAAGCGCGACGCGCGAAGAGCTGGAGGCGTTCCACACGCCGACGTATCTGGACTGGGTGCGCGAACGCTCGGCGGCCGGAACGGGCTTCCTCGACTTCGGCGACACGCCCGCGATGCCGGGCATTTACGAAAGCGGCGCGTATGTTGTCGGCACCACGGCGCAGGCGGCTCGGGACGTCATGCGCGGCGTTTGCCGTCGCGCGTTCGTGCCCATCGGCGGGTTGCATCATGCGCGGCGCGACCGCGCGGCCGGCTTCTGCGTTTTCAACGATTGCGGCGTCGCCATCGAGGTTCTGCGCCGCGAGTTCGGTCTCTCGCGCATTGCGTACATCGACATCGATGCGCATCACGGCGACGGCGTCTACTACGGCTTCGAGGACGATCCCGTGCTCGTCTTCGCCGACATCCACGAGGACGGCCGCTTCCTGTATCCGGGCACGGGCGCCGCGAACGAAACGGGCAAGGGTGCCGGAGCAGGGTTCAAGCTCAATCTGCCCGTGCCGCCCGGCGCGGGCGACCGGGAATTCAGGCTTGCCTGGGAACGGGTCGAGCGGCATATCGAAGGGTCCCGCCCCGAGATTCTCTTCCTGCAGTGCGGGGCCGACAGCCTGGCCGGCGATCCGATCACACACCTTCAGTACTCCGAGGAAGCACACGCGTTTGCCGCGCGAAGCGTGTGCGATATCGCGGCCCGCCATTGCGACGGCCGCGTGCTCGGCATGGGCGGCGGGGGCTATAACCGGCGCAACCTCGCACGCGCCTGGTCGCGCGTCGTGCGCGAGTTCGTGGAAGCGGCCTGAGTTACAATCGATCTTTTGCGTCCGGTCGGGAGAAAAACGAGACCATGTTCAGCGCCGATATGACCATCGCGGGCTTCGACGATCGCCTGCAGGAGGCGCTCGACGGCGAGCGCAGGCGGCAGGAAGAGCAGATCGAGCTCATCGCGTCGGAGAACTACGCGAGCCCGCGCGTGCTCGCCGCGCAGGGGACCGTGCTGACCAACAAGTACGCGGAAGGCTACCCCGGAAAGCGTTATTACGGCGGCTGCGAGTTCGTCGACGTCGCCGAGCAGCTGGCAATCGACCGGGCGAAAGAGCTGTTCGGCGCAGCCTATGCGAACGTGCAGCCGCACTCCGGCTCGCAGGCGAACGCAGCCGCCTATCTCGCGCTGCTGAACGCCGGGGACACGCTGCTCGGCATGAGCCTGGCGCACGGCGGCCACCTGACCCACGGCGCGAAGGTCAACCTGTCGGGCAAGCTCTTCAAGGCCGTGCAATACGGCCTCGACGAATCGACCGGCGAGATCGATTACGAGCAGGTCGAGCGGCTGGCCCACGAGCACAGGCCGAAGCTCATCATCGCGGGCTTCTCGGCTTATTCACGCGTGGTGGACTGGCAGCGCTTCCGCGACATCGCCGATGCCGTCGGCGCGTATTACCTCGTCGACATGGCGCACGTGGCCGGGCTCGTCGCGAGCGGCGAGTATCCGAGCCCGGTGGATATCGCCGACGTCACCACGACGACCACGCACAAGACCCTGCGCGGACCGCGCGGCGGCCTGATCCTCGCGCGCGAGAACGAGGAACTGACGAAGAAGCTCTCATCGCTCGTCTTCCCGGGCACGCAGGGCGGGCCGCTCATGCACGTCATCGCCGCCAAAGCCGTCGCCCTGCTCGAGGCGATGCAGCCCGAATTCAAGGCTTATCAGCGCCAGGTCGTCGTCAATGCCCGCGAGATGACCCGCATCCTCATGGAGCGGGGCTACAGGATCGTCTCCGGCGGCACGGACAATCACCTGTTCCTCATCGATCTCATCGACAAGGGCATCACGGGCAAGGATGCCGACGCCGCGCTCGATCGCGCTCGCATCACCGTCAACAAGAACGCCGTGCCGAACGATCCGCGCTCACCGTTCGTCACCAGCGGACTTCGCCTCGGCACGCCAGCCGTGACGACGCGCGGCCTCGGCGTCGGCGAGATCGGCGACCTCACGAACTGGATCGCCGATATTCTCGACGACATCGCAAACCAGGACACGATACGGCGGGTCAGGGAACAGGTGCTCGAGCTTTGCCGGCGTTTTCCCGTGTATGCCTGACGGCAGGTCAGAGCGCAAATGCACTGCCCCTTCTGCGGCCACGACGAGACGAAAGTCATCGATTCTCGCCTGGCGGCCAGCGGCGATCAGGTGCGCCGCCGCCGGCAGTGTCTCGAATGCGCGGAACGGTTCACAACCTTCGAGTCCGCCGAGCTCGTGATGCCGCATGTCATCAAGAGCGACGAACGGCGCGAGCCCTTCGACGAAAACAAGCTGCGCGGCGGCATCGTCAAGGCGCTCGAGAAACGTCCGGTGCCGAGCGAAGCCGTCGAAGCGGCGATCGGGCGCATCGTGCACGAGCTGCGCACGGTCGGGGAGCGGGAGGTGACCGCCCGGCTGGTCGGCGATCTGGCCATGCGCGAGCTGCGCGCGCTGGATCAGGTCGCCTACGTGCGCTTCGCTTCCGTCTATCGCAGCTTCGAGGACGTCGAGGCGTTTCGCGCCGAGATCGAGCAGCTCACGCGGGCGACCGAGCCGGACGACGACACGAAGCAGATATCGCTGCTGCCGACCGAGGACGAGTGAGCGGAACCGGCCGCCATGTTTTCCACCGAGGATCACGAACACATGGCGCGCGCGCTTCAGCTCGCGGAGCGCGGCCGCTACAGCGCGGATCCGAATCCCGCGGTCGGCTGTGTCATCGCTCACGGCGCCGAGGTGGTCGGCGAGGGCTGGCACGAGCGCGCCGGCGAACCGCATGCGGAAGCCAATGCGCTGGCGGTGGCGGGTGAGCGGGCCGCCGGCGCGACGGCATACGTGACGCTCGAGCCTTGCAATCATTTCGGCCGCACACCGCCGTGCGCAGACGCGCTCATCGCGGCACGCTTGCGCCGTGTGGTGGTCGCCGCATGCGATCCGCACGTACGCGAGAACGGGACGGGCTGCGATGCGCTTCGCCGGGCCGGGATCGATGTCGAGGAAGGCCTGCTCGGTCGATCGGCCGAAACGCTGAACCGCGGATTCCTCAGCCGGCACCGTCGTGGCCGGCCGTTCGTCGTCAGCAAGCTCGCGGCCAGCCTGGACGGGCGCACTGCGCTCGCGAACGGGGCGAGCCGATGGATTACCGGGACCGCCGCCCGGGAGGACGTGCACCGGCTGCGCGCGCAGAGCTCGGCGATTCTGACCGGTATCGGTACCGTGCTCGCGGATGATCCTTCGCTGACCGTTCGTCTGCCGCAGACCGAGGGCGCCTGGCGGCAGCCGCGCCGCGTCGTGCTGGACAGCGAGCTGCGCATGCCTGAAGGCGCAGCGATGCTCGCTGCGTCGGGAGAGACTCTGATATTTACAGCATCCGATTCGTTGCCTGCACATCTGGAACGCGCGGGAATCGTGCTGGAACGCATGCCGGGCGATGGCGAGCGCCTCGACCTCGCAGCCGTCCTCGCGCGCCTTGCGGAGCTGGAGGTCAACGATCTCTTCGTGGAAGCCGGGCCGCGCCTGAACGGCAGTCTGCTCGAAGCGGGCCTCGTCGACGAATGGGTGTTGTATTTCGCTCCCCACTTGCTCGGCGACCAGGCAAAAGGCATGTTCTCGCTGCCGGCCATCGACAGCATGGCGTCGCGCTTTCAGGTCGATATCGTCGACGTGCGTCCCGTCGGGGCCGACTGGCGGTTCACGCTGCGGCCGGCGCCGGCCGGTGCCGGGGGCGCGGCCTGATGTTCAGCGGCATCATTGCGGCGACCGGCACGATCGCGGACGCGCGAGCGATGAACGGTGACCGGCGCATCGTCGTCGTCACCGACGGCATCGACGCGGCCCGCATGCGTACCGGCGACAGCATTGCCGTGCAGGGCGTGTGCCTGACCGTGAACGAAGCGCGCGCGGACGGATTTGCCGCGGACGTTTCGCGCGAGACGCTAGCCTGCACGACGCTCGGCGATCTCGGGATGGACGCGCTCGTCAATCTGGAGCCCGCGCTCGCGCTCGGCGAGCCGCTCGGCGGTCACCTGGTCAGCGGCCATGTCGACGCGGTCGGGCGCGTGCTGCGACGGCGGGACGACGCGCGGTCGACGCGATTCCTTTTCGAAGCGCCGCGAGCGCTAGCTGCCTTCATCGCGCGGAAGGGGTCGATCTGCGTCGACGGCGTGAGCCTGACGGTCAACGACGTGGAGGAAAGCCGATTCGAAGTGAATATCATTCCTCACACGCTGGCGGTGACGAGCTTCGGCCGCCTGCAGGAAGGGAGCGGGGTCAACCTCGAGGTCGACCTCGTGGCGCGCTATATCGGCCGCTATCTGGAAGCGAGGCCCGCATGACGGCGATGCAGCTCGACGATATCGAATCGGTTCTCGCCGACATCCGGGCCGGGCGCCTGGTCGTCATGATGGACGACGAGCAGCGCGAGAACGAGGGCGATCTGATCATGGCCGCCGCACGGGTGCGCCCCGAGGACATCAACTTCATGGCGCGCTACGGGCGCGGCCTGATCTGCCTGACCCTGACGCGCGAGCGCTGCCGCCAGCTCCGTCTGCCGCTCATGGTGAGCGACACCGACGTCGAGCATCACACCAATTTCACGATCTCGATCGAAGCGGCGGAGGGCATCACGACCGGCATTTCGGCGCACGATCGGGCGCAGACGATTCGCGCCGCGGTCGGCCCGGACGCGCGTCCCGAGCATCTGCGCCAGCCGGGACACGTATTTCCCCTGATGGCGCAGCCGGGCGGCGTGCTGACGCGCGCGGGGCATACCGAGGCCGGCTGTGACCTCGCGCGGCTGGCGGGATTCGAGCCGGCGGCCGTCATTGTCGAGGTGCTGAACGAGGACGGCAGCATGGCGCGGCGCCCGGATCTCGAAGCGTTCGCGAAACGGCACGGCCTGAAGATCGCGACCATCGCGCAGCTCATCCGCTATCGTCTCGAGAAGGAAGGGTCGGTCGAGCGCATCGCGGAACGGCCGGTGCGGACTGCGGCGGGCGAGTTCCGTATGGTTTGCTACGAGGACCACGTGAACCGGAGCGTGCACCTGGCGCTCGTGCGCGGTGAGCTCGATGCGGGGCGCGCCGTGCTGGTGCGCGTGCACATACAGGATACGCTCGGCGACGTGCTCGGCATTCGCGATGCGAGCCTCGGCTGGCCGCTTCAGGACGCGCTTCGGCGCATCGCGGAAGAGGGCAGCGGCGTGCTCGTGCTGCTACGCCAGCCGGAACGTCCGCAGGATCTCATGGAGGCCGTCGAAGCGTTGGCGCAGTCCGCGGAGGAGAGCGGCTCCCGGCACGGCGAAGGTCGGGCCGTGCTGCGCACGTACGGCATCGGTGCACAGATATTGCGCGACCTGGGCGTAAGACGCATGCGCGTGCTCAGCGCGCCGAAGCAGATGCATGGCATTTCCGGTTTCGGCCTGGAAGTGGTGGAATACCTGGAATAGCCGGCAAGGCGACATGAAAGATATCAAAACTTACATCGGTGAGCGTGCACCACTCGATCTTCGCATCGCTATCGTGGCGGCGCGCTTCAATGAATCCGTCGTCGACGGTCTCATCGAAGGCGCCGTCGAGACGCTCGTGCGGCATGGCGTGAAAGAACGGCATATCGAGCTCGTGCGCGTGCCCGGGGCATTCGAGATTCCGGCCACGGTTCGACGAGTCATCGCAACGCGCCGGCCGGATGCAGTCATCGCGCTGGGCGCGATCATTCGCGGCGAGACGCCGCACTTCGAGTACATCTCCGCGGCGTGCAGCCGGGGGCTCGCCGAAGTGGCGCTCGGCAGCGCCGCGCCGGTCCTGTTCGGGGTGCTCACTGCCGATTCGGTCGAGCAGGCCGTGGCCCGATCCGGCAAAGACGACGGCAACAAGGGCAGCGAAGCGGCGGCCGCGGCCATCGAAATGGCCGCTCTGTACCGTCTGCTGGAATAGGCGTCATGTCCGGGCCGCGCCCTGATCGGGTCTCCGCGAGGGCGCGCAGCCGCGCGCGCCGCCTGGCGATGCAGGCCCTGTATCAGTGGCAGATGGGTGGCGAGCCGGCCGGCGTGCTCTGCGCGCAATTCTCCGCCTCGACCGGCTTCGATCGCGCCGATCAGGCGTACTTCCGCGAACTGGTGGAGCGCATCATCGCTGGGAAGGACCGGATCGAGGCGCGCATGGCCGAATTCGGCGACCGGGAGGGCGCCCTGCTGGATCCTGTCGAGCACGCGATTCTGCTGATCGGCGTGTATGAGCTGGAGCGCCGGCCGGACGTGCCCTATCGAGTCGTCATCAACGAGGCGGTGGAGCTGGCGAAGCGGTTCGGGGCCGCGGAGGCGCACAAATACGTCAATGCCGTGCTCGATAGTGCCGCGCGGAGCCTGCGCGGAACCGAACGGCTCGCGCATCGATAGCCGGCCATAAGCGTTGTCCGTGACCCTGACCGAGCTCGATATTATCGCCGGCTTTCGCGCGCACCGCGGCGCCGTGCGCGGGGACGTCGAGCTCGGCATCGGCGACGACGGCGCGGTCCTCATCCCGTCGCCCGATGCGCGCCTGATCGCGGTCGTCGATAGCCTCGTGGCCGGCGTGCACTTCCCGACCGGCCTGCCGGCCTGCTTCGTCGGGCACCGTGCGCTCGCGGTGAACCTCAGCGACATGGCGGCCATGGGTGGCGCGCCGGCCTGGGCGACGCTCTCGCTCACGCTGCCGTCCCCCGACCCGGCGTGGCTCGCCGATTTTCGTGAGGGCTTCTTCGCGATCGCGGACGACTGGAACGTGGCTCTCGTCGGCGGGGATACGACGCGCGGGCCATTGACTGTCAGCGTGCAGCTGCTCGGGCAGACGGAGCCCGGCGGCTGGCTGGCACGCGCGGGCGCTGCGCCCGGCGATAGCGTCTTCGTCACCGGCACGCTCGGCGATGCCGCGGCGGGGCTGGCGATCCTGCAGGCGGGCGGCGGCGAGCCGGTGGCCGGCGCCGCAGCCGAGCTCGTGGAGCGCTTTCGCCGGCCCCGGCCGCGCGTGGCCGAAGGTCGCTCGCTGGCGGGACTTGCCAGCGCGGCCATCGATATCTCCGACGGCTTCGCGGCCGATCTCGGCAAGCTGGTCACGGCCAGCGGAGCCGGCGCGGTAATCGAGCTCGAAAGCCTGCCGCTCTCCGCGGCGCTTCGGGCGGGCCACAATGCGAATCGTGCATGGCAGCTGGCGCTCGAAGGCGGGGACGATTACGAGCTCTGCTTCACTGTCCCGCCGGGACGCGAGGACGCGCTCGCCGGTGTCGTCGCAGAGTGGCAATGTGGCTGCACGCGGGTCGGCGAGATCGTGGCGGCTGCCGGCGTGCGTTGCGTCGACATGCAGGGCCGGTCGTTTCCGGTTGCCGGAGGCTACGATCATTTCGCCGCGTGAAGGCGCAGCGCCGATGCCGGTGCCCGGCGGTCGATTATCTCCGCGCGCCGTGTTTCGCGATCCGGTGCACATTCTCGCTTTCGGCGGCGGCGCCGGACTCTCGCCGCGCGCGCCGGGCACGCTCGGAACGCTGGTCGCGCTCATCTTCGAGCGAGCGGCGCACGTGCTCGCCATCGAGCTGCGCATCGCCCTGACGGCGGCGATCCTCGCGGCAGGCGTGTGGATTTGCGGTGAAAGCGCCCGCCGTCTCGGCGAGCACGATCATCCCGGAATCGTCTGGGACGAGATCGGCGGCTACTTTCTGCTCATGCTCGTCGCGCCGCCCGGGTGGGGCTGGGCGATTGCCGGATTCGTCACGTTTCGTCTGTTCGATATCCTCAAGCCCTGGCCGATCCGGGACATAGATCACAGAATGTCCGGCGGTGCCGGAATTATGCTCGATGACGCACTGGCGGCAGTTTACGCCGCCATCGTGCTCGTGGGACTGCAATGGCTGACAGGCCGCTGAAACCCTGCGCGGTTTCTTGCGTTCCACGCGCGCATCGATCGGGCCGAGGGGCACTGAACACGCATGGATCCGCTACAGCACGCAAGCTCGAAGCCGGGGCGCGCCACGCATCCGCCTGCCACGAACGGCGGGGCTTTGCGCAAGAAACGGCAGTTCAGCCACGCCGCGGCTCTGCCACAGAAGATCGGCAAGTACTTCATCATCAACAAGGTCGGTGAAGGCAGCACAGGCACGGTCTATCTTTCGCACGATCCGTATTACGGGCGCGATGTCGCGATCAAGCTGTATCACGGCGAGAACGACGAGGACCGCTCGCCCGTCGCGCGCAAGATGTTCTTCAACGAGGCACACATGGTCGGCATGCTGCACCATCCGAACATCCTGCCGACCTACGATGCCGGCGAGGAAAATGGCCGCCTCTACGTCGTCACCGAGCATGTGCAAGGCGCGCGCACGCTCGCCGCGTACTGCAAGCCGGACAATCTTCTGCGCGTCGAGGACGTCGTCGAGATCACGTTCAAGTGCGCGAGGGCACTGCATTACGCGCACGGGCGCGGCGTCGTCCACCGTGACATCAAGCCGAGCAACATCATGCTCACGACGGACAGCGACGTGCGCATCATCGATTTCGGCATCGCCATCGTCGCCGATTCGGACATCTCGCGAATCGACGGCATCGCCGGCTCGCCGAGCTATATGTCTCCCGAGCAGATCCAGTCGGAAGAGATCACCCACCGCGCCGATATCTACGCGCTGGGCGCGGTGCTGTACGAGCTGCTGACCGGATTCCGGCCGTTCCGCGCGAACAACCTTTCGAAACTGCTGCACCAGATCGTTTACGCTACTCCGCCGCCGATCTACACGCTGCGGCGCGAGATTCCCGAGGCGCTCGAGCGTGTCGTCGCCATCGCGATGCAGAAGGATCCGGCCAAGCGCTATGCGACCGGCCTCGAGTTCGCCGCCGAGCTGACCCGCGTGTTCCAGGAGCTGCGCGGCAAGCGCGACGCCATCGACGAGCAGGAGCGCTTCGACCTGCTGCGCCGTCTGAGCTTCTTCCACGACTTCTCGCACGGCGAGATCTGGGAGATCCTCCGGTCGAGCGAATGGCGCGAATACGCGTCGACCGAGGAAATCGTGCGCGAAGGGGAAATGGACGACCGCTTCTACGTCATCGTGTCCGGAAACGTGCTGGTGCAGTCGCGGCGCCGGAAAATGGGCAGGCTCGGGCCGGGCGAGTGTTTCGGCGAAGCGAGCTACGTGCGCGGCGCGCGGCGCCAGGCCAGCATCGTGGCGGAGGGCCCCGTCATGCTGTTGCGCGTCAGCTCGACGCTGCTGGAGCAGGTCTCCACCGCCTGTCAGCTGCGCTTCACCAAAGTGTTCCTGCGCAGCCTGATCCAGCGCCTCCAGTCTTCCGACCGAATTTCCGAGTCGACCTGAAACGCCTCAGCGGCCGGCGGTCTTGTCCCGCTCGATGAGCGCGTAGGCCGAGTGGTTGTGGATGGACTCGAAGTTCTCCGATTCCACCGTGTAGGCCGTCACACGCTCGTCCTGCTCCAGGCGCACGGCGACGTCGCGCACGATGTCCTCGACGAATTTCGGATTGTCGTAGGCCCGTTCGGTGACGTACTTCTCGTCGGGACGCTTGAGGATGCCGTAAAGCTCGCAGGATGCCTCCTGCTCGGCGATCTCGATGAGCTCCTCGATCCAGAGGAAACAGGCGATGCGCGCCCGGATCGTGATGTGCGAGCGCTGGTTGTGGGCGCCGTAATCCGATATGCCCTTCGAGCATGGGCACAGGCTCGTCACCGGCACGATGACCTTGACCTCGATGGTCGTGCGGCCGCCGGCGTGCTCGCCGATCAGGCTCGCGCGGTAATCCATCGCGCTCTCGACCCCGCTTACCGGCGCCTTCTTCAGGATGAAGTAGGGAAAGCTCATCTCGATGTGGCCGGAGTCGGCATCCAGCCGCTCCGTCATCTCCGAGAGCATGTCGCGAAACGACTTCACCGAGATCTCGCGCTCGTGATTGTTCAGGATCTCGACGAAGCGCGACATGTGCGTGCCCTTGAAGTCGTGCGGCAGGTTCACGTACATGTTGAAGCTGGCGATCGTGTGCTGCTCGCCGCCCGACCGATCCTTCACCCGCACAGGATGATAGATGTCCTTGATGCCGACCTTGTTGATCGGCATGCGGCGGGTGTCGGCACGGCCCTGCACGTCCTCGATGGGGATGACGCCGGGCACCGCGGCTGGCTTGGGAGGGTTCATGACTGCGTATTATACGGTGGGAAGGGACCGCGTGCCGCGGCCTAGCTGAGGCGCTCGACGATAAATGCCGACAGCGCGCGCAGCGGATCGGCCGATGCACCGAACACATCGAGCTCCGCGAGTGCCTCGCGATGCAACTCGAGCGCGCGCGCCTTGGCTGCCGGCATGCCGGCGATACTCGGGAATGTCGGCTTGGCGCGCGCGATATCGGCGCCCGTGGATTTGCCGAGCATGGTCTCGTCGCCCTCGACGTCGAGAATGTCGTCGCGTATCTGGAATGCCAGGCCGACGCAATCGGCGTAGCCGGCCAGCCCTTGCCGGTGGTGTTCGTTCAGCGACGGCGCGCTCAGCGCGGCGAGCATGACGCTCGCGCGAATCAGCGCGCCCGTCTTGAGCCGGTGCATGTGCTCGAGCTCCGCGAGCGTGAGCTGCCGGCCGGTGGCGGCGAGATCGATCGCCTGTCCGCCGGCCATGCCGCGCGAACCGCTGGCCTCGGCGAGCAGGTCGATCATGCGAAGCCTGCGCGCGGGGTCGGCCAGCATCGCCGGATCGCTCGCCAGGATCTTGAAAGCGAGCACCTGCAGCACGTCGCCGACGAGAATTGCCGTCGCCTCGTCGAACGCCCGGTGACAGGTCGGCCGCCCGCGCCGCAGATCGTCGTCGTCCATCGCCGGCAAGTCGTCGTGCACGAGCGAATAGGCGTGAATGAGCTCGATCGCGCAGGCCGGGCCGTCGAGCTGCTCGAGCGGCACGCCGAGCACTTCGCCGGTCGTATAGACGAGCACCGGACGGATGCGCTTGCCGTCGCCCAGCACGCAATAGCGCATGGCATCGTGCAATCGCGCCGGCGCATCGCCCGCGTCCGGCAGCCAGCCTTCGATGGCGGCGCTCACGCGGCTCCGGAAGGCCGCGAGGCGCGAATTCACGTCCACTGTTCTTCGACCGTCTATTCTTCGGATTCGAACGGCGCCGTGGTTTCCTCGCCGGAGCGCCGCAGCAGAATCTCGACTCGCTGCTCGGCCGCCTTGAGGGCCGTCTGGCAGGACCGCGTGAGACGGATGCCGCGCTCGAACTGCTTCAGCGTGTCCTCCAGGCTCAAATCGCCCTGCTCCATGCGTTCCACGAGGCTCTCGAGCTCCGCGAGCGCGGTCTCGAAATCGGGATCGGCCGAACTCTGTTCTTTCAAGCGGGTCTCCTCACGCGAACCCGCGAAGTTACACACGCCGGCACGGATGGTCAAACTTAGCCCGGACTATTCATGAAGCCGGACCTTGGTCTGATGAATAATGCAGCCTCTATCAGTGGCTTGCCTTACTCTGGGCGAAGTCACTTCGACAACACGCTGTCACTGCACGGCGCTACATGTCGAAATGCCGCACCCATTGGAACATCGATTACCCGAAGCTCATGCTGCGCGCGACAACGAAGCGCTCCCGGGACGAGGGCGGGCGATGTCGAAACGATCGGCGTTCATCACCTTGACCCAGGCCGCGACGAAGTCGGCCACGAACTTGCCCTTTGCGTCGTCGGTGGCATACACCTCAGCGAGAGAACGCAGGATCGAGTTCGAACCGAAGACGAGATCGACGGCGGTAGCGGTCCACTTGAGCTCGCTGGTGCCGCGATCCCGACCCTCGTACACGTTATCCGCCGACTCGGAGACCTTCCACTCCGTGCCCATGTCGAGCAGGTTCACGAAGAAGTCGTTGGTCAACGTCCCCGGCCGATCGGTGAAGACGCCGTGCTTGTTTCCACCGTGGTTCGCGCCAAGGGCTCGCAGGCCGCCGACGAGCACCGTCATCTCAGGAGCGGTCAGCGTCAACATGAACGCCTTGTCGATCAACAGGCGTTCCGGCGGCGCGTTCTCACCGGCCCCCAGATAGTTGCGGAACCCGTCGGCCCTCGGTTCGAGGACCGCGAACGACTCCACGTCGGTCTGCTCCTGCGAGGCATCCGTGCGCCCCGGAGCGAACGGAACCGTGATGTGGTGTCCGGCGTCCCTGGCCGCCTTCTCGATGCCCGCGGAGCCGGCCAGCACGACCACGTCGGCGAACGAGACCTTCTTGCCACCCGAGACCGAGCGGTTGAAGTCCTGCTGCACCTGCTCCAGCTTCTTAAGCACCGTGGCCGTTTGGACCGGGTCGTTGACCTCCCAATCCTTCTGCGGCGCAAGGCGAATTCGCGCCCCGTTGGCACCGCCACGCTTGTCGGTGCCGCGGAAGCTCGCCGCCGCCGCCCACGCGGTGGAGACCAGCTGGGAAACTGACAGTCCCGACTCGAGAATCTTGCCCTTGAGGGCAGCGATGTCCTGCTCGCCGATCAGCTCGTGATCGATCGCGGGGACGGAGTCCTGCCACGCCTGCGGCTCCGGAACCCACGGGCCGAGGTACCGCGAAACGGGTCCCATGTCGCGGTGCAAAAGCTTGTACCAGGCCTTGCCGAACGCGTCGGCCAACTCCTCCGGGTGGTCCAGCCAGCGACGGGTGATCGGCTCGTAGATCGGATCCATCCGCATCGACAGGTCCGTCGTCAGCATCGTGGGCGCGCGCCTCGGCCCATCGAAAGGATCGGGAATGGTGCCGGCGCCGGCACCGCCCTTTGCGGTCCACTGCCAGGCCCCCGCAGGGCTCTTGGTCAACTCCCACTCGTAGCCGTACAGGGTCTCCAGGTAGCTGTTGTCCCACTTCGTCGGGGTGGGCGTCCATACAACCTCGAGGCCGCTGGTGATCGCGTCCCTGCCCACGCCGGTGCCAAAGGAGCTCTTCCATCCCAGGCCCTGCATGTGAAGGGGGCAGCCCTCGGGTTCAGGACCGACAAGAGCGGCGTCGCCCGCGCCGTGGGTCTTGCCGACCGTGTGGCCGCCGACGATCAGCGCGGCGGTCTCCTCGTCGTTCATCGCCATCCGGCCGAAGGTATCACGGATGTCTTTGGCGGCAGCCACCGGATCCGGTTGACCGCTGGGGCCTTCCGGATTCACGTAAATCAGGCCCATCTGGACGTTGGCGAACGGATTGGCGAGCTCCCGGTCGCCGCTGTAGCGCTCGTCGCCCAGCCATGTGTCCTCCGGCCCCCAGAAGATTTCTTCGGGCTCCCAGATGTCCTCGCGGCCAAAGGCAAAGCCGAAGGTCTTGAGGCCCATGGATTCATAGGCACAGTTGCCGGCGAAGAGCAGGAGGTCGGCCCAGGAGATCTGCTTGCCGTACTTCTGCTTGAGCGGCCAGAGCAGCCGGCGCGCCTTGTCCAGGCTCGCGTTGTCGGGCCAGCTGTTCAGCGGCGCGAAACGCTGCGCGCCCTCGCCGCCGCCGCCGCGGCCGTCGTGGATGCGATACGTGCCCGCGGCATGCCAGCTCATCCGGATGAAGAGCGGCCCGTAGTGGCCGTAGTCGGCCGGCCACCAGTCCTGCGAGTTCGTCATCAGTTCGATCATATCCCGCTTGAGCGCCTCGACATCGAGCTTCTCGAACTCTTCCGCGTAATCGAAGTCGGCGCCCATGGGATTGATCCGCGGTGCGTTCGCGTTGAGAACGGAGAGATCCACCTGATCCGGCCACCAGTCCTGGTTCGTTCGCGGCCGACTGACCTTAGGGGTGGGGGAGGGGATTTCCGGGTTTTCGCTTTCGCTGACGCTTTGGGTGTAAGCTTTATCAGGCACGGCATTCCTTCCTGGAGTGGGTGATTCGGGCTGTGATCACGGGTGTGATCGCGAAACTTGATTTGTCGAGCAGTCGGGGCACAGACCCCAATAGATGACCTCGGCCTCGTCGAGAATGAAGCCGTCCAGAACGCCACTGTGATCGGACGGGGTCAGGCAAGGCGCCTCGCCCACCGCACAATCGACATCGGCCATCACTCCGCACGACCGGCAGACGACGTGGTGGTGGTTGTCGCCAACCCGCGATTCGTACCGAGCGACGGAGCCGGACGGCTGGATCCGCCGGACCAGGCCCGCGGCGGTCAGGGCGCTCAGCACGTCGTACACCGCCTGCCGGGACACCTCGGACAGGCCTGAGCGCACGGCCCCGAAAATCGTCTCCGTGTCGGCGTGCGGATGCGCGTGTACCGCCTCCAGCACCGCGACCCGCGGGCGGGTCACTCGGAGATCAGCCATGCGAAGCTGCTCCGCGTAGTCCGACGTCATGCTGCCACTATTTACCCTTTTCTGGAATCAGTCAAGTCTTCTATTCGCCGTGTCGATGCCGCTCGCGCCGCGACGAATCGCCGTGGCGGGCACCGCAGAGTCCCCAACCGTAAACGTTTCGCGATTCCACGTTGCCCACCGCTCTTCAACCGATTGGTTCCAAGGCAAAACCGTACCAGGTAAAACAGGTTCGTAGCATAATTCTGAAATACAAGATGGGGTTGAAAGATGAATAGTCGCTACGAGGTGATTATTTTCTGGAGTGATGAAGATCATCGCTTCGTTGCCGAAGTGCCGGAATTGCCGGACCGCCCTGTCTGATGGGGCTACGTATCAAGGAAGCTGTAGCGAATGTGGAGGTGGAGATTCAGGAATGGCTGGAAACAGCTGAGGAGCTCGGACGTCAAATACCTGAGCCTGAAGGTCGCCTTCAGTACGCCTGACATTTCGGCAGCCCTCTCTGATCTATGAACCGAGCTTACGATGCGGCGGACATCGAGGTCCTGAGCGGCCTCGATCCGGTACGCCGCCGGCCGGGCATGTATACCGATACGGCGCGGCCGAATCATCTCGCCCACGAAGTGGTCGACAACAGCGTCGACGAGGCGATCGCCGGTCACTGCCGGCGCATCGACGTTACGCTCTTCGCGGACGACTCGCTGCAGGTGAGCGACGACGGGCGGGGCATGCCCGTCGATCTGCACCCGGGAGAGAAGATTCCCGGCGTCGAGCTGATCCTCACGCGGCTGCACGCCGGCGGAAAATTCTCCAATCGCGCCTATCAGTTCGCCGGCGGCCTGCACGGCGTGGGCGTGTCAGTGGTCAATGCGTTGTCGAAGCACCTCGAAGTCTGGGTCAAGCGCGGCGGCAAGGAATACAACCTGAGCTTCGCCGGCGGGCGCAAGACCACCGAACTCGAGGTCGTCGGCAGCGTCGGACGGCAGAACACCGGCACCACCATCCGTTTCTGGCCCGACCCGCAGTACTTCGATTCGGACAAATTCTCCGTGCCGCGGCTCAAGCACGTGCTGCGCGCGAAAGCGGTGCTTTGCCCCGGGCTTGCCGTCAGCCTCACGGTTGAGAAAAGCGGCGAGCAGTCGACCTGGCAGTACGAAGGCGGTCTCGACGAATATCTGCTCGAAGCCATCGCCGGCGCGCCCCACCTTCCGGAGACTCCGTTCAGCGGCAGCCTCGCAGGCAATCTCGAAGCCGTCGACTGGACGCTCGTCTGGCTGCCCGACGGCGCCCAGAGCCTGGCGGAAAGCTACGTGAACCTGATTCCCACGCCGCAGGGCGGCACGCACGTCAACGGCTTGCGCAGCGCGCTCACCGACGCGCTGCGGGAGTTCTGCGAGTTCAGGAATCTCCTGCCGCGCGGGGTGCGCCTCGCGCCCGACGATGTCTGGGAATGTGTGAACTACGTGCTGTCAGTCAAGGTCGCCAACCCGCAGTTCTCGGGGCAGACGAAGGAACGTCTGTCGTCGCGCGAATGCGCGGCGTTCGTATCCGGCGTCGTCAAGGACGCGCTCGCGCTCTGGCTCAATCAGCATCCGGAGAGCGGCGAGCAGATCGCGCAGCTCGCGATCGATCATGCGCAGAAGCGCCTTCGCGCCAGCCGCGCAGTCGTGCGCAAACGCGTCACGAGCGGCCCGGCGCTGCCCGGCAAGCTCGCCGACTGCACCAGCACGGATCCGGCACAGACGGAGCTGTTTCTCGTCGAGGGAGACTCGGCCGGCGGCTCCGCGAAGCAGGCTCGCGACCGGCAGTTCCAGGCGATCATGCCGCTGCGCGGCAAGATCCTGAATACCTGGGAAGTCGATCCGGCCGAGCTCCTCGCCTCGCAGGAGGTGCACAACATCAGCATTGCGCTCGGCGTCGATCCGGGGGCCCAGGATCTCGGCGGGTTGCGGTACCACAAGATCTGCATCCTCGCCGATGCCGATTCCGACGGGCTGCATATCGCCACGCTTTTGTGCGCACTGTTCCTGCGGCACTTCCGGCCGCTCGTGCTCGCCGGGCATGTTTACGTCGCGATGCCGCCGCTGTATCGCATCGACGTGGGCCAGCAGGTGTACTACGCGCTCGACGACGCCGAGCGGCAGGGCATCCTCGACACGATCGCGGCGGAGAAACGGCGCGGCAAGGTTTCGACGACGCGCTTCAAGGGTCTGGGCGAGATGAGCCCGGCGCAATTGCGCGAAACGACCATGGCGCCGGATACGCGCCGTCTCGTGCAGCTCACCGTCGAGGCGCGCGACAAGTCCGACCAACTGCTCGACATGTTGCTCGCGAAGA
>JBOIDB010000035.1:0-2616 GCA_050740235.1 Gammaproteobacteria bacterium
TCATCCGCAGGACGGCGCGCATCGGTTAGACTCGCGCGATGACCGGCATCGCCCGCATCGCGCTGACCTGCAGGCCATGAAACCGGAGCGCGCGCCCGCCGGCGCGGGGCTCCGTGCCGGTCTGGGCAAAACCGCGACGCTGCTGGGCAAACTGTTCGAGCCCCGGCATGTCTTCGACAATGCGTTCCGCAACGGCCTGCTGGAAATCGGCGGGCGCGAGCGCTCGAGCGGGCAGGATCTGAACCTGCTCTATGCCGGCAGCGGGCGCAACCTCGCCTGGATTCTCAATCGAGTCTTCGCCGATTTCACCGTGCGACGCAACGATCGCCTGCACAATCCGCTGCGGCTGCGCAAGGGGATCCGCGCGCTTGCGCCGCGTGCCGATCTGCTGATCATCGATTCCGGCGCCGTCACGGCGCGGCTGGCGCAGCGGGATGCCATGCTGAAAGTGCCGCGCTCGGTGCGGCAGCGCCTCTCGATCAAGCGCGAATGGCCGGCGACCGAGGCAGCGTTCGAGCGCGAGGCGCGCAACGAGGCGAAAAATTACATCAGCAAGTACGGCTACACATGCAGCTTCAGCACCGGCGCGCGCGATTACTTCATTTTCTACCACCGATTCTATTGGCCGAGCCGCAAGCGCAGCCAATTGCACGAAGCCCACATCGTACCGCGGGACGAATTCCTCGCCGAGTGCCAACGCGGCTACCTGATCCAGATCCGCCACGAAGGCGAGGTCCGGGCGGCGGCTTTGCTGCAACGGTTCGGCCGCCATCTCGCCTGCGTCTGGGGAGGCACCGCCGAGGCGGAGAGTCCGCATCTCGAGGGTTTGTGGGAGGTACTCGACTACTGCACGGTGAGGCACGCCTGGGACGCGCGCTGCCGCACCCTCGATTTCGGCCCGAGCCGCCCGTTCCTTTACGACGGCGTGCTGCAGTACAAGAAGAAATGGGGCGGGAGGATCGGCTTCGGCCGCATGCCGCGCACGAATCTGCGCTTCGAGCCCTTGCGGCTGACCCCGGCCGTCGCCGGCTTTCTCGGCTCGACGGGGTTGATCGTGCGCGATCCCGCGGGACCGGTCGCCAAGCTGTTGTTCGACGACCAGCCCTGCACCGCGTCGGACCTGGACGCCCGGTTCCAGCGCATTGCGGCCGCAGGCATTGCGCGATACGAGGTATTCGGCTTGCACGGGTTCGGCGACGGAGCGCGCCGGTGGGCCGTGGAAAGCCCGCATCGGGTCGCGCTCGTCGATCTTTCGGGTTCGGCACGGCCGGAAACGGAGTTCTGCCGGCCGGCTGCCGTGCAGTTATAATGCGCCCGGCCGCGCGGTTGGCAACGCGGCAACCGTACCCCGAAGACCTAATCTGCGTTCGCCGCTCCGGCGAGGGATACCCTCTTGTTGCCGAAATACGACGTGCTTCACACCACCTTTCGCCTGCGTTTGCTACCATCGGTGGATGCAGCGACAGGCAACGTATCCCGACTCGAGGGTGCGGGCATCGCGGCGCACATGAACGTACGGACTTGATCCCCGGGGGCGGGTGATGGCCGGTGCTTACTTCGAACGCGGCTTTACCGTGGGCCTCGTATCGGTGCTCCAGTCACTGACGGCGCCGCTCGTTACCGTCGTGTCGCTGTTGCTGATCATGGAGATCTACGGCGTCTCCATGGCGGATCACTACCGCGCGCTGATCGTCCTGTCCTTCCTGCTGGCGTTCTTCATCTTTCGCGAATCGGACGTGTCGCGCCCGCGCGACGTCGGCGGCCTCCGCTCGCAGACCGGCAATCTCATCGCTTCCTGGGTGCTGCTGATCGGCATCCTGCTGCTGATCGGCTATGCGGCCAAGTATTCGGCGGTCTTTTCGCGGAAAACGCTGTTTACCTGGTTCCTCATCACGCCGCCCCTGATCCTGATCGCGCAGATCGGCCTGCGCCAGTTTCAGATCCTCATCATGCGAGCCGCCGGCAATGCGCGCACCGTGGTCATCGCGGGCATCAACGATCTGAGCCGCCGGCTGGCCGAGCAGATCGTCGAGTATCCGCACCTCGGCATGAAATTCCTCGGCTTTTTCGAGGACCGCGGCTCCGACCGCACCGGCCCCGTAGATCACGGTCAGGCGCTGGGCCGGCTGAGCGACCTGGCCCCCTACGTGCGTGCCAACGGGCCGGACGTGATCTACATCGCGCTGCCGATCCGCCACGAGGAACGCACCAAGGAGCTGCTCGACGAGCTGCACGACACGACCGCCTCCATTTATTTCGTGCCGGACATTTTCGTCTTCGACCTGATCCAGGCGCGCATGGACGATATCCACGGCATACCGGTCGTCGCGCTCTGCGAGACGCCTTTCGTCGGATTCGACGGCCTGGTCAAGCGCCTGAGCGACATCGTCATCACATCGTTCATCCTGCTGCTGACCGCGCCGCTCATGCTGGCCATCGCGATCGGTATCAAGATGACCTCGCCGGGCCCCGCCATCTTCAAGCAGCGCCGCTACGGGCTGGACGGCGAGGAGATCAAAGTCTACAAGTTCCGCACCATGAATGTGACCGAGGACGCGGATTACGTGCCGCAAGCCAGGCGCCACGACCCTCGGGTGACGCCGTTCGGCGCGTTTC
>JBOIDB010000036.1:0-4069 GCA_050740235.1 Gammaproteobacteria bacterium
TGGTCGTCGTATCGCCGGACGTGGGCGGCGTGGTGCGCGCCCGGGCGCTGGCGAAACGGCTCGACGATGCGGATCTGGCGATCATCGACAAGCGCCGGCCGCGGCCGAACGAATCGAAGGTGATGAATGTCATCGGCCGTGTGGAAGACAAGGTGTGCATCATGGTCGACGACATGGTCGACACGGCCGGCACGCTGTGCCTGGCGGCCGCAGCGCTCAAGGATGACGGCGCGAGGCGCGTCGTCGCATACGTGACACACGCCGTGCTGTCCGGGCCGGCGGTGCAGCGCCTCCGCGAGTCGCAGCTCGACGAGCTGGTGGTGACCGACACGATTCGCCTGAGCGAGGAGGCGATGGCCTGCCCGGTCATCCGCCAGCTCGGCACGGCGGAGCTGCTGGCGGAGACGATGCGCCGCATCAGCGACGAGGAGTCGGTCAGCTCGCTGTATGTAGATTGAGTCCGGGAGCAGAATAGGGACCTTCCTGGTTTCGATACCGAGCAGATCGAAATCAGGAATGTCCCCGGTTTGGTGAGCGCCGCGCCTGGTCGCGGGGCGGCGTTCGATTGTTTGAACAACTGACGGAGAACACGACATGAGCAAATCATTCGAGCTCATCGCGGAGTTCCGGGACGACAAGGGGAGAGGTGCGAGCCGCCGCCTGCGTCGCGAAGGAAAAGTGCCCGCGGTGCTGTACGGAGGCAAGCGCGAGCCGCGTTCGATCGCGCTCGATCACCAGGCGCTGTTGCATCAACTGGAGAACGAAGGTTTCTATTCCTCGGTGCTGACGATCCGGGTCGGCGACGAGGAGCAGGCCGCGATCCTCAAGGATCTGCAACGGCATCCGGCGCGCCATCGCGTGCTGCACGTCGATCTGCAGCGCATCCTGGCGGATGAGAAGATCCGCATGAACGTGCCGCTGCACTTCATCGGCGAGAACGAGGCGCCCGGAGTCAAGCTCGAGCACGGTGTGTTGTCGAAGATGGAATCCGACGTCGAGGTGAGCTGCCTGCCGAAGGACTTGCCCGGCTATCTGGACATCGACTGCTCCGCCATGGGCATGGACGACATGCTTTACCTGTCCGACATCAAGCTGCCGCCGGGCGTCGAGCTCGTCGAGCTGGCGCATGGCGAAGGCAACGATCTTCCCGTCGCGGCCATTCACCATCCGCGCGTCGAGGAAATCGAAGAGGAAGCAGCGGTGGCGGCCGAGGCCGAGGCGGAGGCTGCGGGCGCAGAGGAAGGCGAGGCCGAGAAACCGGAAGACGAGAAGACCAGGGACGAGGGCTGATTCAGCCCTCCGTCCTCGAGCGGACGGCCGAGTGGAAACCATCCGCCTCATCGCCGGGCTCGGCAATCCGGGCCCGAAGCACCAGCTCGATCGCCACAACGCGGGCTTCTGGTTCGCGGACGCGCTCGCGGACGCGTTCGGCGGGCAGTTCCGTGGCGAGCGCCGCTTCAACGGCGAAATGTGCCGCATCACAGTTGAGGAGCGCGAGCTGCTCCTCTTCAAGCCGATGACCTACATGAATCGCAGCGGGCTCGCCCTGCAGGGGCTCTGCGCCTACCGCCGGATTGCCCCCGCGGAGCTGCTCGTCGCGCACGACGAGATCGACCTGCCGCCCGGCACGGTCCGGCTCAAGCGGGGCGGCGGTCACGGTGGGCACAACGGGATGCGGGACGTCATCGCGCATCTCGGCCGGGAGTTCTTTCGATTGCGCTTCGGCGTGGGACATCCCGGCAGCAAGCACGAGGTCATCGACTATGTGTTGCGACGTGCACAGCCGGAGGATGAAGAGCGCATTCTGAACGCTGTCAGCGACGCCGTCGCAGCGCTGCCGACGCTGCTCGAGGAAGGCGAGGAAAAAGCCAAGAACCTGCTGCACAGCCGCGTTTCCGGCTGATGAGCGGCCGGTGAGCATCCGCTGCGGCATCGTCGGGCTGCCGAACGTCGGCAAATCGACACTTTTCAATGCGCTGACCGCCGCGGCCATCGCAGCCGAGAATTATCCTTTCTGCACGATCGACCCGAACGTAGGCATCGTGCCGGTGCCAGACCCGCGGCTGGACGAGCTGGCGAGGATCGCCAGGCCCGCGAAGATCGTGCCGACGACTGTGGAGTTCGTTGACATCGCGGGCCTCGTAGCCGGCGCTTCGAAAGGCGAAGGACTCGGCAACAAGTTTCTCGCCAATATCCGCGAGACGGACGCCGTCGCGCACGTCGTGCGCTGCTTCTCGAACGACGATATCGCGCACGTCACCGGACGCATCGACCCGGGCTCGGATATCGACGTTATCAATACCGAGCTCGGTCTTGCAGACCTGGAGACCGTCGAGAAGTATCACGAGAAGGCTGTGCGCGCGGCGAAGACGAACGACAAGGTCGCGATAGCGCGGCGCGATTTGCTGGCGCGCGTCGCGCAGCATCTCGACGCCGGGCAGCCTGTACGCGCGATGCCGCTCACGAAAGAGGAGCGGCAGGAAAGCCGTGACCTGCACCTGCTGACTGCCAAACCGACGATGTATATCGCCAACGTGGCCGAAGGCGGCTTCACCGACAATCCGTATCTGGACGAGGTTCGCGAGCGGGCGCGTGCGGAAGGCGCCGAGGTCGTGCCGGTGTGCGCCGCGCTCGAAGCCGAGATCGCGCAGCTCGAGGCCGCCGACAAAGTTGAATTTCTCGCCGACCTCGGTCTCGAGGAACCCGGCCTGAATCGTGTCATTCGCGCGGCCTACCGCCTGCTCGGCTTGCAGACGTTCTTTACCGCCGGGCCTAAAGAAGTGCGCGCCTGGACAGTGCGCGTGGGCTCCACGGCGCCACAGGCCGCGGGCGAGATCCACACCGATTTCGAGAAGGGCTTCATCCGCGCCGAGGTGATCGCCTACGACGAATACGTCGCGCGCGGCGGTGAGCAAGGTGCGCGCGAAGCAGGGCGGCTGAGATTGGAAGGCAAGGAATACGTCGTGCAGGAAGGCGACGTCATGCACTTCCGCTTCAACGTCTGACCCTCGAACAGAGTTCGTCGTCCCGGCGAAAGCCGCTTACCCGTCGTCCCGGCGAAAGCCGGGATCCAGTAAAAAAAATCTTCCTCATCCCGCCGCAAGCTGCTGATTCGTCGCCCCGGCGAAGCCGCTTACTGTCGTCGTCCGGGGAAAGGCCGCTGATTCGTCGTCCCGGCGAAAGCCGGGATCCAGTAAAACAAGGAATCCCGATGCCGACTTCGAGTTACCTTGACACCCCGCATTGCACCCCGGAAAATTCTCTTTCCCTGCCAACCCCTCCAGGATGGCTATGTAGCTCAGTTGGTCAGAGCGGCGGACTCATAACCCGCAGGTCGGTGGTTCGAGCCCACCCATAGCCACCACATCCGCATTTCACCGAATCCCAAAACGTCCGCCTGGCCCGCCAAACCCCCGGTAATTCCGCCGCTTGGCGTCCCTCCTCCTTCGAGTCGATATTGAGGTCCGATTCTGGCCAGCGCCGGTGCCTGCCGAAGGTACACTGAACGAAGCGAATGGCAGAGAAGAGGGGAGAGGCAGTTATGAAGCGGTACGCGCTGATTGCGGTGCTGATCCTGGCCGTTTCGGCCAACGCGCAGGAAGATCCGGATTCGTGCCGGCAGGCGCTATTCGAACATCTGGACGTGAACTCTGACGGTGTGCTTTCTCCCACTGAGGCGGCTGCTGCTCCACTCGAGCTCGGCTCCGACTTTTTCGCCCACGACGACGAGAATCGAGACGGTGTGCTCGATCGCCGCGAGTACGAGAAGGTCGTGACGTTCATATCCTGTGAAATGTGTCCCGCAGAGCCAGGTTGCGAGACATAAGGCCCTTGCCGGCGCCCGCTTTGGCCGCCATGGCGGCGACCGGCGTCGTCGGTGCGACGGTCGATGGCAACGGAAATGCGAGCGCTTTCCGCCTCAGAACCCCGCATCTCCGCATCCGCTCGATGACGGCCGGTTCCTCGATGCTCGCAATCCCCCGAAGCTTGCCGCGTTCACCCATAGCCACCACTTCACCATCTGGCAGTCCGATTCGGTCCGACGCATTCTGCGCTCGATAATGACTAG
>JBOIDB010000037.1:0-10971 GCA_050740235.1 Gammaproteobacteria bacterium
GCCAGACCCTGCGCGGCGCCGCCGATCGCGGTCGCGGCGCCGGCGGCGTTGCCGAGACCCGCCTGCGTGCCGGTGCGGCCGTTGATGAGCGGCAGACGGCTGTGATAGTTGATGACGTAGAAACCGAAGTCGGTGCCGTTGCTGAAATCCGGCGCAAACAGCCGGAACGCTACACCCCACTGGCCGCCGTCGTCCGGATACCGCGTCGGATCGCGGCCGACCTGGCGGAAGTTCGGGAAGAAGCTTCCGCCGAGCGCGGAGAAGTCCGTGCCGAGATCGGGGACCGCGCCGAATCCGAGCGTGACGAATTCGCCGCCGTCCGGCGCGAAATCGTTGGTGCTGAAGTAGGAGCCGACGGGCTCCGGCTCGGTGTCGTCCCACTCGTACTGGTAAAAAGCCTCGATCGAGGTGTTCTCCGTCGTGCCGAGCGACAGCGACACCAGCCCCTGCGGAATCAGGCCTTCGCGCAGCTCCGCGCCCGGCACACGCAACGCGCTGACGTCGATATGGTTGATGACGTTGATGCCGTTCTGGATGAACGTGCTTTCGCCCCAGCTCAGCACCTGCTCGCCGACGCGCACCTCTGCCGGCATCGGCCCGATGTCGAGATTGGCCCATACGTAAGCGTCGAGCAGCTCCGCGCGGCTGCCGACCAGGTCCAGCGCCGCCTCGCTGAGCGGCGTGCGTTTGCGCTCGTGATCCTCGATCTCTTCGTCGTACAGGCCGAACGCGCGCACGAACGCGCCGAACTGCTTGTAGTTGAGCTCCGCCTCGGTGGTGACCTTGAACAGGCGGCTGTACGTGCCGGTGTCGAAATTCTGGGTGCCGTTGTCGTCGTTTGGTCCGCGCGAGTTGCCGCCCGCGCTCGTGGCGATGATGTCCTCGTCCGCGCTCTGCACGCGCCACGCCTGTCCGAACGTGAGGGTCGTATCCCAGCTGCCGTAGAAGTCGCCGCTCTCGAACTCCATGGCGAGCACCGGAACCGGTGTCAGGATGCAGGTCGCGCAAGCAGCGCCGAGGAGCCAGGCGCGCGCGGCCGCGCACGGACGATGGACCTTAGTCATACGACCCCCTGGGAGGTTTTGTTATGGAATGTCCGCGGACTTGTCGATAACGAACCGCGCGCCGAATGACAAACACGCCGTGCGCGGCATCGCGATGTTGTCATTGCGCCGCAGCGACGAAGGCCATCATAGCCGTTAGACAAAAAAGCGGTCAATGACCTGCTGCCGCCGGCGGCAACGAGATCTCCGTGCCGCGCGTCGCCTGCAGGATGCAGCGTCGGATCGGATCGCTCAGCACGAGGCGCGCATCTTCATCGACAGCGTGCAGCGTATCGTCATAGCCGAGGCGACCGCCCTCGGTCGTCCATACCACGCCGCGCTCGAGCAGCCTGTCGATGAAATTGCTGAACAATGCCGTCTCGAGCGAGTCCGGCGCGTCGGACCCGTACAGGAGGCTCAGATGCTCGGCCGTGAGCCGGCACTGCTGCTCGAGCTCGGCGCGCGTCACCTGGCCGCTGCCGTGGCTGAGCAGCAGCGCGATCGTCATGTAGAACCGCTCGAGCATCTCCAGCGCGCCGTGCGCGAGCACCGACAGCTGCGAGGCCTCACGCGTGCCCGATCCGGGGCGGATGAGCTGGTCCTCGTCCGCCTGGTGCTCCAGCAGGCCGCGATCCACCAGCACCTTGATGACTCTTTGCATACCCCGCCCGAGCTCGTCGTCCGACCAGCGCAGGAACAGCTCAGTGCGCATGTACGGATAAGCCAGCCTCGCGAGCTCCAGCAGCCGGGCGGGCGTGAGCATCAGGGCATTGCGGAAGCAGCCGGCGACCAGCGAAGGCAGCGCGAACAGGTGCAGTATGTTGTTACGGAAATAGGCCATCAGCGGCGCCTGGTCCGCGCGCAGGGCAATGACATCGCCGAGCCGATGCGGCTCGCGCTTGAGCACGCCGATCTTCTCGCCGTAAACGATGATCTCCGGGCCGGACAACCTGGTCACGGTGATCAGCGGCGAGTAGGGCGCCTTTCGCAGCAGTCCGACCGACAGCTCGAGCTGCTGGATCAGCGCCTGCTCGGTCATCGCCCGCCGGGGCGTCGCGAGAAGGATCATGGCGAGCAGATTGACGGGTCCGACCGCCGCGGCGCTGTTGATGCCCGTCATGATGCGGCGCGCGAGCTCCGCGACCACGTCGTCCAGCCAGGCGGGGCGCCGGTCCTCGCCGTTGCCGCCCTTGCGCCGGCCGCTGCCCTGCTCCGTAAGCACCTGCGCAAGGTAGATCGGCTGGCCGAAGTTGACGTAGACCTTGCCGAAGTGTCCGCGGAGCGCACTCAGCGAGCGGAGCGCGCCGCGCAGCGACTCGCTGCGTTTGGGTCGACCGCCGAGCTCGTCGAGAAAGCTCGGTCCTTCGACCAGTCTTTCATAGCCGAAATAGACCGGCACGAAGACGATCGGCCGGCGGGGCTTCTCCTGATAGCTTTCGGCCGTCATCGACAGCAATCCGGACTTCGGCTGCAGCAGGCGGCCCGTGCGGCTGCGGCCACCCTCCACGTAATACTCGATCGGAAATCCCTTGCGCAGGTTGAACGACAGGTACTGGCTGAAGACGCTCGCATACAGCCGGTCGCCCTTGAAGCTGCGGCGCAGGAAGAATGCGCCGCCCCGCCGCAGAAAGCGGCCCAGGAGCGGCAGATCGAGATTGACGCCGGCCGCGACGTGGGGCACGACGAGCCCCTTGCGATAGAGAATGAAAGGCAGCAGCAGGTAATCGAAATGGCTGCGGTGCGAAGGCACGTAGACGAGCTCGTTGCCCTTGGCGAGCTCCGCCAGATTGCTGCCGTGGCTCAGCTCGATGCCGTCATACAGGCGATTCCAGAGCCAACCGAGCACACGGTCCAGCACGCGTACGAACGTCGGCGAGTAGTCGGCCGCGATTTCGTGCGCATGACGGCGCGCCCGCGCCCGCGCCTGGCTCAACGAGACTTTCTCCCGCCGCGACAAATCTTCGATCTCGCGCCGCACCGGCGCGCTGGCGAGGATCTGGCGGACCAGCGTGCGCCGATGCGAGAGATCCGGACCGATCGTCGCTGCTCGCTGGCGGCGGAAGTGTGCGCGCAGGACACGCGCGATCTTGCGCACGGCCCGCGCCGCATCGGGTTCTCCGTCGACGATCCGGCGCAGCCCCATCGGTGCGCCGAAATGCAGCACCACCTGCCGGCCGTTCAGCAGCACGACCATGAGCTTGCGAAATCGCCCGCCGACGTTCCAGCTCTCCGCGAGCAGCAGATCCAGCCAGTGGGCTTCCCGCCCAGGGGCACGGCCCCAGAAGATCGCCACAGGCACGATGCGAATCTCGAGCGCGGGGTCCTGCTTGAGGGCGCCGACCAGCCGCGCGAGGCGATCGGAAAGCTGCCGGCTCTGCCGCCGGAAAATCCGGCCGCGCAGGTGGCGCAGATAGAACACTGCGCGCCGCTCGGCCAGCCCCGAGACACGCACGGCGCGATTCGGCAGCGGCAGTCCGCGTTCCCGGCAGACGACCTCGAGTGTCTGGCGGTCCGCCAGGCCGCTGTTTTCGAGCACATAGAACACCGGCGCGCCGCCATCGATCCGGGCGGCGTCGATATCTGCCGGCTGCACGGTCGGACGCACGCACGCCGCCGTCAGCATGCGTGAAAGCGCCAGCCAGATCCGGTCGAGTCCCAGCCAGAAGCTCATCGCGTAAGAAAAATCCTCCCGCCCCGATATTGCCGCACCGGACGGCGCACACCAAGCGCCGATCATGACGGCGAAAGCGGGCCGGCTTGGCCTTTGAGGGCGAAGCAGGTATGTTCGAGCCATGCCCCGGGAGCCCGATTCGATGGCATTGCCCGCCTGGAACCCGCGCTGGGCCTTCTTCCTGGACGTGGACGGCACTCTGGTCGAAATCGCCGCGCACCCCGATCTCGCCCGGGTCACGCCGCGGCTGATCGAGCTGCTGCGCAGGCTGCCGGCCGCAGTCGGCGGCGCCATGGCGCTGGTCAGCGGGCGCTCCATCGCGAGCCTCGACGCCATGCTCGCGCCGCTCGAGCTGCCGCTGGCCGGGCTTCACGGCCTCGAAAGGCGCGACGCCGCGGGCCGCGTGCATCATGCGATGGCCGATGAGGAGCGGCTGCACGGCGCCAAGAACGAGCTTTGGGCGTTCGCCGAAAACCATCCCGGGCTGCTGGTCGAGGACAAGGGCCCGGCCGTGGCCGTGCATTTTCGCGGCGCGCCGTCCCTGGAGACGGCGGTGCGCGACAGGCTCGCAGACGTGGTGAAGCGCCTCGGCGCCGGCTGGTGCCTCCAGCGCGGCAAGAAAGTCCTCGAGATCAAGCCGACCGGCCGCAACAAGGGCACGGCGATCGAGGAGTTCATGCGCGAAGCGCCGTTCGCCGGCCGCGTGCCGGTGTTCATCGGCGATGACGTCACGGATGAGGCCGGGTTCGAGGCGGTGAACCGGCTCGGCGGGCATTCGATCGGCGTCGGAGTCGACGGTCGGTCGCACGCCGTCTGGCATGTCGACGATGTCGGCGACGTGCTCGACTGGATCGCTTCGCTGCTCGACGCCCGCGCGCGGGCCGCGGCCGGCTGAAAACCCCAGTGGCGAGCTACGCAGACGATCCCGCTCCCCCTTCGTCCACTCCAAAGGAGCACGGAAAAACGCAGTCGAGCCCGGCCGGTCCGACCGATGCGCCCGGCGAACGGCCGGCATCGAGTCTCAACCTCGCGATCATCGGCAATTGCCAGATTTCCGCGCTGCTCGATGTGCGCGGGCGCATCGTGTGGGCCTGTATGCCACGCCTCGACGGCGACCCGGTTTTCCACTCGTTGCTGTCAGGCGACGCCGAGGGGGCCGAAGAGGGGTTCTTCGACGTCGAGCTCGTCGATTTCGAGCGCTCCGAGCAGCGCTATCTCAAGAACACCGCCGTTGTCGAGACGCTGCTGCAGGACCGTCACGGCGGCAAGGTACGGCTCCTCGACTTCGCGCCGCGCTTCATGCAGTTCGGCCGCACCTTCCGGCCGGTCATGCTGGCGCGCTCCATCGAGCCGCTCGAAGGCAGCCCGCGCGTCCGCATCCGGCTCCGGCCGCGTCTCGAGTACGGCAGCGTCGAACCCGGCCGCACCTTCGGCAGCAACCACATCCGCTACGTCGGTCCCGCGTTCACGATCCGTCTCACCACCGACGCGTCGATCAGCGACGTGCTGGAGGAGCACAGTTTCCTGCTCGAGCGGCCGATGACGATGTTGCTCGGCCCGGACGAAACGCTGTCCGATTCCGTGCATCGCGTCGGGCGCACGTTCTTCGAGGAGACCTGCGATTACTGGCGCGGCTGGGTGCGGGGACTCAAAATCCCTTTCGAATGGCAGGGCGAGGTCATCCGCGCCGCGATCACGCTCAAGATGTGCAACTACGAAGACACGGGTGCCATCGTCGCGGCGGCGACGACGTCCATCCCCGAAGCCCGCAACAGCGGACGCAACTGGGACTACCGTTACTGCTGGCTGCGTGACGCGTACTTCGTCGTGCACGCGCTCAACAGCCTGGGCGCGACCAAGACGATGGAGGCCTTCCTGCGTTACATCATCGATATCGGGGCCCGCGCCGAAGACGACCATTTGCAGCCGGTGTACGGCATCACCGGCAATGCCCGACTGACCGAGAAGATCGTGGATAACCTGCCCGGCTATCGCGGCATGGGCCCGGTGCGAATCGGCAATCTAGCGTACGAGCAGGTGCAGAACGACGTCTATGGCGCCGCCATCCTGGTGGCGACGCAGACTTTCTTCGATCAGCGACTCGTGCGCGAGGGCGACGCGGCGCTTTTCGGCCGCCTGGAAAAGCTCGGCAGGCGCGCCGAAGCGTTGTTCGACGAGCCGGACGCCGGCCTCTGGGAATACCGGGGACGAACGCGCGTGCACACTTTCTCCGGCGTTATGTGCTGGACGGGCTGCGACCGGTTGGCGAAAATCGCTGCGCAGCTCGGCGAGCCGGGGAAGGCTCGGGACTGGCGCGCGAGGGCCGACCGGCTGCAGCAGGAAATCATGCGCAGAGCCTGGAGCGAGTCACTCGGCTCCTTTACCTCGACCTTCGGCGGCACGGATCTCGACGCTAGTCTTCTGCTGCTCAATCAGCTCGGCTTCGTCGATGCCGCCGACCCGCGATTCGCGAGCACCGTGGAGGCCGTCGAGCGACAGCTCAGAAACGGCCCGTTCATGTTCCGCTACGTGACGGAGGACGATTTCGGCGAGCCCGAAACGGCCTTCAACATCTGCACGTTCTGGTACATAGACGCACTGGCCGCGCTCGGGCGAACCGACGAGGCGCGCGAGCTGTTCGAGAACATGCTCGCCTGCCGCACGCCCCTCGGCCTCCTGTCCGAGGACATTCATCCGGCCACGCGCGAGCTGTGGGGCAACTTCCCGCAGACTTACAGCATGGTCGGGATCATCAACTGCGCGACGCGGCTCAGCCGTTCCTGGGAGAGCGCCTTTTGAGCCGCATAGTCGCCGTGTCCAACCGGGTCGCCGTCGGCGGAGAATCCTCCGGGGGACTCGCCGTGGGCGTGCTCGCCGCGCTCGAGGAATACGGTGGCGTCTGGTTCGGCTGGAACGGCAAGATCGTCGAGGGCGAAATGCCCGATCCGGAGATCGAACAGCGCGGCCGGGTGACCTACGCCACCCTGCCGCTCAACCGGCAGGACTTCGAGGATTATTACAACGGCTTCAGCAACAACATCCTCTGGCCGCTCTTTCACTTCCAGCTCGGCGTCTTCAGCTACGACCGCCGGCAATTCAACGCGTACTGCCGGGTCAATGCGCTGTTCGCGCGCAAGCTCGCGCCGCTGATCCGGCCGGGCGATCTCATCTGGGTGCACGATTACCATCTCATCCTGCTCGCGTCCGAGCTGCGCCGCGCGGGCATCGAACAGCCGATCGGCTTTTTCCTGCACGTGCCGTTTCCAGGCGTGGACGTGTTGCGCGCCCTGCCGCCGTATCAGGCGCTGCTGCGCGGGCTGTGCGCTTACGACGTAGTGGGGTTCCAGACTCAGCGTGACCTGCGCTCGTTCGAGGAGAACATCACGCAACGCGATTTCGGCGATGCCATGCTGGCCGACCGGCGCGTCGGCTCCAAAGGCTGCGACGTGCACGCCGACGTGTTTCCGATCGGCATCGATGTCACGGGCATCGCGCGGCTGAGCAAGGAGGCAGTGAGCACGTCGCCGATCAAGCGCATGCTCAAGAGCCTGGGCAAGCGCCGGCTCATCATCGGCGTCGATCGGCTCGATTACAGCAAGGGGCTGCCGGAGCGATTCCGCGCCTACGAGCGCCTGCTCGAGCACAACGCCGACCAGCGCGGCGAGCTCGTGTTCATGCAGATCGCGCCGCCGTCGCGAACCGGCGTGCGCGCCTACGTGGAGATCCGCAGGCAGCTCGAACAGACCGCCGGCAACATCAACGGGCGCTACGCGGAAATGGACTGGATGCCGATCCGTTACCTCAACCGGAAGTACTCGCGGCGCACGCTCATGGGCCTGTTCCGGATCTCCCGCGCGGCCGTGGTCACCCCGTTGCGTGACGGCATGAATCTCGTGGCCAAGGAGTACGTGGCCGCGCAGGACCCCGAGAACCCCGGCTCGCTCGTGCTTTCGACGCTGGCCGGAGCGGCGCGCGAGCTGGAGGCCGCGACGCTCGTCAATCCCTACGACATCGAGGATGTCGCGGAGGGCATCATGCAGGCGATCTCCATGCCGCTCGAGGAGCGTCGCGAACGTCACCGCGCAATGCTCGAAGTCCTGCAACGCAATGACATCACGACCTGGCGCACCCGATTCGTCGAGGCGCTGGCGGGCTGCTGAAAAACGCCATGAACGGCGCTTTCAATCGGGTCCGGGAGCAGGCCGCATGAGCGAGGACGCGACCTCGCTCATCGCCGACGTCGGCGGCACACATACCCGCTGCGCATTGCTGGACCGGCGCGGCTCCCGCCCGGTGGTGCACAAGTATCGCAACGAACGCTTCGACAGTCTCCGCGACGTAATTCGCGCCTTTCTCGCCGACCATGCGCAGACGCATCCGACGCGAGGCGCGCTCGCCGTCGCCGCGCCGATCGTCGGCGATCGGGTGGAATTCACGAACCGTCGCTGGCAGTTCTCGATCCGCCGGCTGGCAGACGCGCTCGAGCTCGAACGACTCGACATCATCAACGATTTCGCCGCGCAGGCGCTTGCCCTCCCCGTGCTCACCGAGGCGGACACGACGACGATTGGCGGCGGCGAAACCGTACCCGACGGTACGCGGGCGGTGCTCGGACCGGGCACGGGCATCGGCGTCGCCGGGCTGGTCCGTGCCGGAGAGGGTTGGATTACCGTGCCCGGCGAAGGCGGTCACGTCACGCTCGCGGCTTCGACCGAGCCCGAAGCGCGCATCATCACGCGATTGCGGGAACGGTTCGGCCACTGCTCGGCGGAGCGGGTATTGTCCGGGCCGGGGCTTACGAATCTATACGAAGCGCTGGCCGCCGAAACGGGCGTGGCGGCGGAAGAGCTGGAGCCCGAGGACGTCACGGCCCGCGCCGCGAAAGGCGACCCGCTCGCCTCGCGCTGTCTCGAACACTTCTTCGCTTTTCTCGGCACCGTCGCGAGCGACGTCGCGCTGACCTTCGGCGCCATCGGCGGCGTGTATCTGAGCGGCGGCATCCTGCCCCAGGTTTCCGCGGCCCTGCTCGCATCTTCGTTTCGCGCACGCTTCGAGGACAAAGGCCGCTATCGCGACTATCTCGCCGCCATCCCGACGCGACTCATCACGGTCGAGAATCCGGCGTTGCTCGGCCTGCAGCACCGGCTCGGCCTGTCCTCGTAGGCCGGCAATCCGCCGGCAACCCCCGCATCCTGTGCGGGGTTATGCCGGCTTGCAGGACAGATCGCTCGCAGGCCGGGAACACTCCGCTTATCCGGGCCTACGGATTCTCCCCGCCGCCTTCCGCCTGCTCGAGTTGCTCGTTCAGCGTATCCATGCGCGACCGTTGCAGCTCTTCGACCTGCTCCGCCCGTTCGAGCGTTTCCACCATCGGATCGAAAACCGTCTCCTGCTCTGCGGGCGCCGCCGGCTCGGAATCGCTGCAGGCGGCGCAGACCACCGCGGCGATCAAAACGGCCACCTTGCGCATGGCGCTCACTCCGTTCGTCGACATGCACCGCAGTGTAGGTCGACAGGGCTGTTTTTGCGAATGCAACGGGGGGACTTTCCTGATTTTGCGCAGGCAAAATCAGGAATGTCTCCGCGCTGCTATCATCGCGTTCGTTGCACCGGACGGTCCGAGGGGCGGCATGGCAACTTTCACGAATCAGGTGATCATCGTGACCGGCGCGTCCGAGGGCATTGGCCGTGCACTGTCGCTGGCGCTCGCCCCGCAACGGCCCAGGCTCGTGCTGGCGGCGCGCAACGAGGAGCGCCTCGCCTCGCTTGCCGCCGAATGCGGTGCAAAAGGGGCCGAGACCCTGGTCGTGCGCGCAGACCTCACCGACGAGATGCGCTGCCGGCAGCTCATCCAGCGCGCCGTGGAACGCTTCGGCCGCATCGACGTGCTGGTCAACAACGCCGGCCGCACGCTCTGGACGACGGTGGAGGATGCGCACGACACGAACGTTTTCGAGCAAGTCATGCGTCTGAACTACCTCAGCAGCGTCTGGTGCACGTGCAACGCGCTGCCGTATCTGAAGCAGTCGCGCGGCCGGATCGTCGCCGTTTCCAGCGTCGCGGGGCTGACCGGCGTGCCGACGCGCAGCGGCTATTCGGCGAGCAAGCATGCCATGTTCGGCTTCTTCGACTCGCTGCGCATCGAGCTCGAGGGCTCCGGCGTCTCGGTGACCATCATCGCGCCGGATTTCGTGCGCACGGAGATCCACAAGCGCGCGCTCGGCCCGGACGGCAGACCGCTCGGCAGGAGCCCGCTCGAGAATCGCAGGATCATGAGCGCGGAGGAATGCGCCGGGCTGATCATCGAGGCCATGGAAAAGCGCAAGCGCCTGCAATTCACCTCATGGCGCGGCCGCGCCGGGCGGTGGCTCAAGCTCCTCGCGCCGGGCCTGATCGACCGCATCGCCAGCCGGGCGATCGAGGGTCGCCGCTGAGGAGACGCTTCAGGCCTGTGGCGTGAATCCCAGAATGATGTCGAAGCGTGCGGCGAGCTCGCCAATGCGCGAGCTCTCCACGGGCGCGAAGGGCACGATGACCGATGCCCGGGCTTTGGGGTCATCGATGCGATTCAGCACGCCGTCGCGCTCGTTGCGGGGTTCGCCCTCGACGTAGCACTGTGTCGTGAACTGATCCATGCCCTTCATGCGCACCGCGAAGTGGATATGGGGCGTGCGGCTTCCGTACGGCACGGGCTTGACGGTGCGGAACAAATATTCGCCTCGCGATCCCGTGAGGAAGCGCCCGAAGCCCTGGAAGCTCGGGTCGCGGCGTTCGCCGTTGCCACTCTCCGAATGCAGGTAGACCCCGTTGTTGTCGACCTGCCAGATCTCGACGATGGCGTTGCGGGCAGGGGTGCCGCGCGCGTCGAGAATCCGGCCGGACAGCCAGGTGATCTCGCCGACGGCAGGAGTGACGGCATCGTTGATCCGCAGCAGGTCGTTGTCGGTATCGAGCGGCAACCGGTCGGGGTAGAAGGGCCCTTCGGTCTGACGGGGCGTCAGCAGCAATTTCTCGGCGAATGCGCCGGGCATCGCGAGCACTGCGGCGCCGAGCGTCATGCCGCGGAGAAGCTTGCGGCGATGGAGAAAGCGGTTCCCGTATTCGTTCATGGTCGCCTCCGGCCGGGTCGTACTAGTATCCTGTCCGATTAATTAGTTGAATTATTTTATGGCTCAACTAGACTATGGCAGTGCCATCATCGAGGGCTATGCCATGGGTCGATCAGCTGCTGCTATTGTACTGAGCGAAGAGGAAGAA
>JBOIDB010000038.1:0-4056 GCA_050740235.1 Gammaproteobacteria bacterium
AGCTTTTCGGTAAGCGTCGTCTTGCCCGCGTCCGGATGCGAGATGATCGCGAACGTCCGGCGCCGGTCGATCTCCGCGGCCGGCACGCTCAGCGCGGCTCTCCGTCGTCGAGACCCAGCGCGAGCACGAGCGCGTCTTCGCGAACGCCCCGGGAAGCACCGTGCGCGCGGTCTACCGATCGATAATAGTCGCGCCTTACGCCGACCTCGACGAATCCGGCCGCGCTGTACAGGCCGACGGCCGCTTCGTTCGATCGCCGAACCTCGAGCCAGACGCGGCGTGCGCCCGCGGCGATCGCGAGGTCGAGCAGGTGAGCGAGCATGCGCCGGCCGTAACCGCAGCGCCGCAGCGCCTCGCGAACGCAAAGGTTGAGGATGTGCGCCTCGCGGGCCTCGGTGGAGACGATGCCGTAAGCGACGATGCCGGCCGGATCACGTAGCACCCGGCAGCGGTAGCGCGCGCGCAGGCAGTCGCGGAATATCCCCGCCGTCCACGGGAACGGATAAGTCGCCGCCTCGATCGCCGATACCTCGGCGATATCGCTCGCGCGCATGTCGTCGAATTGCGCGCCGCCCTCTTCCAGCGCGGCGCTCACGGACCGGCCGCCCGGCGTGCGAGGAGCAGATCGTCCCACGACTTGCGCTTCTCGCCCGGCGAGCGCAGCAGGTAGGCGGGATGATAGGTGACGACCACGGGGATATCGCGATCGGGAAGGCGGTGCACCCGGCCGCGCAGCCGTCCGACGGGCGCATTGGTATGCAGGAGCTGCTGCGCCGCGACGCGCCCCACCGCGAGGATGAGCTTCGGCTGCACCAGCCCGATCTGACGCGCGAGGTACGGCGCGCACTGCGCGGCTTCCTCGGGTTGTGGATCGCGATTACGCGGCGGCCGGCATTTGAGGATGTTCGCGATGAACACTTCGTCGCGCGAGAATCCCGCGGCGCGCAGCATGGCGTCCAGCAGCTTGCCCGCGCGGCCGACGAACGGCTCGCCGCGGCGGTCTTCCTCGACGCCGGGCGCCTCGCCGATGATCATCCAGTCCGCATGGCGATTGCCCACGCCGAAGACCGTCTGCGTGCGCGTCGCATGCAGCGGGCAAAGCGTGCATTTCGCCACCGTCTGCTCGAGCGTCGACCAGTCGAGCGCGTCTGTGCGATCCTCGGTACGCCGGTGGAGCACGCCGCCGCCGGCCCGCTCGAGCCAGATTACGACGCCCATGACATCGAGGCACTCCTGTCGCCGTGCATCCATGACTCAGTCACCCACATGATCGGCGTCGCCGGAGGCGGAAGGGCGCGGCCGGCGCTTGCGGAAGCGCCAGATGAACCAGGCCGGGCCGGACAGCGCATAGCCCAGGAACAGCAGAAACAGCACCGATGGCGGGTCGAGCGATATCAACATGAAGATGAGCGGAACGATCAGCACGTAGGTGAACGGCACGCGGCTGCCCAGGTTGAGCTCCTTGAAGCTGTAATACGGGATCCGGCTGACCATGAGCAGGCCGGCCGCGGCGGTCACGACGAAGGCGGCCGTGAGGCCGGTCAGGCCGTTGATACCGAGCTCGGTGCCGACCCAGACCAGGCCCGCGACCAGCGCCGCGGCCGACGGGCTCGGCAGTCCCTCGAAGAACCGCTTGTCGACTCTGGCCACGCGGGTATTGAACCGGGCGAGACGCAGCGCCGCCGTCACCGCGTAGAGAAACGCGGCCAGCCAGCCGAGACGGCCCCAGGCGACGCCGTACTCGGACAGGCGCGCGACGCCCCACTGATACACCACCAGCGCCGGTGCGAGCCCGAACGACACCATATCCGACAGGCTGTCGTATTCCTTGCCGAAATCGCTCTCCGTGCTCGTCAGGCGCGCCACGCGCCCGTCCATGCCGTCCAGCAGCATGGCCACGAACACCGCCATGCCGGCGCGCTGAAAATTGCCGTCGATGGCCGCGACGATGGCGTAAAAGCCGGCGAACAGCGCCGCCGTCGTGAACAGATTCGGCAGCAGGTAGACGCCGCGGCGATTGCCGCCAGCGGGTTCGAGCTTTCGGGGTTCGATCATGTCCGGACAGTGTGCCACGCCCGACCGTGGAGTTGCACGGTGCCGCTCCCTCCGGGGTGACAAACAGGGGTTCGACGCTCGGGCGAGTTGAGCGGCGCTCCTACATGGCGGATGTAACCGCCAGGGTTGAACGCGTCCGCTCCAACGAGCGCCGCGACGGTCATTTACTCGCCGACCTGCACTACTTATGGATCAAGGTGGCGAGCAGGCTCGAGCCTGATTTGACCATGTCGCCGGCGGCCACCTCCACCCGGCTCGTCGCGGGAAGGTAGAGGTCCGCATGGCGCGCAAGGCGCACGAAAGCACAACGCTGACCTTGCCCGATGCGCTCGCCGTAGCGCACGAAGCCTGCCGGTCGGCCGATGAAGGGCGGCCCACGGAACAGCAGCACGACATCGTCGTTCTCGTCGGTCTGCACCCACAGACCGCTCGTGTTGCCCAGCCGCGCGCGCACGGCTTCGTTTTCCTGCAGGCTGAGTACCTTGCCTTCGACGGGGCTGCGCACGGTGTACGCGCCGAAATTGTTGATGATGATGGTGATTCGCAGCGCTTCGCGCTCGAGCACCCCCTGCGCCACTTTTTCGATGCCGGCGACCCGCCCGTCCACGGGGCTGACGACGCCGAGCGCGACGGACGGCACGTCTCGATAAGGGTCCCGGAAAATCAGGATCAGAAACAACAGAAGCGCGGCGCCGGCGCAGATCCCCGCCCAGCCGAAAAAGTGCCACCCGGCGATCGTCGCGGCGACCGCCGTCAGGATGAACGGAATGCCTTCCCGCGCGATCAGCGGAGCGTGTCTGCCCGGCATGGAATTACCTCGACTCGAGCCAGGGCAGCAGTGCACGCATGCGCGCGCCGACGCTCTCGATGGCGTGCGATTTCGCGCGCGCACGGCCTGCGGCTAAAGTCGCCCCGCCCGCGCGCATCTCGGCCGACAGCTCCTCCGCAAACGCGCCCGAACGGATTTCCTCGAGCATGCTGCGCATCGCTTCGCGAGATTGCTCGTTGATGACGCGCGGCCCGCGCGTGTAATCGCCGTATTCGGCTGTGCTCGATATCGAGCGACGCATGCCGGCGATGCCACGTTCGTACATCATGTCGGTCATGAGCTTGAGCTCATGCAGGCAGGAGAAATACGCCAGCTCCTCCGGGTATCCGGCGTCGACCAGGGTCTCGAAAGCGGCAGTGACGAGATGCGTGACGCCGCCGCAGAGCACGGCCTGCTCGGCGAACAGATCGGTTTCCGTCTCGTCGCGGAAGCTGGTCGCGAATATCCCGGCGCGGCCGTGGCCGTTCGCGACGGCATAGGCAATGGCGAGCTGCAAGGCCTGGCCGCTGCTGTCGCTGTGCACGGCGATCAGCGCCGGCACGCCGGCGCCGCTCTCATAAGTGCGTCGCACCTGATCGCCGATGCCGAGCGGCGCGACCATGACGACGTCGACATCCTCACGCGGATCGATGCGGCCATACTGCATGTTGAAGCCGTGCGCGAACGCAAGCGTGGCGCCAGTGCGCATCTTCGGCCGGAGGATCCGATCGTGGACGTCGGGCTGTTGCTCGTCGGGCACCAGCAACATGACCACATCCGCGCCGGCCACGGCGCTGTCGATGGCGGCCGCATTCACGCCGTCGCGCGCGCAGAGATGCTGCGAGGAAGAACCGGGCCGCAGCCCGACGATCACATCGACTCCGGAGTCGCGCAGATTGAGCGCGTGCGCCCGGCCCTGCGCGCCGTAACCGAGCACGGCAACACGACGGCCCCGCAACAGCGCGGAGTCCGCATCCTTATCGAAATAGACGGTGAGTGCCATCGGCTCCGAATCGAAGCGGCCGGTGCACAGGAGCCACGGGGTTGCGGACGGTACTCGCCCATCCCGTTAAAAGCAACCGGCCGGCCGTCGGGAAGCTCCCCACACGTGCCGCTCACTCCGGGCGTGGAAGCCTTTAACAGGATGTTGAAAAAGCCATCCATGGCTTTTTCACCTTTGCGATCCGAAAAGT
>JBOIDB010000039.1:0-1767 GCA_050740235.1 Gammaproteobacteria bacterium
CGCTGACCGGCGCCTGGAACCGGCGGTTCCTCGAGCACAACTTCCGGCGCATTATCGAAGGCTTCCGGCAACGCGATGCCCGCATCCATTTTGCGGTGCTGGATATCGACAACTTCAAGGGCACCAACGACCGGCATGGTCATCACCACGGCGACGTGGTGTTGCGCCAGTTCGTGCGGGTGTTCCACGAACGGCTCGGCGAAGACGGTTACATGATCCGGCTGGGCGGCGACGAATTCGCGCTGTTGTATTGCGGCGACGACATCGATGCCGTGATGAGCGCCTCCCTCGCGGCGCTCGATGACGATACGGGTCTCGGCGCAGTGACGGCGAGCGTCGGCGTCGTGCGCATCGGCATCGGCGGCGCAATGGTGCTCGATTCGATTTATCGCCGGGCGGACCAGGCGTTGTACTCGGAAAAGCGCCGCCGCGAGCGCCGGCCGCCTCCCGACGAGTCGCCGCCGGATTTGACGACGACGATCGGGGAAACGGCATGAGCCTCCTGCGCCATGCAGCCGGATTGCTGCCCGACGTCAGGCGCACGCGCACCGGATCGATCGGCCTCCACATGGCCCGCGAGGCCGTCCACCTGGTGCAGCTCGAATTGCGGGATGCCGACGTGGCCGGTATCCGGGCGTGGGCCTCGGTGCCGCTGCCGGGCGGCAGCGACGAGATCATGCAGTCGCCGAAGCGGCTCAGGATGCTGCTCCGTAAAGCTCTCGTGTCAAGGGGCTTCAAGGGTCGCAAGGTCGTATCGGCCATGCCGCACGGCAAGGTCCGCATTCATTCCGTCAGTTACCGCGCGACACGGGACCGCAGCGAAGCAGAGGAGATCCTGCACCTGATGGCCGAGCGCCTGGACGGCCCGCTCACGGACCACGTGCTCGACTACCTTCCCGTGCGCGACGCGACACCCGACGGCGAGCGCCTGGCGCTGGTTGCTGTCAGCCGGCGCGAAGAAGTCATCGGCTACCTCGAGCTGCTCCGTCAGGCCGGGCTCGATGTGGCAGCGCTGGAGATCGGACCGGCGGCCATTCGCCGGCTGGTTTGCGCCATGTCGCCGGCCGGCGATCCCGAGAACGTGCTGGTCATCAATGCGGGCGACCGGGCGAGCTTCATGACCATGGTTTCGGGCCGGCGGCTGCTTTTCGACCAGGAAATCGATTTCGGCGAAAGAAAGCTGCTCGAGCTGGTGGCCGGTGCCCTGGACATGCCGTTGAGTCTGGTCCGCGAGCTCGTCGTGGGCGGCGGCCTCGAAGCGGCCAGGCCGACCGCGCTCGCGGAGGCGGATATCTCCGCAGCGATCGTCGAGATCCTGCGCCCCGAGCTGAAACGGCTGGTCGCCGAGATCCAGCGCGCGTTCCTCTATGCCGCATCCGAGACGCGCGGCGGCGGTGTGCGGCGCGTCTACCTGGTCGGCAGTATCGCCCGCTGGCCCGGCGCGGACCGTCAACTGAGCACGCTGGCAGGTATGCCGGTCACGAACGTGCCGGATCCGCTCGCGGCGTTGCCGCGCAAGGACGGCCGCAGCCTGCCCCGGCGAGTAATTCCCGAAATTGCGGTGGCGACCGGCCTGTCGCTGCGGGACATTCACTCCGGCGTCGTGGTGCAGCCAGAGCGGGCGGAAGCGCAATGAGCGAGCTTGCCCACATCGCCGAGATCGACCTGATCCCTGCGGACTACCGCAGCGAGCGTGCATTGATGCGCGCGATCCGCACTGCCGGGTGGGCCGTGCTCGCCCTGGTTTGCCTCGCTGGTGTGCTGAGC
>JBOIDB010000040.1:0-2579 GCA_050740235.1 Gammaproteobacteria bacterium
ATGTCACGGTCATGCATCTCGCCACGCAGAGCGCCGGCTTCGACAAGCTCGGCGGCTTCGCGAACCTCCTGTTCGCGCCCGGCACGTCCTGGTCGTACAGCGACAGCGGCGCCAACTGGCTGGCCGATCTCCTGACGGTCGAGTATCAGACCGATCTGCGCGATCTGTTGTTCTCGCGCGTGTTCGGTCCGATCGGCATCGGGCCGGACGCACTGACCTGGCGCGACAACATACACAGGGACGTGCGCATCGACAGCATTCCGCGCCGCGAATTCGGCTCCGGCATCGAATCGAGCGTGGATGCGATGGCCCGGATCGGCTATCTCTACCTGCGCGGCGGCGAATGGAACGGGCAGCGCCTGTTGCCCGAGGCTTTCGTCGAGCAGGTCTCGCGGCCCGCGCCGTCCATCGCGGGACTGCCCGTGCTCGATCTCGCTCAACACGGAAATGCGCCTGATCACTACGGCCTGCTGTGGTGGAACAACGGCGACGGCAGCCTGCCCGGCGTTCCGACGGATGCCTACTGGTCCTGGGGGCTGGGCGATAGCCTGATCGTCGTCATTCCGAGCCTCGATCTCGTCATCGCGCGCGCTGGCGATGGTTTCCGTCCGGACTGGAACAGCGACTATTCAGTGATCGAGCCGCTGCTGGCACCGATCGCGCAGTCCGTTACGGGCGTCACGGCGTTCGCGGACAGCCCCACGCCGTATCCGCAGAGCACCTTCATCACGGACATTCAGTGGGCGCCCGCCGAGTCTGTCGTACGCGCCGCGCACGACAGCGATACCTGGCCGATCACCTGGGGTGACGACGATGCCCTGTACACGGCGTTCGGCGACGGACACGGCTTCGAGCAATCGGAAAAGCTGAGCCTCGGCTTCGCCAAGGTCGTCGGCGGACCCACGGACTTCAGCGGCATCGACATCCCCTCGCGCACCGGCCAGCAAAGCGGCTTTCGTCACACGGGCAAGAAAGCCAGCGGCATGCTGATGGTCAACAGCATGCTGTATGCGTGGTTGCGCAACGCCAACGAGAACGGCGAGCAATGCCAGCTCGCCTGGTCGGCCGATCACGCGGTCACCTGGGAATGGAGCCCGTGGAAGTTCGAGGAGTTCGGCTATTGCGCGTTCCTCAACTTCGGCCAGAACTACGCCGGCGCGCGCGACACGTTCGTCTACATGTACACGCCGGATACGCCGAGCGCCTACGAGGAAACGGACTCGGTCGTGCTCACGCGCGTACCGATGGACCAGATCACCGATCGTAACGCGTACCAGTACTTCACCGGCGTGGATGCATCCGGCGAAGCGTCGTGGAGCCCCGATATCGCGCAACGCAAGTCGGTGCTCACGTTCCCCGGAGCGGTGAACCGCCTCGACGTGACCTACAATGCGCCGCTCGATCGTTACCTGCTGAGCCTGAGCAGCCGGGCGAACAACGGTGGCATCGCCCATTTCAGCCTTTTCGAAGCGCCGGAGCCGTGGGGACCGTGGTCCACGGTCTATTACGATCCGACCGGACGTGAATCCAACGGCGGCTTCGACTGGGGCGAGGCGCAGCACATCCCGAGCAAGTGGATCAGCGCCGACGGAACGACCTTCAATCTGGTCTTCTCCGGCGAAGATGCATTCTCCGTGAGGCAGGCGACGCTCACGATTGCGACGGATGGCGACGTGCCGAGCGTGAACATCGTGACGCCGAGCGACGGGTCCGAGCTTTCGGGCACCGTCTCGGTCACGGCCCAGGCGTCGGACGACACTGCATTGCAGTCCGTCGATTTCGCCGCCAACGGGACGTCGATCGGCACGGACGCGGCCGCGCCCTATGAAGCGAGCTGGGATACCGGAACCGTCGGGGGCGGCATGCACGAGCTGACTGCCACGGCGACGGACGACGCCGGCAATCAGTCGAGCGACACGATCGACGTCACGGTCGCGTCCTCCGGCGGCACGACGCCTCCTGCCCGGGTCGCCATGGGCGGCGGCGGTGGTGGATCCGCCGGGATTATCGCGCTGCTGGGCTTATTGCTGCTTGCGGCAATGCGAATGCGGCAAACGAGCAGCGAATGGCGTCCCCAACCGGATTCGAACCGGTGTTGTCGCCGTGAAAGGGCGATGTCCTGGGCCTCTAGACGATGGGGACGGGGCGCGACGGGACGCGGCCGCTGGATGGTGGAGCTAGGCGGGATCGAACCGCCGACCTCTTGCATGCCATGCAAGCGCTCTCCCAGCTGAGCTATAGCCCCACGATCGAGCCGGGGACTCTACGATAGCGATTATTTGATGTCAACGCGCGCACCGGCGATGTAATTGATCGCCTTGTCGAGTCGTTGCAGCGTCTTTTTGCGGCCCAGCACCGCCAGCGTCACGTCGATCGGCGGCGACACGGGTCCGCCGGAGACGGCGACCCGAACGGGCTGCGCAACTTTTCCGAGACCCGCGCTCATCGCGCCGGCCGTCGCGGCGATGCACTCGTGCAGTCGGGCTGCGGTCCACTCCTCCGTCTCCGCGATACGCGCGCGCACCGCCTCTAGCGCCGGCAGCGTGGTCTCGTTGAGATGCTTGCGCGCGGCCTTGTCG
>JBOIDB010000041.1:0-15493 GCA_050740235.1 Gammaproteobacteria bacterium
GCCCGATATCAGCCTGGTCGAGGCGAACCGGTCGAACCGGCGCCCGACCATCGCGAGATTCTTGCGATTGCGCCTTTATTTCCGCAGCAGAACGTAAAGCGCGCCGGTGCCGCCGTCGACGGCGCGCGCGGAGGCGAACGCGAACACGTCGTCGCAGCGCCGCAGCCAGCCGTCGACGCTGTGCTTCAATACCGGGCCGCGTGGCCCCGACCGCCGCCCCTTGCCGTGAATGACGCGCACGCATCGATAGCCGTGCGCCACGCTCTCCTGCAGGAACGCCGACAGCTCGCCGCGCGCCTGCGCAACCGTCAGGCCGTGCAGATCGATCTCCGCCGCGACGCTGTACTCGCCGCGTCGCAAGCGGCGGAGTGTCCGCGGCGATACCTGCGGCCGGTGAAACACCACATCGTCGCCCGTCTCGATCGGCTGGCCGGTCAGGCTTTCCTCGAGCACGAGCGCGCGATCGGCGCGCGAGAATCGTGCCGTCGCCGCCGGCCGCCTGGTTTCGCGCAGGACACGCCCGGTTTTCAGCCGTCGCGCGCCTTCGACAGCGCGTCTGAAAAGGCCGGTGTCGTCTTCGGGATCGTCGCTCATGGGCATCGGCGGGCAGGTTCTTGGCTCAGCGGGATTTCAAGTATAGTGCCGGCGAATCCCGCGGAAAACGACCCGATTTGAAGATCCTGCTGAGCAACGACGACGGCTACCAGTCTCCGGGGTTGCGCGCGCTGGCGGACGCGCTGGCGGAGGTGGCGGACATCACGGTCGTCGCGCCCGATCGCAACCAGAGCGGCGCGAGCAATTCCCTGACGCTCGACGTGCCGCTCCGGGTCGGCACGTCCGATACGGGCGCCCGGTTCGTGAACGGCACGCCGACCGACTGCGTCCACCTCGCCATCACGGGATTGCTCGACGAGGAACCCGACATGGTGATCTCCGGCATCAACGACGGCCCGAACCTCGGCGACGACGTGCATTACTCGGGCACGGTCGCCGCCGCAATGGAGGGCCGCTTTCTGGGATTTTCCGCCGTGGCCATTTCGCTGGCCGCGGATGATCCGCGTCACTATCCGACGGCAGCACGCGTCGCGCGCCAGCTCGTCGAGCGGCTCGAACGCGACCCGCTGCCGGCCGGCACCATTCTGAATGTGAACGTGCCCGATGTGCCGTACGAGTCGCTGGCCGGAATTCGCGCGACGCGCCTCGGCAACCGCCACCGCGCGGGTCCGGTAGTCTGCACCAGGGACCCGAGGAATCGCCCTATCTTCTGGGTCGGCCCGTCCGGCGCCGGCCAGGAGACCGGGCCGGGCACGGATTTCCACGCCATCGAGAACGGCTACGTTTCCGTGACGCCGCTGCAGATCGACCTTACGCATCACGCCGCCGTGCCGATCATCGGCAATTGGCTGGAGATTTCACGCCGATGAGCTCGGGCGGCGACGAATTCTCGGGCATCGGCATGACTTCGGCCCGCACGCGCGAGCGCCTGATCCGGCGCCTGCGCGAGCAGGGCATCCGCAATGCCGCAGTGCTCGAGCGAATCCGCAGCGTGCCGCGGCATATTTTCGTCGACGAAGCGCTCGCGAGCCGCGCGTACGAAGATACCGCCTTGCCCATCGGCCACAATCAGACGATCTCGCAGCCGTTCGTCGTCGCGCGAATGACCGAAGCGCTGATCGAGGACGGGCGGCCGGACAGCGTGCTGGAGATCGGGACGGGTTGCGGCTACCAGACGGCAGTGCTCGCACCGCTGGTCGGCAGGATCTACAGCATCGAGCGCATCGCTCCGCTGCTCTCTCGCGCGCGCCAGCGTATTCGCCAGCTCGGGCTCAAGAACGTCCAGTTCCGCCACGGCGACGGCTGGCAGGGCTGGCCGGGCAAGGCGCCGTTCGACGGCATCCTCGTCGCCGCCGCTCCCGAGGATGTCCCGCAGACGCTGCTCGACCAGCTCGCCCCGAACGGTCGGCTGGTTCTCCCGGTCGGCCCGCGCGGCCGGCAGGAGCTCGTCCGCATCCGGCGCACGACCGAGGGATTCGAGCGCGAGCGGCTCGGGCTGGTGAGCTTCGTGCCGCTGGTCGAGGGCTTGAAGTAGTGCGTCTGTTCTCCGCGCTGTACACGCGCGTGCTTGCCTGGTCGGCGCATCCCCACGCCAAATGGTACCTGGGCGGCTTGAGCTTCGCCGAATCCTCGTTCTTTCCCATTCCGCCGGACGTCATGCTCGCGCCCATGACGCTCGCGAGGCCCGACCGCGGCCTGCAATACGCGACGATCACGACGGTCACGTCGGTGCTCGGCGGGGTCGCCGGCTACCTGATCGGTTTCTTCGCGATCGAAGCCGTCGAGCCGCTGCTCGTGGACGTCGGCTACTGGGAGCATTACCTGCGCGCGCGGGCCTGGTTCGACGACTGGGGGTTCTGGGCCATCTTCATCGCCGGCTTCTCGCCGATCCCGTACAAGGTGTTCACCATCGCCGGCGGCGCCGTGCAGATGAATCTGCCCCTGTTCGTGATCGCCTCGGCGCTCGGCCGCGGCGGGCGGTTCTACCTCGTCGCGCTTCTCGTGATGTGGGGCGGCCCGAAAGTCGAAGCCCACATGCGCCGCCACATCGACACGATCGGCTGGGTGACCGTCGCGATCCTGCTTGCCGCGTACCTCGTCTACAAGATGTGATCGTGCGGCTCGGTGCGTCCGGACTTATCGCCGTTGCGCTCTCTCTGGTGCTTGCCGGATGCGGGGGCGCTGCGCTGCGCTGGGAGCCGGACACCTACACCGTGCAACCGGGAGATTCGCTGTATGCGATCGCATGGCGCTACCGGCTCGACTATCGTGACCTCGCGCGCTGGAACGGCCTCGAAAATCCCGATCTGATTCAACCGGGACAGCGACTCCGGCTGAGCGGCGCCGCGCCGGTCGCGAGACGTGCAGAGGAACCTCCGCGACCGCCGCAGCGCAGCGCGCGGGAGGAACCGGACGTAAATCCGCCTTCGCGGACCCCGGTGGCACGACCGCCGCCGATGCCGCGCGAGCTGCCGGCGCCGACATGGAGCTGGCCTGCGAACGGTCTCGTCGTCGGCGCGTTCGGCCAGGATTCGGCCGCCGGCAGGGGCATCGACATAGGCGGACGGATCGGCGACCCCGTGCGCGCATCCGCCGCGGGGCGCGTCGTGTACAGCGGCAGTGGACTGATCGGTTACGGCCAGCTTATTATCATCAAGCACAACAACACGTATCTCAGTGCCTACGGCCACAACCGCTCGTTGCTCGTCGAGCAGGGCGATGCCGTCGAGCAGGGCCAGCGCATCGCGGAAATGGGCGTGGGGCCGAACAAACGGCCGGTCCTGCACTTCGAGATTCGATTAAACGGCAAGCCGGTAGACCCACTGCGCCATCTGCCGGCTCGCTGAAGCTGCCGGGAGGCGAGAGGTTTCCGGAAACCGGCGGCCCGGTAAGGATCGGCATGAGCACGCACGGCGAATCTCCTGACGCGACACGGCTCTACCTGAGCGAGGTCGGCTTCTCGCCGCTCCTGTCGGCGGAGGAGGAATGCCTGCTCGGACGACGCGCCCGGGAAGGCGACCGCAGCGCCCGGCAGCGCATGATCGAGAGCAACCTGCGCCTCGTCGTCAAGATTGCCCGCCAGTACATGCAGCGGGGCTTGCCGCTGCTCGATCTCATCGAGGAGGGCAACCTCGGGCTCATCCACGCCGTCGAGAAATTCGATCCCGAGCGCGGCTTCCGGTTCTCGACCTACGCCACGTGGTGGATTCGCCAGACGATTCAGCGCGCGATCATGAATCAGGCGCGCACGATCCGCCTGCCGGTGCACATCCTGAAGACGATCAATCATTACCTGCGCGCAGCCAGCGCTCTGTCCCAGCGCCTCGATCGCGAGCCGACGGCGGAGGATATCGCGGCGCTGGTCGGCGAACCGGCCGGGGAGGTGCAACGCCTGCTGGACCTCAACGATCGCATGAGCGCCATCAACGGCACGGTGGCATTCGACAGCGACCGCAGCCTGCTGGACTCCATACCGGCCGCCGAGCACGTCGATCCGTCCTGGCAGATCGAGGGCGACCATCAGCATCAGGCCGTCGAAACCTGGCTCGACGAGCTCGACCAGAAGCAGCGCGAAGTGCTCGAGCGCCGCTTCGGTCTGCACGGATTCGAGCGCGCGACGCTCGAGGAGGTCGGCGTCGAGATCGGCGTTACGCGTGAGCGCGTGCGTCAGATACAGCTCGCCGCGCTGCATATCCTGCGCTCGATCGCGGAGCGCCAGGGCCTTTCGGGGGATGCGCTGCTGCGTTGAAGTCTACCGGCGTCAGCGCGTAGATATCAGCAGCGCGGCCGCGACGCGTCGGCCTTCCTGCACGAGGATGTTGTAGGTGCGGCACGCCGCGCCGGTGTCCATGCATTCGATGCCGACGCCGCGCTCGAGTGCGCGCGCGAGCAGCTTCTGGTCGGGAAACCGGAGGCGTTCGCCCGTGCCGACCAGGATGATCTCCGGATCCAGCGCCAGCACGTCGTCGAGATCGGCCGCGCATAATTCGTCGACCACGGTGGGCGACCAGTCCGGTATGATCCGCTCTCGTGTCAGAATCATGCTACGCGAGAATTCCTGCTCGTTGACTTGCACTCTGCCGGGCGCGCAGGCGCGCACGAGATTGACGGAACGGTCGTTTTCGCGTGTGAATTGCACGGCTCCAAGATAATGCATTCGCCGGCGAGGTGCACATCTGGCGGGACGATTCGTAATCCATGCGCCGGGCCTCCTGTCGACGGTGCACGACGGCGAGGAGGCATCGACGAGCCGGTGGCCGGCAATCGAGACCCTGCTGGCGCGTGGCCGCCGGCGACGCCTGCCCGGTGCCGGCTTGCCGGGCGCCATCGAGTGGCTGAGCGATGGGAGTTTGCTTATCGACAAAGGCTGGCCTGCAGCTCCGGTCGGCCGGCTCGGTGAGGGTCTTGCGCCGTCCGCCGGTTGGTGGCTGCGAGCCGATCCCGTTCACCTTTTGCCTTTCGGCGACCGGCTTCAGCTCCTGCCGGCCGGGAATCTCGAAGGTCCCGCGAGCGATGCGCTGGTGGGCGCATTCAACGCGCACTTCGAAGCGGACGGCTATCGGCTCGAGGCGCCGCACGCGGAACGCTGGTACCTGCGCGCGCCGCGGCCATTGCGCATCGATACGTGCGCGCCCGGGGAGGCTGCCGTGCGAGACGTCTATGACTGCATGCCCACCGGCGCCGACGCCGCGCTTGCCGCGCGCCTCATGACGGAAGCACAGATGATCTTTCATGCCGCCGGCGGATCGGCCGGCGACCCACCGGTCAACGGCTTGTGGCTCTGGGGCGGTGGGGAGCTGCCGCAACGGCGCGCCGCGCCCTTGCCGCCGCTCTGGAGCGACGAGCCGTTCGTCCGCGGCGTCTGGCTGTTGACCGGCAATTCCGTGCGGGCGTTGCCCGGCACGGCCGCCGAATGCCTCGCGTTGCAAGAGGCAGACGGTTTCGCGGCGTTCGGCACTTTCGATGTCGCGCGGCGAAACGAAGCGACATCGACTCTCGAAAGCAGCTGGTGCGCCCCGCTCGTCGCCGCGCTCGGGCGCGGTCAGGTCGCCGAGCTCGACCTTTTGCCGGGCGGCGCCGAGCGGTTCGAGTTGACGCGCGCCGGCGCGCGCCGATTCTGGCGGCGGCGCCGGCCGCTCACCGGCGAACGCAGTCCTGATGCCTGAGCGCGACGGACCGCTGCTCCGGCGTCGCGAGCTGCCGGAACGGCATGCGCTGCCGGACGATCTGCATCCGGTGCTGTCCCGCGTGCTGGCTGCGCGCGGCGTGCTCTGCGCGGACGATTTGCAATTGCGCCTCGGCCGTCTGCTGCCCGTCGGCAGCCTCGACGGCATCGATGTCGCCGTGACGCTGCTGATGCAGCATCTGCGCTTCGGCAATCGAATCACGGTCGTCGGCGATTTCGATGCGGACGGCGCGACGAGCACGGCGATCGTGATTCGTGCCTTGCGCGCGGCAGGCGCTTCCGGCGTCGATTACCTGGTACCGAACCGCTTCGAGTACGGTTACGGCCTTACGCCGGAGATCGTTGCGCTGGCCGCGCGCGCGCAGCCCCGCCTGATCGTCACGGTGGACAACGGCATTTCGAGCCATGCCGGCATCGACGCCGCCCACGCGCTCGGCATCGAAGTGCTGGTCACCGACCATCATCTGCCCGGCGCGAGCCTCCCCGCCGCCGATGCGATCGTGAATCCCAATCTGAGCGACGCGCGCTTCGGCAGCCGGCATCTGTGCGGCGCCGGCGTCGCGTTCTACCTTATGGCCGCGCTGCACCGGCGACTCGACAGCGCGTTTCCGGTAGCGGGCCTGCTGGATCTGGTCGCGTTGGGGACCATTGCCGACCTGGTGCCGCTCGATCGCAACAATCGCGTGCTCGTCGGCGAGGGCATGCGGCGCATCCGCGCCGGGCGCTGCGTGCCGGGCATCAGCGCGTTGCTGGAAGTCTCCCGCCGGCGACGCTCCGATGCCGTGGCCGGCGATCTCGCGTTCGCCGTCGCCCCGCGCCTCAATGCCGCGGGCCGGCTCGCGGACATGTCGCTGGGCATCGAGTGCCTGCTGACGGAGGACGACGGACGCGCGCGCGAGCTGGCGCGGCGCCTGCACGATCTGAACACGGAGCGCCGCTCGATCGAAGCCGAAATGCAACGCGACGCGCTGAGCGCCGTCGATGCGCTACGGCTCGAGCTCGACGGGCCGACGCTGCCCTGGGCCTTGTGTCTGTTCGAGGAGCACTGGCACCAGGGCATCGTCGGTCTCGTCGCCTCCCGCATCCGCGAGCGTGTGCACCGGCCGGTCGTCGCGTTCGCGGCGGCCGACGGCGACAACCTGAAGGGCTCGGCCCGCTCGGTGCCGGGACTGCATATCCGCGACACGCTCGATGCCGTTGCGGCGACCGAGCCGGGACTGCTGGACAAGTTCGGCGGACATGCGATGGCCGCAGGTCTGAGCCTGCCGCGCGCGTCGCTGGAGCGCTTCAGCGCGGCCTTGAATCGCGAAGTCGCGGGCAGATTGTCGCGCGACGATCTGCAGGGCGTGCAGCTCACCGACGGCGAGCTGCGCTGTGACGAGCTGACGCTGGAGCTGGCCGAGTGCCTGCGGCGCTGCGGGCCCTGGGGCCAGGGCTTTCCGGAGCCGGTATTCGACGGGATCTTCGATATCGTCGGCAGCCGCGTCGTCGGCGAGTCGCACTACAAGCTCAACGTGCGCGCCGCCGGCGGCGACGCACCCTGCGATGCCATCGCCTTTCATCAGGCCGAAGACATCGGCGTTGCACCGACGCGCGCCCGGCTCGTTTACAGGCTCGACGTCAACGAGTACCGCGGCGCGCGGCGGTTGCAGCTCGTCGTCGAATCGCTGTCGCCCTGTTAAGATGACGCGCTGATACCCCCCAGAGATTCGAAGACATGGAGATCAACGCGCTTCGCGAGCTCATCGAAGACCTCACCGCGCGCGGCGACGCGCTCAGGGGGTATCTTTGACTATGAAAACAAGAAGGACCGCCTGATCGAGGTCGGCCGCGAGCTGGAGGATCCGGGCATCTGGGAGGATCACGAGCGGGCGCAGACGCTCGGCCGCGAGCGCGCGCAGCTCGAAGACGCCGTGGGCAGTCTCGAACGCATCGCGCGGACGCTGGCGGATTCGTCCGAGCTGCTCGAGCTCGCGGCGGAGGAGGGCGACGCCTCCGCCATCGCCGGCATCGAGAAAGACGTGGCCGGCGTGCGTGAGGACGTCGAGCGGCTCGAGTTCCGCCGCATGTTCTCCGGCGAGATGGACGACAAGAATGCCTTCCTCGACATTCAGGCCGGCTCGGGCGGCACCGAGGCGCAGGACTGGGCCGAGATGCTGCTCAGGATGTATCTGCGCTGGGCGGAATCCGAGGGCTTCGAGACCGAGCTCATCGAAGCCTCGGCCGGCGAGGTCGCCGGCATCAAGAGCGCGACGGTCAGCGTGCGGGGCGAGTATGCGTACGGCTGGCTGCGCACCGAGACGGGCGTGCATCGGCTGGTGCGCAAATCGCCGTTCGATTCCGGCAACCGCCGGCATACGTCGTTCGCGGCCGTCTGGGTATCGCCGGAGGTCGAGGACGATGTCGATATCGAGATCAATCCGGCGGATCTGCGCATCGACGTGTATCGGGCGAGCGGCGCGGGCGGCCAGCACGTGAATCGGACCGAGTCGGCGGTGCGCATCACGCACAATCCGACCGGCATCGTCGTGCAATGCCAGAACGACCGCTCGCAGCACAAGAACCGGTCCACGGCAATGAAGCAGCTCAAGGCCAAGCTTTACGAATTCGAGATGCAGAAGCGGCGCGCGGAGGCGCAGGCCATCGAGGACACCAAGGCCGATATCGGCTGGGGCAACCAGATCCGCTCCTACGTGCTCGACCAGTCACGCATCAAGGATCTGCGCACCGGCTACGAGGTCGGCAACACGCAGGCGGTGCTCGACGGAAGGCTGACGCCGTTCATGTCGGCGAGCCTGAAGCAGGGGCTGTGACGGCGAGCGATGAGCGACGATAACCAGAGCGAGGAAAGCCACCTCATCGCCGATCGGCGCAGGAAGCTGGCCGCGCTGCGCGAGCGCGGCAATGCCTATCCGAACGATTTCCGCCGCGACGCGCTGGCGGCATCGGTGCACCGCACGTACGGCTCGTGGAGTGACGAGCATCTCGCGTGCGAGCCGGTGCGCGTGCGCGTCGTCGGACGCATGATGAGCCGGCGCGTCATGGGCAAGGCGAGCTTCGCACACCTTCAGGATCGCAGCGGTCGCATACAGCTGTTCGTGCAGCGCGAGTCGTTGCCCGAGGGGCTCTACGCGGATTTCAAGTCCTGGGATATAGGCGACATCGTCGCCGCGGAAGGCGAGCTGTTCAGGACCAGGACCGGCGAGCTCAGCGTGCGCGCGAGCGGATTGCGGCTGCTCGTAAAGTCACTGCGTCCCTTGCCGGAGAAGTATCACGGGCTCGCCGACCAGGAGATTCGCTATCGACAGCGCTATCTCGATCTCATCATGAATGAGGATGCGCGGCGGGTCTTCCGCATGCGCACGCGCATGATCCGCTATCTGCGCAATTTTCTCGATGCGCTCGAGTTCACCGAGGTCGAGACGCCAATGATGCAGGTGATCGCCGGCGGCGCGCTGGCGCGGCCGTTCGTCACGCACCATCACGCGCTCGGCATGGATCTGTACCTGCGCATCGCGCCGGAGCTGTACCTCAAGCGCCTCGTCGTCGGCGGCTTCGAGCGCGTCTACGAGATCAATCGCAGCTTCCGCAACGAGGGGATGTCGACTCAGCACAATCCCGAGTTCACGATGCTCGAGCTGTATCGCGCCTACGCCGACTGCGACGACATCATGGACATGACCGAGATCCTGGTGCGCGGCATGGCCGAAGCGCTGCTCGAGTCGACCACGCTCGTCTGGCAGGGCACGAGCATCGACCTGGCGCCGGCGTTCCGGCGCGTGAGCGTGGAGGAATCCATCCGCGCGCAGAATCCGCACATCGACGGCGCGCGGTTGCGTGATCCGGCGTATCTCCGCAAGACTTGCGAGGAGCTCGGCATTCCGTTTCGCCCGCAGCACGGACCAGGCAAGCTGCTCATCGAGCTGTTCGAGAAGACCGTGGAGTCGCAGCTCGAGAAGCCGACTTTCGTCACCGGTTATCCCGCGGAAGTATCGCCGCTCGCGCGGCGCAACGACACCGACTCGTTCATTACCGATCGTTTCGAGCTGTTCATCGGCGGCCGGGAGATGGCCAACGGCTTCTCCGAGCTCAACGACCCGGAAGAGCAGGCGGCGCGCTTCCGCGAGCAGGTCGAATGCAGGACCGAAGGCGACGAGGAAGCGATGACGTTCGATGCCGACTACATTCGCGCACTGGAGTACGGCATGCCGCCGACCGGCGGACTCGGCATAGGCGTCGACCGGCTGGTCATGTTGTTCACCGATTCACCATCGATCAGGGACGTCCTGCTGTTCCCGCACATGCGGCCGGAAGGCCCGTCCGATCAATAAGAATCTGGATGAGGAAGAACCAGTAAGGCATTGATCAAATTAAATAGACAGCTCTATCAAAGGGTAATTGCCGCTTTCGTCGAGCGTGAATGCATTCCCGTCGACCGTGGTCGGCACCACTGCAAGCATTTCAACGTTCTCGCCCCGGCTCGCTACTTCGACGATCCTTCCGACCGGCTTTCCGTCAGCAAAAACAGCGTCGCCTGGATTTGAGCTCGAATCGGCGCTGAAGCGCCGCATGCGGCGCTTGACCCGACCCAGATTCTGCGTTCGCGCAATGATCTCCTGGCCGGCATAGCAGCCTTTCGTGAAGCTGACCGCTTGCAGCTCATCGAGATTCAGCATCTGCGGGAGGAAAAGTTCGCGGTTCACGGCGTAGACGATCGGCAAGCCCGACTCCACGTTGAACGCGCGCCACGCGTTGCCGCCATCGTCGTCGGCGGTCCCGTGCATTCGTTGCGCAAGCTCATCGATGTGTGCCGCGCGGACATAGAGCTCGAAACGATCGCCAGTGCCGGACGGCACCTGAACCAGCAGGGCGGACTCGTCACCCACTGCGCCGTTCACCCCCACAGGCAGCTTCCAGCCGGCCTGCGCCAATAATCGGCGGGCGGCTTTTTCATGCAATCCAAGGCCCGGCAGGCCCTCGTCCAGCAGGCCGATCCGTACTCTCGCCCGCAGCACGAATTTGCGCAGGCGTTCTGCCACGTGTTCCGCCTGATCGGCGGGCAGGAGCAACCAGACCGAGTCGCCAAGATCTACGGCGCGCAGCGTCGTGATCACGCGCCCTTGCGGATTGCACCAGGCGCCGAGCTGGCTCGTTTGGCGATCGAGCTTGCGAATGTCGTTCGTGAGCTGACCTTGCAGAAACGCGCGTGCATCGTCGCCGGACACTTCAATGGCGCCCGTCGGCGGCAGCACGGACGCTTGCACGTCCATGGTCTTATCCGCTTCCGTAATCATCCCGGCGATGATAGCAAGGCGCCGGCTGCCGACGCCCCCGTGAAAAGCCCCGTTGATTCTGGCAAACTACGGCGGTGTCGGTGAAAACCAAGAAGCCGGGACCGGAGCCGGATTCCAGGGCGCCGCGTGACGGCGACGAGACCCGAGAATCCGATTCCCCCTGCAAGGAAATCGGCGGCCGTGACGGCCCCGACCCGACGCGCTACGGAGACTGGGAGAAGGCCGGGCGCTGCATCGATTTCTGATTCAACCGCGCCAGCCACAGTCGTGATCCCGGGACGATCGGTGCGCGGTTGCCTGTGGGCAAAGCGGGGATGGCAATGAAACCGAGCGACTCTCGACCGATGTCGCCGCATCTGCAGGTGTACAAGCCGCAGCTCACGAGCGTGCTGTCGATCCTGCACCGGGGCACCGGCCTCGTCCTTTCCGCCGCGAGCCTGCTGCTCGCCTGGTGGCTGATTGCGCTGGCCGGCGGCGATCAGGCCTACGCCGGCGCGATGGAGTGGCTCGGCTCGGGACTGGCGCGGCTCGTGCTCGTCGGCGTCAGCTTCTGTTTCTTCTATCACCTGTGCAACGGCATCCGCCACCTGGTCTGGGACGCCGGTTACGGTTTCGAGATCAGGCAGACGTACGCGTCCGGATGGGCGGTCGTAGCGATTTCGATCCTGTTGACGGCCGGGTTCTGGAGTCTGATTCTGGCGGACGGCGGATCATGACGCTCCGTACCCCCCTGAGCCGCGTGCTCGGTCTGGGCTCCGCGCACGACGGCACGTCGGGGTGGTGGGCGGAGCGAATGACGGCCGTCGCGCTCGTGCCGCTCGGCCTGTGGTTCGCCTTCTCGCTGCTGAGCCTCGACGGCCTCGACTATGCCGACGTTCGCGATTGGGCCGCCTCGCCTCTCAATACGCTCCTGCTGGGGGTGCTCGTCGTCGTGACTTTCTATCACTCCCTGCTCGGCGTGCACGTCGTGATCGAGGACTACGTGCATTCGCGGCCGTTCGCCGTCGTCTCGCTCGTCCTCGTCGATTTCGCGCACGTGCTGCTCGGCGCCGCCAGCCTGTTCGCCGTGCTGCGCGTGAGCTTCGGAGCCGGCCCGTGACCGTGGGACTCTGAGATGGGCTCCGAATACGAATATATCGATCACAGCTACGATGTGGTCGTCGTCGGCGGAGGCGGCGCGGGCCTGCGCGCGACGTTCGGCCTGGCCGAGAAAGGCCTGTCGGCCGCCTGCATCACCAAGCTGTTTCCCACGCGCAGCCATACCGTCGCTGCGCAGGGCGGCATCAGCGCTGCCCTCGGCAACATGGGCGAGGACGACTGGCGCTGGCACATGTACGACACGGTCAAGGGTTCGGACTGGCTCGGCGACCAGGATGCCATCGAGTACATGTGCAAGGAGGCGGCCGACGCGGTCATCGAGCTCGAGCACTACGGCGTGCCGTTCTCGCGCACGGAGGAAGGGCGCATTTATCAGCGGCCCTTCGGCGGCATGACCACGCATTACGGGAAAGGCACGGCGCAGCGTACCTGCGCCGCGGCCGACCGCACCGGTCACGCGATGCTGCACACGCTGTATCAGCAGTCGCTCAAGCACAACGCCAGGTTCTTCGTCGAGTACTTCGCGCTCGATCTCATCATGGAAGACGGCGCCTGCCGGGGCGTGACGGCGATGGCGCTGGAGGACGGCTCGCTGCATCGTTTCCGCGCGCATCAGACGATTCTTGCGACGGGCGGCTATGGACGAGCGTATTTTTCCTGCACGTCGGCGCATACCTGTACCGGCGACGGCAATGCCATGGTGCTGCGCGCAGGCCTCCCGCTGCAGGACATGGAGTTCGTGCAGTTTCATCCGACGGGCGTCTACGGCGCCGGCATGCTGATCACCGAGGGCGTGCGCGGCGAGGGCGGTTATCTGACCAATTCGCAGGGAGATCGCTTCATGGAGCGCTATGCGCCCAATGCGAAGGATCTCGCCTCGCGCGACGTCGTGAGCCGCTCGATGACCGTCGAGATCCGCGAAGGGCGCGGCGTCGGGCCGGAGAAGGACCACATCTACCTGCACCTCGACCATCTCGGCGCCGACGTGATTCGCGAACAGCTGCCCGGCATCGCCGAGACCGCGCGCGTCTTCGCCAACGTCGATGTGACGAAGGAGCCGATCCCGGTGCTGCCGACCGTGCACTACAACATGGGCGGCATTCCGACGAACTACCACGGCGAGGCCGTCACGCTCGAGAACGGCGATCCGGACAGCATCGTGCCGGGATTGATGGCCGTGGGCGAGGCCGCCTGCGTTTCAGTGCACGGCGCGAACCGGCTCGGCTCGAATTCGCTGCTCGATCTGGTCGTCTTCGGCCGCGCCGCCGCGGCGCGCTGCGCCGAGACGGTCGAGCCCGGCGCCCGCCACAGGCCGTTGCCGAAAAACGCGGGCGAGGAGAGCATCCGCCGCATCGACATGTTCCGCAACGCGAACGGCAGCTTGCCGACCGCGGAAATTCGCCGGCGCATGCAGCGCGTCATGCAGGAGCACGCGGCGGTGTTCCGCACGGGCGAGGTGCTGCGGGAAGGCATCCGGAAGTTGACCGAGGTTTACCGGTCGTTCGCCGACGTGCGCGTGGCGGACCGGTCGCTGGTCTGGAACTCGGATTTGATCGAGACCTTCGAGCTCGAGAACCTGCTCGCCAATGCCATGACGACGATCTGCTCGGCGGCGAACCGGACGGAAAGCCGCGGCGCGCAGGCGCGCGAGGACTATCCGGAACGCGACGATCAGAACTGGATGAAGCACACGCTTGCGTGGCTTGACGCGGACGGCCGGATCACGCTGGACTATCGGCCGGTCCACCAGCGGCCGCTGACCGACGAGGTCGCGGCCATTCCGCCGAAGGCACGGACATATTGAGAGGAAGGTTCGAGCATGGCTGAATTCCGTTTGCCCGCAAACTCGAAGATCCGCAAAGGCAAGACCTGGCCGGCGGCGGACGGTGCGACGAACCTGCGCCGGTTCCGCGTGTATCGCTACGATCCGGACAGCGGCGAGAACCCGCGCATGGACACGTATGACGTGGACATGGACAAGTGCGGGCCGATGGTGCTCGACGCGCTGATCAAGATCAAGGACGAGATCGATCCGACGCTGACCTTCCGGCGCTCCTGCCGCGAGGGCATCTGCGGGTCCTGCTCGATGAACATCGGCGGCGAAAACACGCTGGCCTGCACGCTCGCCGTCGCCGACTGCAGGGGCGACATCAAGGTCTACCCCCTGCCGCACATGCAGGTCGTCAAGGATCTGGTGCCGGACATGACGATGTTCTATGCCCAGTACGCATCGATCCGGCCGTGGCTGCAGACCCGTTCACCCGCGCCGGCCGGTCGCGAGCGCCTGCAGTCGAAAGCCGATCAGGAGAAGATCGACATGCCGGCCGCGTGCATTCTCTGCGCGTGCTGCTCGACGGCGTGTCCGAGCTACTGGTGGAACAGCGATCGCTATCTCGGCCCGGCGATTCTCCTGCAGGCTTATCGCTGGCTCGTCGACAGCCGCGACGAGGCGACCGGCGAACGGCTCGACGCGCTCGAGGACCCGTTCCGCCTGTATCGCTGCCACACGATCATGAACTGCACGAAGACCTGCCCCAAGGGCCTGAATCCGGCGCGTGCGATCGCCGAGACCAAGAAGCTCCTCATCGAACGCCTCCAGTGACGGCGGCGGGAGAGAGGAGCGCTCTCGCGTCCGATGGCGCTGCCGGCGCGGCATGCGCGAGCTCGACGTGCTGCTCGAACGCTATATGGATCGGCGATACGCCGAGGCGGGTCCTGACGAGCGCGCCGCTTTCCAGGAGCTTCTCGAGCTGCCGGATCCCGTGCTGATCGATTACCTGATGGGCCGGCTGGCGCCGCCCGAGCCGGAGCGGGCGGATGTCGTCGCGCGGATTCTCGCTGCCGATCCGCATAGATAACGCCGTTTCGCCGCGCTTCGCCGCAATCGTCTGCGGTCTGCATGCGCTCGGTGTCATCGCCGTGCTGCAGCTTCCGCTGCCGCTCGCGATGAGGCTGACCGTGCTGCTGGTGATCGCCCTATGTGGTTACGACATTATTCGTACTTTGGGTTTGCAGGGCGGGCGCCGCAGCATAGTCCACATCGAGCTCGACTCCGCCGGCACGTGGCGCCTGACCGACGGCGACGGCGATACGTTCAGCGCCCGGCTGTTGCGCGACAGTCGCGTCACGCTGCCGCTCGTGGCGCTCAGCTGGCGCGACGATCGCGGGGCCAGGCATCGCGCGTTTCTCGCCGCCGACGCAGTCGATCGACGGGCGCTGCGCCGCTTGCGCGTGCGATTGCGGTTCGCGGCCGACAAGCTGTCTTGACGGGTACCGAAAAAGCCATGGATGGCCTTTTCCACGTCCTGATAAGATGGGGCGGCGGAATCGGGTCACAAAAGCTCGAAAGCCCGTGTATCGC
>JBOIDB010000042.1:0-8360 GCA_050740235.1 Gammaproteobacteria bacterium
GTATGGCGGTTCATGCGGTCATGCTCGTACAAGGAGCTGCGCTCGGCATAGGCGAATGGCAAGCTGGCGCTGAAGCGCCAGCGTTCGTCGTGCTGATACGTCAGCGTGTGATCGAAAGTGTGCACCTCGTTGCGAACGTCGGTGCGCTCTTCCTGGCGCTGCTCCTGCTCATCGTCGCCGCGGAAATGGCGATCCGAATACAGATACCGATAGCCGACACTGTAATCCCAGGTTCCGGCAGCGGATTCGTGACCGTCGCCGAGCCCGAGCATGAGCTGCGAAGTCGGTCTGACGACGATGCAGCCATTGGCCATAGCCGCCGCGGGCGCCAGGGTGGCCAGCAGGAATGTCAGATAGCGCAATCGCATGGCATGGCCCTCTAAAGAAAGTTCGGCGCCGAGGACGGCAGCATGCCGCGCGTGGCGAGGACTGTGGTTAAGGGGCCATCAAAGATTTGTGAAACTTTGTTAAGTGTCCGCCTGGTGCCGGCGGGGAGTGCGTGCCCGAGATACTATTCGCGCGTGATCGGCGACAGGCGGCTGTGGTATCTGGAGCTTGTGGCGCTGGCCTCGCTGGCGGCGCTGCTCGTCGTGCTCGCCGTGCTGCAGTACCGCTGGCTCGGCGCCCTCAGCGACCGGGAGGCGGAGAGCCGACAGACCACCGCCGAGACCGCCCTCGCGGGCGCGCGGGCCAGTCTCGAAAGCGTGATCGCCACGGTGCGTGAGGATTTGCGCGCGCTGGCGCCTGATGGCGTGCTCGAACCGGAAGCCACGCGGCGCGAGGATCTACGCCGGCTGGCCCGCGAACCGGCGGTGGCGGCGGTCTTCTGGATCGCTCGTGATCAACGCCGCGCGGGTCGCCGGGCAATGCGCCTGACGCCGGCCGGCTTCCAGCCGGCCGCGTGGTCCGAAGTGATCCAGTCCGTGCCGGATTGGGCGCAGTCGCTGGCGCTGCGCGGCGCGCCTCCGGTAGTCCGGTCGGAGATCGTGCAGTGGATTCCGGCAACGCTGCGGTCCGAAACCGGGCGAGATTCCCTGCCGGGCATGTTGCTCGCGCAGCTGGACCGGAGTGACCTGCAGAGACGCATCGATCGAAGTGCCGGCGACAGCGCGGTCCGGTTGCAACTGACCGGCGGACCGGAGCTCGGCGTCGCGGCCGATCGCTCGCCGGCGAGCATCGGCCGATCCGTCGATGCATTGCGCCATCGCAACCTGCTGCTCAGCGGAGGCATCCTGTCGCTGCTCGCCGCAAGCGCGGCCCTGTTGTGGCTGGTTTCACAGCGAGCCGCCCGTCTCTCGCGCGAGCGGCTGGAGCTCGTTGCGGGCGTGTCTCACGAGCTGCGCACTCCCGTCGCGGTCATCCGTTCCGCCGCCGCCAATTTGAGCGACGGAATCGTCGGCGAAGGGGTCGCCGTACGCGAATACGGTGCCCTGATCGGCGATCATGCCGAGCGGCTTCAGCGCATGGTCGAACAGGCGCTCGACCTGTCCCGCGCGACACGGCGAGTCGGCGCAGGACGCATCGAAAGCGCGAATCTCCATCGCATCGTGACTGCATCCGTGGGGCGGATCGCCACACTCTGGCCGGATTTCGAGCTCCGCGGGGTCGATTCGCTCGCGGGTCTTCCGGCCGTCCTCATGGCACCCGACGATCTCGAGATCGTGGTCGACAATCTGTTGAGCAATGCTGCCCGTTACTCCGAGGGCGGCCGCTGGGCGCAGCTCCAGGCGAAGGCTTCCGGCGATCGATTGAGCTTGAGCGTCACCAATCCGGCGCAGCCGCTCGCGCCCGGAGAGCTGGATCGGCTGTTCCAGCCGTTTTTTCGCGGCCGGCGGGCGCGCGAGTTGAATCGTGAGGGGAGCGGGCTCGGGCTGATGCTGGTGCGCACCATTTGCGAACGGTACGGCGGCCGCGGCGGTGCGCAGTCGAGCGCAGCCACGATGCGCCTGACCGTGGAGTTGCCCATATGACATCGCCGATGGTGCTGCTGGTCGAGGATGAGCGAGGCTTGAGCCTGACGCTCGGTGACCGGCTGCGCGCGGAAGGCCATCGCGTGGTGCTGGCCGAAACGCTGCGTGATGCTGCCCGCGCCCTCGACAGGGACGACTTCGACCTGGTGATCCTCGACCGGATGCTGCCCGACGGCGACGGGCTGGACTTGTGCCGCCAGTTGCGCGAGAGGGGATCCGCCACGCCGGTGCTGATGCTCACGGCGCGCAACGCGGTATCGGACCGCGTGACCGGCTTGCGAGCAGGCAGCGACGATTACCTGGTCAAGCCGTTCGACACCGTGGAGCTGCTGGCGCGGGTCGAGGCGCTTTTGCGCCGCACCGGGTGGTTGGAGAGCGGATCCGGCGGGCGTTACCGCTTCGGCGACGTGGTCATCGATATTCCGGCAGCCGAGTGCCGTGTCGGCGGCGTTCCGGTAGCCCTTTCGGCGCGGCTGTTCCGGCTGTTGTGTTTCTTCATCGAGCACCGCGGCGAGATGCTCTCCCGCGACCGTCTGCTCAATGAAGTATGGGGCTACGACAGCAGCCCTTCGACCCGAACCGTCGACGTGCATGTAGCCTGGCTGCGCCGCCGTATCGAGGCCGATCCTTCGAATCCGGTGCACATCGTCACCGTGCACGGGCTCGGCTACAAGTTCGTGGGCTGATCGCGAAACCCGCGGCCGTCATTCCCCGTGCTTCAGCACGAGGGTCTGATCCACCGCCACGCCGCTCATCTCGCTGCGCGTCCCGTCCGGCCACATTACGCCGAGGGTATCCACCCGCTCGGCGCTGCCGAGGCCGAAAGTCAGCGTCGATTCCACGGAGCTGAGATATGAGCGCGCAGGGACTTGCGTTCTCCTTTGGGTTTCGCCCGCGGCCGTCAGCTCGACCCGTGCGCCGATCGCGTCGCGATTGCGCGCCGTCCCCTCGAGCTTGACGCGCAGCCAGTGATGACCCAGTGACTGGTCGTTGCGCAACAGAAGCGGCCGCCGTCCGCTCTGCGTGATCACCAGGTCGAGGTCCGCGTCGCCGTCGAGGTCACCGTACGCGGCGCCGCGGCCGACCACCGGCGTCCCGAGCTGCCCGATACTTTCCTCGGGCACCGGCAGGAATGGACGCGAGCACTCCGAACCGCAGTTCCAGAAGAGCTGCGACGGCTGCTCGTAGTGCTGGCTCGGCTGCACGATGTTGATCTCGTGCTCGATGTGACCGCTGGTCTGGAACAGGTCCAGGCGGCCGTCCAGGTCGTAGTCGAAGAAGAAAAGGCCGAAGGACAGGGCCCGCCGGCTCTCCGGGCCGATCCCTGAAATGATGGCCTCGTCGGTGTACATGCCTTCTCCGTCCGGCGACACGTAGTACGAGGTCATCTCGTTGGCGAAGTTGCCTATCGCGGCCGCGATGCGGTTGCCGGGGCCGAGCTGCGCCACGTCCAGCCCCATCGCGCCGGTCGCCGCGCCGGTGTTGTCGAAGGCCACGCCGGAAACCGTGCCGACCTCCCGAAAGCGCCCGTCGCCCAGGTTTCGGAAGAGAAAATTCTGGACGGTGTCGTTCGCGACCAGTACGTCGAGCCAGCCGTCGCTGTCCATGTCGGCGGCAATGACCCCGAGCCCCTTGCCCATCGGCAGGCCCGTCGCTTTGTTGACGACCTCGATGCCGGCCGCGGCGGACACGTCGGTGAACTCGCCTTCGCCGTCGTTGCGATACAGATAGTTGTGCGTTCCCGCGTAGTTGGTCGGCGGGCCGTACGCGCGGCCGATGCCCGTGAGGCGGTAATCGACCTCGAAGTCGATTTCGCGCGACCACTCGACGTAATTGGCGACGAAGAGATCGAGATCGCCGTCGCGGTCGTAGTCGAAGAACATGGCGCTCGTGCTCCAGCGGTCGGCGTCTCCGGCAACGCCGGCGGCAGCCGTCGCATCTTCGAAGCGCCCGTCTCCGACATTGCGAAACAACCGGTTTTCGCCCACCGCAGTGACGAACAGGTCCCGCCTGCCGTCGCCGTCGTAGTCGCCCACCGCGACACCCATGCCGTACATGGGGACGTCCAGTCCGGAGCCGCGGCTGACATCCGTGAACCGGCCGCCGTCGTTCCGATAGAGCGCGGCGGTCGCCGGCGGGCCTTCCGCATCCCGCCAAGGCCACTCGCGTGAGTTGACGAAGTACAGGTCGAGGTCGGCGTCGCCGTCCATGTCGAACACCGCCAGGCCGCTGCCCATGGTCTCCGGAAGCAGCCGGTCGCCGTAAGCGCCGGTCTCGTGCACGAAGTCGATGCCCGAGGCCGCGGTCAAGTCGCTGAAACGGACCGGCGGCGGCGATATGTCCGCAGTCCGGGTCACGGGCGCGACCGCGGGCGCATCGATGACCGCCTCAGGCGCGGTGTCGCGGCCGGCCAGCAGCCACACGGCCGCGGCCGCGAGCAGCAGCACGCCCAGCACGGCCATGGACCAGGCAAACGCCCCCGCGATGACCGTATCGTCCTCGGGGACCAGGTCTTCGGTTGGATCAGTCACGGCCGACGGCACCCTCCGGGTCGGCGCGCGTCGTCAGCCGGTCCTCATGCTGCGTCAATGTCGCGGCAGCTGCCGGCAGCTCGTATGCGCCTTGCCGCTGCAGATCGTAGATCACGATGGCATCGGCTGCATGGTCGGCGGCATCGTCGCGGCTGCGGGCCAGCGCAATGGCGCGATCGCTGGCGTTGTCGTCCACGCGGTATTTTTCGTGCAGCGCCTGATGGGCCGCGGCATCCTGGTCACGCCCCAGACGAGCGAACACCTGAGACAACGCATAGTGCGCCTCGGCATTCTCCGGCTCCAGGGCCAACGCTTTCTCGAACCAGCCGGCAGCTTCCTTAAGCAGCGCGTTACGAGCCTCTGCCGCCGTTGCGCCACGTTCGAGCTTGGCCCGCTCGAAGAGCGCCAGGCCCAGCTCCGATAACAGGCGGTAGTCCTGGCTGAAGTCGAATCCCCGTTCGTGCGCCTCCTGCCATTGCGTGGCGGCGACCGCACGAAAATTGGCGATCGCCTCGTCCAGAAAGCCGTTCTGCATGTTCACCTGGCCAGTGAAGTAAGTGACCGACCATGGCGGAGCCGGAGGATCGAAGCTCGACGCGCGCTGCAACGCCGCCACGGCTTCGCCCAGCCGGCCCTCGCGAATGTAAACCCGCGCGGTATTGAGCGGGCCCTCCGGACGATCGAGTGTCTGGACCCGCGCGAAGGCCTCCTCGGCCTGGCGCAATTCTCCGGAGTCGCCCTTGCGCAGCAGGCCTATCCCATAGTCGTTCCACCGCTGCCAGAGTGGAAAGTCCGGCGCCGCCTGCCCTTCGACCGCGGCCCCGCCGGCGATCGGCAACAGCACGCTATCCTCCGCGATCGTGACGATCGGCAGGTCGTTGTAGTCGAAGTCCTCGGCCTGAAAGTGCCGCATGTACCGTGTGTCGAACTTCCGATATTGCAGCTTGACCTCCGCCTCGATAGGCCCGGCGAGGCCGCGCGGCACGTCGAACGCGTAATGGATCACGTCCGCCGCGCCCGGCGGGATCTGGTGATTGTAGAGGGGTGTGAAGATGTCTTCCGGGTTGCGGCGGTCCACGCGGTTGCCGTCGCGGTCGAGCATGTACACGTTGACGAAGTGCGACCATGGATCCACCGAGCCGTCGGTGGGTTCCATGCCGCCGCTGCGGCCGACCACCCGGCCGTCGGCGCGCAGCGTCACTTCCAGCCAGACCTGGTTCGAGTCCGCGGTGCCCTGCGTGAACGGATGGCCCAGCTCGAGCGTGCGCACGACCGTTTCGAGCAGATAGCGTTCGCCCGGCTCGACAGCCGGAACCTTTGGCCGCAGCGGCGCGATGAGCTCGCCGTCGATCGTGCCGCCGCGCTTGAGCCCGAAAATGTCGACCCTGAGCGAGCCCTCGAGCAACTCGCGGTGGGCGTCGTACACCCATTCCGGGAAATCGAGCAGATGCGGGATCGCCGTGTTGGCGGCCGCAAACTGGTGATCGTGCACTTTCAGGACGCCGGACTCGTCGAGCACGCGCGCGCCGAAATCGGTCGACGGCTCGGCCGGCATATGACAGCCGTTGCAGTTGTGCTCGGCCTCGGGCGGATAGTAGAAACTGGTGATGCCGTGGCCCGACACGCCCGACAGGTGGTAGCTGTCGTAGTGGTTCTGGCCGCGCAGCCACTTATAGCCGTTGAACTCCTCGGCCAGGTGCACCTTGTGGCAGGTGCCGCAGAACTCCGGCGTGCGATGCAGATCCTTGAGGAAGGTCTTCTTGTGAAAGTCCGGCTTGGCCTTGACCAGCGTGCGGTTGACCCACTGCAGCATCTCGTTCTCCGAGAACGCGAAAGGATAGTGCAGAGGCTCCTCGATGGTGTAATCGGCGTTGCCGCGCGGGCTGTTCACGTGGGTGATCGCATGGCAGGACGTGCAGGTGATGCCGGCCTGCGCGGTGGGGTGGTTCTGCATGTCGAAGTTCGGATCGTCGAACGCGCCGGAGAAGAATGGCACGACGTCGTGGCAACCGGCGCAGAACCGCGAACGCTGCACGTCGCCGTCCTGCGCCATCGAAAACTCGCGGGTTTTGGTCACTGAGAACAGATAAGCAGGATTATTGAACGATGCGAAGCGGTGCATGCTGTGCGACCACTTCTCGTAGACGTCCGCGTGGCACTCCACGCAGTAGCCGTCCATCATCAGGGTTTCCGCGGGGATGAAATTGCCGGTTGCGGTTCGCGCCAGCGAGGGGAAGAAGTACTGTTCGCCGCTCGCCGGGCCTGCCACGTTCCAGCGGCGCGGATCCTGCGCCTGAAGCACGAGCATGCCGACGGCGAAGATACCGGCGAAGCCGGACACGGCCAGTCCGACGCGCCAGTTGATGCGCTTGCCGGCGAGACGATGCAGCACGAACAGCCAGATCGCCACCAGCGGCGTGATCACGTGCAGCCAGTAGGCGACCTCGCGGGCCTGCGGATGCCTGATCTCCACCAGCGGCAAGCCGCGGGTCAGCACCAGACCCGAGGCGAGCAGCACCAGCGCAGTGGTGAATAAGGCGTAGCCCACTTTCACGGCGCGGCGGTTCGGACGGTCGTGCGCGTTGCTGATGTGGATCGCGCCGTAGATAACGACCGGCAGGATGATGACCAGGCCGAGCGCCAGGTGGACCAGGAACATCACCTGATAGAAGTAGTCCTGGTACGTCTCGCCGGTGATCCACTCGGCGATCGTGATGCCGGAGAGATAAGTGGAGTTGATCGCGAGCAACGCGAAGAGCCCGAAGACGACGAAAAGCACCTTCATCAGCTTCGGGCCCACGGCCGGGACATAGCGGCGGCGGCGCCGGGTCGGGTTCTGAGGCATGGTCCTCGAGGCGGGATAATCTGCCGGAGCGATCAGTCTGGCCCGAACGCATGTCGGATGCCACGCCTTTTACAGACATTTAACAAATGCGCCGCGCTTCGGCGCGGGCTCGATCGAGGAAATCGTTTCACCCGCGACGAATCGCAGCGGAGCAGGCTCAAACGGCTCGCACGAACGACACGAAGCTGTACGGCCAGGCGTTTTTCCCGTCCGCCGCATGAGGCTCACGGTCGATTTCGCGCCATGCCTCCCAGTCCGTCTGCGGAAAAAACGTGTCGCCCTCGAACCTATGGTGAACTCGCGTGAGGTAGATCCTTCGTGCCGCGGGCAGGACCGCTTCGTAGACTTTCGCGCCGCCGATGACCATGAGCTCCTGCCCGTGCGCGGTCTCGTACGCCTGTTTCAAGCTATTGACGACGGTGCAGCCGTCGGCACGATAACCGGCCCGGCGCGTCAGCACGAGGTTCTGCCGGCCGGGCAACGGACGGCCGATGGATTCGTGCGTGCGGCGGCCCATGAGGATGGGGTGTCCCATTGTGAGCGCCTTGAAATGCTTCAGGTCCGCCGGTAGATGCCACGGCAGCCCATTGTCCGCGCCAATGAGACCGTTCTCGTCCATCGCGACGACGATGGAGAGCATCACACTGCGACGGCCGCCTTGATGGGCGCATGGCACCGGTAGCCGCGCAGCTCGAAATCCTCGAACGCGTAATCGAATATCGAAGCCGGCTTGCGTCTGATCTCGAGCCGGGGCAACGGGAAAGGCTCGCGCGAAAGCTGCTCATCCGCCTGCGCGAGGTGATTGAGATACAGATGGCAGTCGCCGCCGGTCCATATCAGCTCGCCGGGCTCCAGCTGGCACTGTTGCGCAAGCATGTGCGTCAACAAAGCATAGGAGGCGATGTTGAACGGCACGCCGAGAAAAATGTCCGCGCTGCGCTGGTAGACCTGGCAGGAAAGTCGCTGCCCCGCCACATAAAACTGGAAGAACGCGTGACAGGGCGCGAGCGCCAT